>CAYYFR010000098.1:12933-20520 GCA_964470865.1 uncultured Burkholderiales bacterium | reverse complement strand
GCGAGATTGGCCGGCCTGGCGCTGATGGGCGGTGTGGCGGCACCGCTCAAATCGCGCCTTGGCGAATGATTTCTAAGGCAAGTCATTTGCAAGACGGCCCTTCGGGGCCGTTTTTTCGCAGCATCACCCGCGTCGAGTATTCCAGCACCATGGCGTGGTGCTGGTTGATCACCTTGATGCCCAGAGAGAGCACGCCGCGCAAGCCGTCCGAGGTTTCCTTCGCCGCATCGATACTGATTTCGCAGCCTAGCGTATCGCCCGGCCGCACCGGCGCATGAAAGCGGAATCCGTCCATCGACAGCCCGGCGATGGTGTTGGCGCCGAGCACACTTTCGAGCATGCCGGCGGATACCGTGCACACCAGGAATCCCGGCACGATGCGCCCGCCGTGCGGTGACGCGCGTCGCGCCCAGTCGTCGTCGACGAAAATCGGCAGGCGCAAGCCCGCCAGTTGGGTGAAGTTCACCAGGTCGGTTTCGGTAACGGTGCGGCGATAGGTGGTGAACACCTCGCCGACGGCGAAGTCCTCGAAGCCGGGGGCGTGGACCGCGGATTTCAATTTGCGCTGAGACCGAGTGACTTGACCAGCGCCGACCATTTTTCGTTCTCGCGGCGGATTTGCGCGGCGAATGCATCGGGCCCCGCAACCTCGATCTCGGTGCCGCTTTTCTCCACCCGTTCGCGCACCGGCGCATGGTCGAGAGCGCGGGTCACCGCATCGGCCAGGCGCGCCAGCGTGTCGCGCGGCGTGCCGGCCGGCGCTACGAAGCCGTACCAGACATTGGCTTCGTAGCCGGGCTGGCCCAGCGCTTCGGCCAGGGTCGGGACCTCCTGTGCCTGGGCCAGGCGGCGCGCGCTGCCGATGCCGAGGATACGCAGCTTGGCCGCGCGCATTTGCGCCAGCGCCGGCGGCAGGGTCGAGAAATACAGCGAGACCTGGCCACCGATGGTGTCGGTCATCGCCTGCGCGGTGCTCTTGTAGGGCACATCCTGCAGTTTCAGCCCGGCACTTTGTGCGATCAGTTCCATTTCGAGGTGGCTGGGCGTGCCCTTGCCGGAAGAGGCGTAGTTGAGCCGGCCCGGATTGGCCCGCGCGAAAGCGATCATCTCGCGCACGTTGGCATAGGGCGCCGCCGGCCCGGTGACCAGCGCCATCGGCAGCACGCCGATGCGCGCCACCGGCGCGAAATCGCGCACTGCGTCGTAGGGCGGAGCGGCCTGCAGCAGAGGCGCCACCACGAAAGGGTTGGCCGCCATCATCAGGGTGTAGCCATCGGCCGGGCTCTTGGCGGTGGCGGTGGCGCCCAGGAGGCCGCCGGCGCCCTCGCGGTTCTCGATCACGACTCCCACGCCCAACTGCTCGCCGATGCGCTCGCCGACCACCCGCGCCAGGATATCGGTGCCGGTGCCGGGTCCGAAGGGCACGATGATGCGGATCGGCTTGGACGGGAACGGTTGTGCCGCCACCGGCGCACCGCCAAAGCTCGTCAGCGCGATCCACGCCAACCCGACAATCGCATATCTGCGTGATTTCATCTGGAGCCTCCTTCGCGAAGTGGTTCGAGTACACCAGCGGCGCGCAACTGCGCGATCTCGGTCTCATCCATGTCGAGCATGTCGCGCAATACCGCTGCGGAGTGTTCGCCGACATCCGGCCAGTGCAGGCGGGCGTCGCCGGCGGCGGGATGCAAGGCGCCCGGTACCCGCACCCATGGCACCGGCGTCACGCCGTCCGGCGCCGCTTCCGCTACGACTCCGGTTGCAAGAACCTGCGCATCCCGCAGCCATGAGGTGAAGTCGTGGATGCGGCTGGCCAGCACGTCGGCCGCATGAAATATCGCCAGCCACTGCGCGGTACTGCGGGCAAGCAAGGGTTCCTGCAATAGCGGAAGAAGCACCGCGAGATTGGCTGAACGCCGCGCGAAATCGGTGAAGCGCGGGTCGCTGGCCAGCCCCGGCACGCCAAGCGCATTGCAAATCGCCGGGAAATGCGCCTCCTTGGTCAGGGTGATGGCGATCCAGCCGTCGCCGGTGCGATAGCTGCCGGCCGGCGCATTGAGCTTGGGCGCCGGGCCGCCTTCGAGTCGCTCCTCGATCAGCTTCATCGCCATGAAGGCGCCGGTGGCATGCATCAGCGAGACATCGATGTGGCGCCCCGTGGCCTCGAACGGCCGCGCCGCCAACGCCGCCGCCAGCGCCTGGAATGCATACAGCGCGGTGGTGTAGTCGGCCGACAGGAAGCCGGTCGGCCGCGGCGTGCCGGCGGCATCGCGGTTGGCCATCATCATCCCCGCGAAAGCCTGCGCCACGGTATCGGAGGCGGGCAGATCGCGCGCCGGCCCGTCCTGACCGAAGCCGCTGACGGAGAGATACAGCACTTTCGGATTGGCGCTGCGCACCGCCGCGTAACCGACTCCCAGGCGCTCCATCACACCGGGTCGGAAATTCTCGATCAGCACGTCGCACCGCGCCGCCATGCGCGCCAGCAGCGTGCGGCCGGCGGGCAGCTTCAAGTCGAGCGCGATCGAGCGCTTGCCGCGATTGGCCGTCAGGTCGAGCGCACTGTGCGAGCCGAGCCGCTTGCCCAGCACGCGCCCCCAGTCGCCGGCAAAGGGCTCGACCTTGGTAACCTCCGCGCCGTATTGCGCCAGCAACATTGCGCAATAGGGGCCGGCGATGCCCTGCGACACGTCAAGCACCTTGAGACCCGCGTAAGGGCGCGCGTAGTCCGGTTTTGCCGCAGTGTGCGGAACGGTCACTGGTACCCTGGCTCGACATTTGAGGGGAAGGCAGTCTACCAATTGACCATGGTTTGTCAAATCGATGAACTTTCTTTCGCCCAGATGAAAAAGGGCGAAAACCCATGAACTCGGAGCTGCTGCGCAACCTTGAAACCGCGCCGGTCGCCTATGACGACCTCGCTGTCGGCGATCGCTTCGTCAGCGTCGGCCCGGTACATCGCATGGACGCGGCGCTCTCGACCCGTGCGAAGCGCTTGCTGCTGGCAGCGCGCCGCAGCCAGCGCGGACAAGCCAGGCATTGCCGGGAAGCCGGCCGGCGCTAATATGCGGGTTTCCCAAACACCTGAGAGACTTTCATGCCAATCCAAGCCATCAACCCGCCGGCCTTGTCCAAGCCCACCGGCTATTCCCATGTGACCATAGTGCCAGCCGGCCGCCAGGTGCATGTTTCGGGCCAGGTGGCCCTGAATGCGCAGGGTCAGATCGTCGGCAAAGGTGATCTGGCGGCACAGGCCGAGCAGGTCTACGCCAACCTGGGTGCGGCGCTGGGTGCTGCCGGCGCCAGGTTTTCCAGCGTCTTCAAGATGGTGACCTATGTGGTCGACCTGACGCCGGAGAAGGCGGCGGCAGTGCGTGGCGTGCGTAACCGAAATTTCGGCGATGGTCCGTACCCGGCATCGACCATGGTCGGCGTGACCTCGCTGGTCAGCCCCGACATGCTGATCGAAGTCGAGGTCAGCGCCGCGCTCGACTGACCGGCATTGGCCGATACGTGCGCGGGCTTCGATGCATCGCCGCGGCTTTTCGTGCTGGCGCCGGCCGGCACCCCACCGGCGATCATCGCGCGGCTCGACGCCGCGCTCAAGGCCATGCAGGCCAAACCGGCGGTGCAGGAGACTCTCGTAGCCCAGGGTGCAACGGCGCTGCCTGCAAGCGCTGCGGAACTCGGCGTTTTCATGGCCGCCGAAGGGCGCAAATGGAGCGTGGTCGCACGCGAATCGGGTGCCCGGGCCGAAGTAGCCCGGTAGGCGACGCCAGCCGCCTGATGCCGCAGTTGGCGGCCGGGCGCCCGCTGGTCGTCTACAGCCCGGCCATGCCCTTTTCGACGAAGCTCAAGTCCCAGGCATCGTCGAAGCGGAATCCGCCCGGCACGCCAGGCTGATTGAGCAGTTTCAGTTCGGCATCGAGAAATTCGACATTGCGCTGGAATTGCGGGCGCGTGGGCACCGGCGTCTTCATGTACATCGCGGCATTGTTGGCGAACGCGCGTTCGAACAGGTCGTCCTCGAGGTCCTTGAAATACTCGCGCGCCCATTTGCGGAATGCGGCGCGATCGCCGTGAATGGCGCGCAATGCCAGGGCAATGCCGCGGCAATAGGCGATCAATTCCTTTGGTTTGTCCTTGATGGTTTTCTCGGTGACCGACGCGGTGATGTAGAGATAGTCGTTCAGGTCGGGCGGCGGGTTGTTGACCATGTTGAAGAGATAGGTGCCGCCGAATTTCGCCACCGCCACATCCGAGGTGGGGGACGAGAGGCAGAAACCGTCGATCTGGCCGCGGTCGAAAGCCGCTATCATCGCCGCCGGCCCGCCCTGGATCGGCACCAGTTGCGCTTCGCGGTCGGGGTTGATCCTGGCGATGTTCATCATGTAGCGCGTCAATTGATCGGGGCCGGCGCCGGGGCCGGTGGTGCCGATCCTCAGGCCCTTGAGCACTGCCGCCTTGGCCGCCACCGGCGAGGCTTCGGTGACACCGGCCTTGTCGGCGAAACTCTTCTTCACCACGATGTTCGAGGCGTACTTGTTGACAAAGCCGCAGATCATCTTCACCGGCTGTTTGCGCATCTGTACCCGCATGTTCTGCGTCGGGGCGCCCAACAGAATGTCGGCCGCGCCCGACAACAGCGCGTCCTGGTTGACGCCGCGATTGGTCGCCGCCAGTTCGACTGCGAGGCCCGCCTTGTCGTACAACCCGGTCTTGCTTGCATAGTCTTCCGGGCTCCACAGCCAGGAGCGCGCGGTGGAGCGAATCGATGTCAATTTCGGCTTCGCCGAGCCTTGCGCGAAGGTGCGTGGTGCCGCACCAAGCAGGGACGCGCTGGCAATTCCCTTGAGGATCAGGCGACGTTCAAGTTCACGGTTCATCAGTGGTTCTCCGGCTTATCGACGCCATGGTCCCGGTTAGGGGGCACGCGGCTGGGTTGAAGGAAAAGGGTTGGTCGGGCACCTGCTCCCGGGTGACTCCACTAGCGCGCAGCGCCATTGCGCAACAGCCTGCCGGGGTAGGCGTGGCCGGCAGGCCATGGCGCGCCCGGTGCCGGCAACAGCGTGCCATTGACCACCACCGCATCGATGCCGTGCGGTCTCGAAATCAGGCGGTCCGCACCGGCCGGCAGATCGTATACGCGCTCCAGCGGCCCGGCGCCCACGGTAGCGGGGTCGAACACCACCACGTCGGCCGGGCGGCCGACGGCGAGCAGGCCGCGATCGCGAATCCCGAACACCTGCGCGGTGCGCGCGGTCAGCATGTGGATGGCGCGTTCCAGAGTCAGGGCCTGGCGTTCCCGCACCCAGTGGCCCAGCAGATAAGTCGAGTAGCAGGCATCGCATAGCTGCGACAAATGCGCGCCGCCATCGCCCAGGCCCAACACGACGTTCGGGTCCTTGAGCAGTTCCTCGACTTCATCTTCGTCGAAGTTGACCACTGGCACGCGAAAGCGCGCCGGCGGATCCATTTGCGCGGCGAGGTCGAGCAGCAGGTCGGCCGCATGCATGCCGCGTTCGCGCGCGACTTCATCGACTCGACGACCGCTAAGTTGCGGTTCGCAGGGGCAATAGGAAATCTCGGTCAGGCGCCAACTGGCGCGGCGCGATTCGCCTTCAGCGGCGCCAGCGGAGAAATACTGGTCGCGTCCGCCGCGGCCTGCGACTTCCTCGCGCATCTGGCGGCGAAACTCGGGATCGGCATAAATGCGGGCGCGTTCAGCGGCGCTGCCGGCCTTGCGCACCGGCTCGAACAGTTTCCAGGTGTCGTAGACCACCGGCGAGCGAAAATCGTATTCGATGACGATCGGCCGGCAGGCGGTTTGTGGATAGATCGGCAGGCCGCGCGCGATCAGCTCCGCGCTCCTGGCCAGCGTGTCGCGATGGCCGCCGGGCCCGCGCTGGCCGGCCAGGAGCGCGGTCCAGCACACGGTGGCGCCGCTTTCACGCTGCAACGATTCAAAGGCGGCGAAGTCCGGTTCGCGCAACAGGTTGTAGTGGATCATGCCGCTGCCGGCATCGCGCACGCCGCGCGCCATTTCGACCAGCTCGGTGGTCGAGGCCATGCGGCTGGGCACCGGCTTGCCGTCGAAGCCCACATGCACCTGCGAGACCGAAGTGGCGAATGCGATGGCGCCGGCCTGGATGCCCTCGGTTACGATGGCGCGCATGGATGCGATTTCTTGAGAAGTGGCTTCGCGTTCCACTGCGGCCTCGCCCATGACGTACAGCCTTATCGGCGTATGGCCGATCATCACTGCGGTGTTGATGGCGGTGCCGCGCGCCTCGATGGCATCGAGGTATTGCGGGAAGGTCTCGAACGGCCAATCTGCTCCGATGCCGGCTTCCAGCGCGGCCAGACTCATCGCCTCGACCCGCTCCAGGGTGCGCAAGATCAAGCTGCGCCCGGCGGGGCGGGTTGGAGCGATGCCGAAGCCGCAGGAGCCCATCACCGCAGTGGTCACGCCATGCCACGGCGAGACCGTCATCAGCGGATCCCACAGCACCTGCGCATCGTAGTGGGTGTGGATGTCGACAAAGCCGGGGCACACCACGCGGCCGTGCGCGGCTATGGTCTGGTGCGCGCCGTCCGGCGCATGACCGAGCGCCACGACCCTGCCGTTGCTGATGCCGACATCGCCACTGCTGCGCGGGGCGCCGCTGCCGTCGATGATGGTGCCGCCTTCGATTTTCAGGTCGTACATGATCTACCTTTGTGCGCGCCAGCGCAACAGGCGCGATTCGAGTTTCTTGAGACCGGCGTTGAGAATGATGCCGGTGGCCGCCAGTACCGCCAGACCGGCGAACACGCCCGCCGTATCGAACAGGCCCGAGGCCTGTCCGATCAAAAAGCCGATGCCGCGGTTCGAGGAGATCAGCTCGCCCACCACCGCACCGATCAGCGCATACGGCACCGAGACTTTCAGGCCGGTCAACACCCATGCCGCGGCGGAGGGAAACACCACATGGCGCAACTGCTGCAGTGGTGTGGCGCCCATGATGCTGGTGACCTGCAGATACAGCGGGTTGACGTCGCGCACGCCCGAGAAGGTGTTCAAGAACACCAGAAAAAAAACGATCAGTGCCGACATCGCCACTTTCGATTCGATGCCGATGCCGAACCAGAGGATCAGAAGCGGCGCCAGCGCGATCTTGGGCAAGCAATAAATCGCGGTGATGAAAGGGTCGAACAGGCGCGCCAGGATATCGGAGCGGCCCAGCACGAAGCCGGTGACGAAGCCGGCGAGGCTGCCGATCAGGAAGCCGATGATCATCGCCTTGAATGTGTAGGTAAAGGCGTGCCACAGGGTGCCGTCGATGCTCCAGTTCCACAGCTTGATCGCCACTGCGGCTGGTGAACTGATGAAAAACGGGTCGATCAACCAACCCGATACCAGATGCCAAATCAGCAGAATCGCCGCAGCGATGGCCACCTGGCCGGCACGAATCGCCAAGTTGTGCCGGGTGTCGCTGGCCGCGCCACCCGCTAACGCCAGCGCTTCGGCCGCTGCGGCGGTTGTGGCGGATGCATTGGTGGTCAAGGCATTCATCGGACCACCTGTCTGTCACTGCGTGACATCCT
>CAYYFR010000098.1:0-12833 GCA_964470865.1 uncultured Burkholderiales bacterium | reverse complement strand
GCCCGAGGGAGGAGTCGCGCTCCCTTCGGGCGGCCGGGCGGGAGCGCTCATGCGACGACCCACCTGTCACTGCGTGACATCCTGCCCGAGGGAGGAGTCGCGCTCCCTTCGGGCGGCCGGGCGGGAGCGCTCATGCGAAGGCCTCCGCGCGACTCGCCTCGATCTCCGGGGCCAGCAGGTCCCACAGGGTCTGGTGGATCACACGGTAGGCGGGGTCGAACTGGATCTTGAGCGGGTCGCGCGGGCGTGGCAGGTCGATCGCATGCACCGCCTTGATGCTGCCCGGCCGGCTGGAGAACACCACCACCCTGTCGGCCATGGTGATTGCCTCGGCCAGATCATGAGTGACAAAAATGATGGTCTTCCGCGCCCCTTCCCAGATACGCATCAACTCGGCCTGCATCAATAGCTTCAACTGCGCATCGAGCGCGCCGAAGGGTTCATCCATCAACAGCGTGGCCGGGTCGTAGCTGAGGATCTGCGCCAGCGCCACGCGCTTCTTCATGCCGCCGGAAAGCTCGCCCGGGAAATGCCCGCCAAAGTTTTTCAGGCCCACCAGCGCCAGCATCGCCTCGACGCGCCCCGCGATGGCGGCCTTGGGCGTGCCGCGCAGCAGCAGCGGCAGCGCGATATTGGCGGCCGCCGTACGCCACGGCAAGAGGCTGTCCTGCTGGGTCATGTAGCCGGTGGCTGTGTTGGGGCCGCTTACGCTGCGCCCGTCATGCAGGATGCTGCCGCAGGTCGGGGCAACGATGCCTGCAACAAGATTCAAGAGCGTCGACTTGCCGCAACCCGAAGGGCCGATGAAGGAAACGAACTCGCCGTCCGCGATGCCCAAGTCAACCGGAGCCAGGGCGGTGGTGCTGCGCGTGCCCGAGTGGAAGGTTTTGCCGATGCCACGAATCTCGATCATGGCACTAGTTTAGTCGGGCGCGCCGGTGTTTGCCTGATGCGGCGGAAAAATCAGATGCATCAGCCACGCCCTGGCTTTTTCGGGCGTAAACAGCCTAGGCGAAACGCTGGAAAGGCAACTTGAGCGGATGCGCGGTATGCTTGCGACCCGTGACAGCGCACTCACCCGTTTCGAAGGGCTCGCTCGGCGTGGTTTGCGCGCTGGGCGCGACCCAGACCCTGGCGTGGGCCTCATCGACCTATCTGCCGGCAATTCTGGCGGCGCCGATCGCGCGCGACCTGGGTATTTCCCGCGCCACGGTGTTCGGCGCGTTCTCGGTATCGCTTCTGGTGATGGCGGCGGCCGGGCCGGCGGTGGGGCGCGCTATCGACCGCGCCGGCGGGCGCCACATGCTGATGTGGTCCAACCTGGTGCTGGCGGCCGGCCTTGCCCTGCTTGGCGCGGCCGATCATGTGGCGATGCTGTTCGCCGCCTGGTGCATCCTGGGCGCCGGCATGGCGATGGGTTTGTACGATGCCGCGTTCGCCGCGCTGGTACGCATCTACGGTGTCGATGCAAGAAAGCCGATCACCGGCATCACGCTGATTGCCGGCTTTGCCAGTACCGTCGGCTGGCCGCTGTCGGCATTCATGGATGCGCAAATCGGCTGGCGCGGCGCCTGCCTGGTGTGGGCCGGATTGCATTTGCTGGTTGCGCTGCCGATGAACTGGCGCCTGATTCCGGCCGTGGCCGATGTGCCGCCGGCGCCGCCCAAAGGCAAGCCTGCGGCCGGCCAAGCCGATGCAGTCGCGGACCCGGCTGATGCAGGTGCGCGGCGTCGCAGGTTTGCCATTTTGGCAGTGTATTTCGCCACCACCGCTTTCGTGACCTCGGCCTATGCCTCGCACTTGCCGGGCCTGCTCACCGCGATGGGTGCCGGCGCGGCCGGCGCGGTATTGGCCGCCGCCCTGCTGGGGCCGGCGCAGGTGGCGGCGCGCCTGGTGGAGTTTGGCGTCATCAGCCGCTATCGAGTACAAGCGCTTACGACAGCGCGCGTGGCGACAGCGCTACATCCGCTGGCCTGTTTGATTCTCGGCGTTTTCGGTGGTCCGTTGGGCTTCGCGGCGGCGTTCGCGCTGCTGCATGGTGCCGGCAACGGCATGATCACCATCGCCAAGGGCACCTTGCCGCTGGCCCTGTTTGGCGCGGCGGGCTACGGCCTCACGCAAGGCTGGCTGGGCGTCGGCGCGCGCCTGATGCAGGCCACCGCGCCCTATGCCTTCGGACTGGTGCTTGATGTGTTCGGCGGGCGGGTTGCCCTGGCCATCTCCGCCGGCCTGTCGCTCTTGGCCCTAGGATCCCTGTTTTTGCTGCGCGCCCGGCCTGAGGCGCAGCGCTGAGAAAACGCTGAACAAGTCCCTGGCTGCCTGTCGGACGTTCGAACAAAGAACCCTTTCGATTCAACATTTTTCAACAGCGACTTTCTCGACCTACGGACTGGTTCAGTGTTTCCCTGCGCGTGCCCCGCGGCGCACGGGCTCTCAGCGGGCGCAGCGGAAGCCGATGTTGTGATGCCCTGCGCGTGGCGCACGCGACAGCGTGCGGCCACGTTGCGTGGTGGTCAGTTCCGCGGCCGGCGAATCGTGTCCACCGCCGCGAGTGCCGCGCACGCCGTCGCTTGAGGAATCTTCGCGTCCGTCATCGGCGCGATACGGGTAGGGCCGATACAGGCTGGACAGCCATTCCCATTGATTGCCCGCCAGGTCCAAAACGCCATAGGGGCTGGCGCCGGCGGGATGGGCGTCCACCGCCGCGGTCTGGGTCCAGCCGGCAGCAAATTTGGCGCGGCTGGCGTCCGCCATTTCGTTACCCCAGGGGTAGCGGCGTCCGTCCGTGCCGCGGGCGGCTTTTTCCCACTCGGCTTCGCTCGGCAGGCGCGCAGCGCGCCACGTACAGTAGTCGCGCGCACCGGCCCAAGTGACTTCGTTGACCGGGTGTGTTTCAAGGCCCGTATCAGCGCGCCAGCGCCCATCGACGCGGTGCACGCGGGCGTCGGCATCGTCGTGGTCGAAGCGGCGGTAGCGCCGGCCGTCGCGTTCGCCTTCCAATCCTTGCGCTTGCAGGAAAGCGGCGAATTCGGCATGGGTGACCGGCACACGGTCGATCAGGAAGCGCTCGAGCGTGACACGGTGGCTTGGGCGTTCGTCCTCCGGTCCGTCGTCGCGCCCCATGGTGAATGCCCCGGCCGGTATCGCTATCATGCCGGCCGGCTGCGCTGCGGTGTAGCCCACGCAGGTGAGCAGTGCAATCGCGCCGAGCAGATGTCGCACCGGCTTCATGCCGCTACTACGCGGCAAGCGCGGTGCCACACAGTGATGCGGTCGTGCTTGTGGACCAGGCATGGTGCCTGCGCATCAGGCAGCGCCTGCGGACTCAATCAGCCAGCCCATTGAGTATGAACATGGTCTCCAGCAGGGGCGAAGGCTTGCCGCCGATGGCCGCGAACCAGCGCGCAAACAGTTCCGGCAATTGCGGCGAGCGGTACACCAGTGCCAGCGCACGCGTCACGCTGGCTCGAAAATCCGTCTGGCCGCGGCGGAACATCAGGCCGTAGGGTTCATAGCTGAACTGCTCGGCCGGCATGCGCAGCGCCGCACCGCCGCCGCTTGCCAAGGCCAGGCCGATCAGCACCGACTGATCGGCCGCGTAGGCATCCACCTTGCCGGACATCACCGCGGCAATGCCGTCGGCGTGATCCTTGACCAGCACGATGCGGCCATCGAGCTTGCGTCGCTCGAAGCCCGCCTTGAGCGCGCTTTCGGTGGTGGTGCCTGCGCTCACGGCGACGCTCTTGCCGCCCAGATCAAGCACGCTCTTGATGCTGCTTTCGTTCTTCACCAGGATGTTGGCGCCATCGACAAAGGTCATCGGGCTGAAATCGACTTCCCTCTGCCTGCCCAGGGTGTTGGTGGTGACGCCGCACTCGATATCGATCTTGCCGCCTTTGACGGCGGTAAAGCGGCTCTTCGCATCCACCGGCACCCACTTGATCCTGATATCCGCAAGCCCGAGTTCGCGCCGCACGGTGTCGGCCACCGCCATGCACAGATCGATTGAATAGCCCTTGACCACGCCAGCGTCGACGTAGGAAAAAGGTACGGCAGCATCGCGATGACCCATCACGATGGTGCCGCTTTTCTTGATGCGCGCCATGGTCGCGTCAAGTGCGTGGGCGGCTGGTGTTGCCAGCAGACAAATGCCCAATGCCAACAGCTGCGGAAAAGGCGTTGTGATTCTTTTCATGATGCGGTTTCCTCGTTGGTTGCGTGAATGCAATGCCTGCTCATGGTTGGCGCGCAAGCCGACAGGCGGCATTGCCCCTCGCAGCAAACCTGGCTGGCTAACCGCATTCTGCGCGATTATCATGGCGCGCCTGTATCTTCGCCACCCCCATGTTCGCCGCCTCCACGGCCGATACAGGTGATGGCGTGGCAAGCGAAATGCCTTGCGCATCCGCCGATTAAGGCGCATAGTGCTCGCCTGCGATTTTCAAGTAGTGTTTTGTTGTTGTGTGGTCCAGTACCTCCTCTGGCTGTCCGGTATTCCTCCCTTCATCATCCCGCCGTCTTGACCTTCGCCCTCCTCGGGGCATTTCCCGTTTTTTTTGTTTATTCAAGGAAGTAGAAGACATGGCAACAGGTACAGTGAAGTGGTTCAACGACGCCAAGGGTTTCGGTTTCATCACCCCTGAAGATGGCGGCGAAGATCTGTTCGCGCATTTTTCGGCGATCCAGGGCGCAGGCTTCAAGAGCCTCAAGGAAAACCAGAAGGTCAGCTTTGATGTGACCGCCGGCCCCAAGGGCAAGCAGGCATCGAACATTCGCGAAGCCGAGTAATTCACCGCAATCGCGTGTTTGACCAGGAAAAGCCCGGCTTCAAGCCGGGCTTTTTGCATCAAGGGGCTCAAGTACCGCGCTTCAAGCCGGCGCCGGCTCGGCTGCATCGAAATCCAGCTCGACCCTCGCGCCGTTGGGGTCGTGACAGAACAGCTGCCACTGGCCGTCCGCGCTGTTGGCCAGGCGGCGGAGCTCGTATTTCAGGCCGCGTTCGGTCAGGCGTTGTGCAGTGCCGGGCAAATCGGTGGCGCTGAAGGCCATATGGTCGATCACGCCTGGGCGAAGTTACGGTCGGCAGCGGATACACTTGCGTCCCTCCCATTCGTATCCACCTTGCACCCCGCGAGTGCGTAACCAATGAGTCAAGCAACCGCTGCACCAACACTGATCGCCGGGCTCGGCCGCCTGCTGCAACTGGCGGCAGCGCAACCGCTGATGCCGGTCTGCGAACATTTTTTCTTTTTGCGGCACGGCCAGACCGAGTGCAACGCGCAGCGTATTTTCCAGGCGATCAGTGAGCCGCTCAATGCCGCCGGCCTGGCCCAGGCGCAACACGCCGCCGGCCTGCTTGCCGATCAACGCATTGCCAGCATCGTTGCCAGCGACGTGCGCCGCGCACGCGCTACGGCCGAGGTGGTAGCGACCCGCCATCTGCTGGCGCCAATCTTCAACAGCGGTTTGCGCGAACGCAATTTCGGCAAGCTGATCGGTACGTCTTCACGTGACATTGACTGGGGCTGCGAGCCGGAAGCCGGGGAAACGCTGGAGGTGTTCATCGGTCGCAGTAGGGCCGGTCTCTCCGAGGCGCTGGCGCAGCCGGCACCGGCGCTGTTGGTGGCGCATGGCGGCACGCTCTACGCGCTGGCCGGGCTGCTCGGAGTGGCGGTCGACAGAACCCTGCTTGGCAACGCACAGCCGCTACGTTTCGATCGAGATGGCGACGCATGGCGGGTGACGGCGTTGGCCGCAAGTAGCCAGGCAATACCCAATCTGGCGTGATGCCGAGCAACGCTTTTGACCAGCAGGCTGTTGAGATACGCACCCGATGATCGTATTGAGCGCAATGGTGCAACGCACCTCCGTCTTGACAGCCTCGAACTTTGGGGGATTTAAAGGGGGTGTGCCCCCTTTTTCAAAAGCCCGCTCAGCGCCACCACAATGAACCATCCGCTCCCCACCCTCTCCCTGCTCGAAACCCGCGTGCTTGGCGTGCTGGTCGAAAAGCAGCACACGGTTCCGGACACCTATCCATTGACCTTGAATGCGCTGGTGTCGGGTTGCAACCAGAAAACCAGCCGCGCCCCGGTGATCGAGGCAAGCGATAGCGAAGTCCAAGCAGCACTCGACAGCCTCAAGGGGTTGAGCCTGGCGATCGAGTCCAGCGGCGGGCGGGTGGCGCGCTACGAGCACAACCTGGGCCGGGTGTTGCAGGTGCCGACCCAGTCGGCGGCCCTGCTCACGGTGCTGATGCTGCGCGGCCCGCAAACGCTCGGTGAGCTGCGCATCGGCTGCGAGCGCCTGCACCGTTTCGCAGACATCTCGGCGGTCGAAGGCTTTTTGAACGAGTTGGCGAGCCGGCCGGCCGCAGCGCTGGTGGTCGAGTTGCCGCGCCTGCCTGGCGCGCGCGAGAATCGCTGGGCGCACTTGTTGTCCGGCATGCCGGCAATCGAGGCACAGCCACCAGCCACCGCGGGCGGCGAGGTGGCGCTGGGTGAAATGGTGGCGCTCAAGGCCAATGTCGCGCGGCTCGAAGGTGAAGTCGTCGCGCTCAAGGCGCTGGTGGCGCGTGTTTGCGCGGAGCTCGGCATTGCTTCGCAAGCGAACCCGGGAAACACTGAATAAGTCCGTAGGTTGAGAAAGCTGCTTTTGCAACCGCTTGAATTGAAAAGGTCTACCGTTCGATAGCCTGCATTCCAGGGTTTATTCAGCGTTTTTCTGGCCGCTTTGTGCGCGTCCGGCCGGCGGGGCGCCACGTTGGTATCATCCTTCACCCGCATTTTCCCCATCGAGGTCATCGTGATCGTCAAGCAAATCTGGACCGGCAATGCCTACCGCAACTTCAATTACCTGATCGCCTGCGGCGAAACCGGCGAGGCACTGGCCATCGACCCGCTGGATAGCGACAAGTGCCTGAAGGCAGCCAAGGAAGCCGGCTGGGAGATCACCCAGATTCTCAATACCCACGAGCACCACGACCATACCGGCGGCAACGCGGCGGTGGTGGCGGCGACCGGCGCCAAGATACTGGCCCACAAGAATGCCGGCGACAAGATCGCCGATGTCTCGCGTGGCCTGGGCGCAGGCGACATCATCAAGGTGGGCAAGACCGTCGAACTAGAGGCGCTCGATACGCCCGGCCACACCATGTGCCATATCTGCCTGCGCTCCCACAGCGACAAACCGGCCCTGTTTTCGGGTGACACCATGTTCAACGCCGGTGCCGGCAATTGCCACAATGGCGGCGCGCCGGGCACCCTGTTCACGACCTTCGCCCTGCAACTCGAGAAGCTGCCACCGGACACCCTGGTCTACCCCGGGCACGATTACATCGAGAACAATTTGCGCTTCACCCTTGACCGCGAGCCGGACAACGTCGCCGCGCAGACCATGCTGGGCCAGTTGGCAGGACAAGACCTGAACCAGGCCCATGTCACCACCATGAAGGTGGAGCGTGAAGTCAACACTTTCTTCCGGCTGCAAAGCCCGACGGTGATCGCCAGGCTGCGCCAAGCGTTTCCCGACCTGCCGGAGAAGCCCGATGCGCGCACCGTTTTTCTCAAGTTGCGCGAATTGCGCAACACCTGGTGAGCGCCGCTGACGTGGTGACGGGCGCGTGTTGATCGCCACAGACAGCATGAGCGCCTCGCTTGAGGCAGGTGTGCGCCATGCACAGCGTGCTTCTCGATGATCGCAATGCCAAAGCGTTTTCCGCCCCTGACCATCGGCTTGATCGTGGTGTGCGGGCTGGTCGCGTTGCTGTCGAATTTCGGGGCCTCGACCCAGGCGCTGCGGCCGTTTTTCATTGCGGACCCGGCGATCGGCGGATTTGCCGGCATCGCTGGTGGCGAGGTGTGGCGCCTGCTGACGCCGATTTTCATTCACTTCGGCATCCTGCATCTGTTGTTCAACATGCTTTGGTTGTGGGATCTGGGTGGCCTGGCCGAGCAGCGCCGAGGCTATGTGTTCCTCGGCCTTTTCATCCTGATCGTAGGCGTGGCGTCGAACCTGGCGCAATACGCGATCAGCGGTTCGCCCGCCTTTGGCGGCATGTCCGGCGTGGTCTACGGCCTGCTTGGCTATGTCTGGATGCAGGGCCGCCACAACCCGAATTTCGGCTATGGCCTGAGCCGCCAGACGGTGATCCTGATGCTGGGCTGGTTTGTCCTGTGCTGGACCGGCCTTCTGGGGCCGATCGCCAACTGGGCGCACACCTTCGGGCTGCTGCTGGGCACCGCCTGGGGTTTCGCACAACGTGATTGATGCCATGGACCAGGCCGAAAAGGGCGTCGGCATGGGGAGGCTCGCAACGAGGGCTTTCAACGCCGGCGCAAATCCGGCCAATCGATGTCCCTGCCTGCAGATCCGCCCATCCTTTTCTCTACCCGCCACTTGTTCGAGAGTCTTGCCGTGCGCCTGAAGATGTCTGAAAACTCGCTGTTCGCGATCCTGTTGCGTTCGCCGTGGTGGATGAGCTTCGCCCTCGCGCTGGCGCTCGCGCTGCTGGCGCGCCTGGTGCTGCCGGCCAGCTATGCGGCATATGCGCCATTCACGGCCTTTCCGTTTCTGGTCATCGCCGCGATGGCGGGTTGGCGGCAGTTGCGCGCGCCCAGTCCCACTCGCGTCGCCGCCACGCTCGCTGCGGTGAGCGCGATGTCGTGGCGCGAGTTTTCGCAACTCCTGCAGGCCGCGTTCGAACGCGATGGCTACGCGGTGACGCCGGTCACAGGCGCTGCCGATTTTGCGCTGCTCAAGGCCGGGCGCACCTCGCTCATGAGTTGCAAGCGCTGGAAGGCGGCCAGCCACGGGCTGGAGCCGCTGCGCGAGCTGGAAGCGGCACGCAAGGCGCAGGACGCGCACGAGGCCATCTACGTCGCCGCCGGCAACATGACCGAGAACGCGCGTCGCTTCGCCGACGATCACGCCATGGGCCTGATGCAGGGGCCCGAATTGACGCGCCTGTTGCGCCTGCCGCGAGGCGCCGCCAAGGCTGCGGCTTGAGCGCGGAAGGCGGCGCGCTGGCAAGGGCGAATCGCCGCGGCATTCTTTGCATGTCGGCGGCGATGGCATGCTTTGTCATCAACGATGCCTTCATCAAGATCGCCAGCGCCACCCTGCCCTCGGGGCAGATGATCTTCATGCGCAGCCTGCTGGTGGGCTTGATCGTGCTCGCGGTGGCGCGCGCCAGCGGCGCCACCGCGCGCCTGGGCGACGTGCTGCGCGGGCAGGTGCCGCTGCGCGCTTTGATCGATGCTGCCGCCACGCTTCTGTACCTGGCGGCGCTGGTGCATCTGCCGATTGCCAATGCCACCGCGATTACGCTGGCCACGCCGATCTTCATGGCGCTCCTGGCCATGCTGTTCCTCGATGAGCGGGTCGGATGGGCCGGCTGGATCGCGGTGATTGTGGGCTTTTGCGGCGTGCTGCTGGTGATCCAGCCGAGCGCCGAAGGGTTCAACGCCTGGGCCCTGGTGGCGCTCGCTGCGACACTCATGCATGCGGTGCGCGATCTGATGACGCGGCGCATCCCGGCCGGCATTCCGTCGATTCTGATCACCCTGGCCAGCGCCATCGCCGGCTGCCTGCTGTCTGGCGTGTATGCGCTAGCCGAGGGCTGGCGCGCGTTCGGGGTTGCCGAGGCCATGTTGCTGGCGGGCGCGGCGCTGTTCGTCGCCGCCGGCTATTACCTGATCATCGTCAGCTTTCGCCAGGGCGAGATCGCCGTGATCTCGCCGTTTCGCTATACCGCGCTGCTGGTGGCGCTGCTGCTGGGCTATTTTTTGTGGGGCGACGTCCCCAACCTGCTTGCCTGGTGCGGCATCGCGCTTTTGATCGGTGCGGGCCTGCACGTGATTCTGCGCCAGCGCCGGCGGTTTCCGGCCGGCACCAACGCCTGAGAGTCCGGCCGCACCAAGCGTTAACATGCGAACCGCGGTGCCTCATGCGCCGTCCCCTGCCAATTTTCGCCAGCGCTGCGGCTAGTGCGGCGCGGAGAACCCAGCATGCAAGCCTGCATCGAAACACCTGCCATCAGCGCGCAGATCACCTACACGGTGGACACCGGCGCCAAGCTTATCAACGAAACCTTCGGCCCCGGCGATATCGATCGTCTCAATACCGGCACCTACGAGCAACGGCCGATGCGCATCGCCGACGCGCGCGCCGCGGTCGACCTGTCGCTGGAGACCTCGGGCTGCATGCTGGTCACGCAGCGCACCGCAGTCAAGGATTTTTTCGACCCGGCGCAGGTCACCGGAACCTACTATCCCGAAGTGATCGACCTGGTGAAACAGCAATCCGGGGCGCAGCGGGTGGTGGTGTTCGACCACACGCTGCGTTCGGGTGACGAAGCGGAGCGCCAGGAAAAGCGCCTGCGCGAGGTGATTCGCGGCGCACACAACGACTACACCGAGTGGTCAGGGCCACAGAGGGTGCGCGACTGGTTGCCCGACGAGGCAGAAGCGCTGCTCAAGCGCCGCTTTGCCATCATCCAGGTGTGGCGGCCGATCGATCGTCCGATCCTCGCCAATCCACTGGCCCTGGCCGACGCGCGCAGTGTGGTCCCCGCCGATCTCCTGATCGCCGAGCGACGCTATCCGAACCGCATCGGCCAGACCTACCGGCTGCGCTTCAACCCGGCGCACCGCTGGATGTACTTTCCGCATCAGCAACGCGACGAAGCCATTGTGTTCAAGGTCTACGATTCCGAGCAGGATGGGCGCGCCCGCTTCACCCCGCACACTTCGTTCGACGACCCGACTACGCCGGCCGACGCGCCGCCGCGCCAAAGCATCGAGGTGCGCACACTGGCGTTTTTCTAGCGCCGGCCGGGCTATGGCTCCAGCGCCGGCGCCTGCACCAAATCGATGATCGCATCGGGCTCGATGCCGAGGGCCTGTAATACGAAACCCTCATGCGCCGACCACTCGCCGGTAACCGCCTGGCCAGCGCGCAGGCGTACCACCTGCTCGGCCAGCAAACCCACGGCCAGCAGGGCCGGATTGGCCGCGGCGGCGGCACGCGTGCGTGTAGCCACCTGCTCGATCTCGTGGTGCAGCAGGATGGTGTGGCACAGGGCTTCCGGTAGCTGCCAGCCGCACGACAGGGCGTAGCCCACGCGCGCGTGGTCGAAGCGGTAGCGCGCCTCTTCGGCAAGCGCCAGTTCCGGGCCGGGTGCGTTTGCATGCGCCTCGACGATGGAGGCGTAGTCGGGGAAGCGGGTGATCATCACCGCCATGCCGCAGTTGCGAAACAGCGTGTAGGTATGCGCTTGGTCGCGGCCCACGCCGCGCGCCAGCCTGGTCACCGCGATGGCGGCTTCAGCGGCGCGCATCGATTCATCCCAATAGCGTTGCATCAACGGCCCTGCGCCCGCCGGGAATGCCTGGCGCAGCAAGAGGCCGGTGATCAGGTTGGTGCAAGCGCGCAGCCCCAGGATGGCCAGCGCCTGCGGGATATCGGCGGCTTTCCGGGTCAGGCCGAACAGCGGTGAATTGACCGTCTTGAGGATGGCCGCCGCCAGCCCCGCGTCCTTGCCGATCAGTGCGGCCAGCACGCGCATGTCGGGGTCTTCCTTGCGCGCCTCCGTTGCAAAAGTTGCAAGTACTTCGGGGCACGGTGGAATCTTCAGATCGAGAGCGACGAGATCGGCTGCGCCGGGTGCGTTCGCGTCTGAGTCAGAGGGTCGTGACATGGTTTGAAGTAAACGGGTTGCGGCAGGGCCGCCAGGGGCTGATTACAGCATGGCAAGCGCGCTCGGGCCGGTCGGTGGCGCAAACAGTCGGTCCAGTTCCTGCAATTGTGCCGTGGTCAATCGATGCTCGAGCGCGGCGGCGTTTTCGCGCAGCCGGTCACGATGGCTGGTCTTGGGAATGGCGATCACGTCGTTGCGCGCCAGAAGCCAGGAAAGCGCCGCCTGCGTTGGTGTGAGCGCGCGTTCGCGCGCGAAGCCTTCCAGGCGCGGGTTGCGCAGGAGGCGCGCCTGTTCGATTGGTGAATAGGCCATCACGGGAATGCCGTGGCTGCGCATCCATGGCAAGAGATCCCACTCGACGCCGCGACGGCCCAGGTTGTAGAGCACCTGGTTGGTCGCCAGCGCATGGCCGGCTTCGATGGCCCACCAGTCGCGCATGTCGTCGCTGTCGAAATTGCTGACGCCGAAATGGCGGATCTTGCCAGCGCGCTTGAGCGCGGTGAACGCTTCGATGGTGTCTTCGAGCGCCACCTCGCCACGCCAGTGCAGCAGATAAAGATCGATGCGTTCGGTATTCAGGCGCTTCAGGCTGCGCTCGCAGGCGGTGATCGTGCCTTTCCGGGTGGCGTTGTGCGGATACACCTTGGAGACGATGAAGGCTTCATCGCGGCGCCCGGCGATGGCTTCGCCCACCAGCTGCTCGGCGCGGCCTTCGCCATACATTTCGGCGGTGTCTATCAGGGTCATGCCGAGGTCGAGGCCCAACCGCAGGGTGGCCAGTTCCTCGGCGCGATGGGTGCTGCTCTCGCCCATGTTCCAGGTGCCCTGGCCCAGCGCGGCAAGCGTTTCACCGGATGGAAGTTTGACGCGCTGCATCGGATTGCCTCCTGTTTCGCATGTCGGGATGCCGGCGTTCCGGGAACGCCAAGGCCGCGCGCGGCGACAAGGTTGGAATTTGAACGGCAACCAGCCGAATCGTCGGCCTCGCAAGTGGTGCAATGCCCGGTAGATGAACTGGATTCCCTGATGATACCGACTCTGGCTGACCAAGCAGTGCGCGCGGCCGGTCGGGAGCATGTTGCATGACGTCACGCTGACGGTCGCTGCAGTGCCCGAGCCAGAAACTTATGCGCTG
>CAYYFR010000097.1:0-20531 GCA_964470865.1 uncultured Burkholderiales bacterium | reverse complement strand
AGCGCACCAAAGCTTTTGCACAGGCCGCGGGTTTCGAGCGCCAAGCTCACTGCACGACCCTCCTGTGACTGCGTGACATCCTCCCCGAGGGAGGATGAGCGCCCCCTTCGGGCGGCCGGGCGGGAGCGCTCATGCCATGCCTCGCAATCTGGCGATCACAGCGTCGCTGATGCCCAGGATGCCGCCGCGCGCGAACAGCACCACGATTACCAGCAGCAAGCCGATGCCGAAGTACCAGTATTCGGGGAATTGCTTGGCCAGGTAATCCTGCGCCACCAGGAACACCAGCGGCCCGACGAAGGCGCCGTACAGGCGCCCGACTCCGCCCAGGATCAGCATCACCAGCAATTCGCCGGACGGCTCGAAGCCGAGCACGTTCAAGCCGACGAACTGGCTGGTCTGGGTCAGAAGCGCGCCGGCCACACCGGCCAAGGTGGCCGAAAGCGTGTACACCAGCAACTGCCGCGCATACACGGGCGCGCCAATGGCGTGCATGCGAATACTGTTTTCCCGAATCCCCGCCAGGCTTGCGCCAAACGGCGAGTAAATCAGCCGCCGCACCAGCCACCAGCTCACGAAAAGCACGCCCAAGCACCACAAGTACGCCGTCTTGCCATAGAGATCGAACTTGAAGAGACCCAGGATCGGTGCGATCACTACACCGGACAGGCCATCGGCGCCACCGGTCAATGGCGTTGCCTTGTTGGCGATTTCCAGGCACAGCGCTGCGATCGCCAGGGTGAGCATGAGCTGGGTCAGGCCATGGGTGCGCAGGATCACCGCGCCAGTGGCCAACCCGAGCAGCCCTGCGGCCAGCGCGCTCACCAGCATCTGCATCATCGGATCGGTCAACCCGAGCTTGGCCGACAGGATTCCGGTCACGTAGGCACCCAGGCCAAAAAATGCGGCATGGCCCAGTGTGATGATGCCGACATAGCCCAGGATCAGATCAAGCGACAGTGCGAACAGGATGTAGGTCAGTACCCGCGCGCCGAGTGACAGGTAGTCCGGCAACAGGAAAAACACCGCCAGCGCAGCCACCCACGGCAGCCACTCGGTCCAGCGCAGCCGCGCATCGGCGTTGTAACCCACAGCATGTTTCACGCGCGTTTTCCAAGCAGGCCGGCCGGCCGCCAGAGCAACAGGGCGATGGTCGCGACGTAGATGAAGAACGCACCGAACTCCGGCAGCCAGTACTTGCAAGCGGTATCGGTGATGCCGATCAGGAGGGCGGCGATGAACGGGCCGCGCAGGCTGCCCAGGCCGCCGACCGCCACCACGATCAGGAAATAAACCAGTTGCTCGAACGGATAAGTCGGCTGGATCGCCACGATATCCGCACCTAGCGCCCCACCCAGGCCGGCCAGGCCACTGCCGATTGCGAAAGTGACGGTGAACAGGCGCCGTGTATTGATGCCGATCGATTGCGCCATGGCGCGGTTGTCGACGGCGGCACGCACCATCGCGCCCCACAGCGTGCGCTCGATGCCGAACCACAGCGCGGCGATCATGGTGGCGGAAAAGACGATCAGGAACACCCGATACGCGGGAAAATCGCGCCCGAAGAGCGAGAGTTGTCCCTTCAAGTAGTCGGGCAGCACCACCGGCAACTGCAGGGTGCCGAAGATCAGGCGCGCCACCGCCACCGACATGAAGATCAAGCCGATGGTGAAGAGGACCTGCTCCAGTTCGGCCGCTCCATACAGGCGTGAATACAAAAGGCGCTCCAGCACAACGCTTGCGGCCGCGACCAGTACGAAAGCCAGTGCCAGTGCGAGCGGAAACGGCAGGCCGAAGCGCGACAGGGAAACGATCAGGATATAGCCGCCAGCCATCGCGAATACGCCATGGGCCAGGTTGGTGAAGCCCATCAGGCCCATGGTGATGGAAAGCCCCACCGAGATCACATACAGGATCATCCCGTAGGCGATACCGTGAAAGGCAACGCTGACCAGCGAGGCTAGGAAGGCTTCCAATTGCGGCGATGCGCGACTGAGTCGAAACGAACCGCCCCCGGCGGCGCGGTGCAACGCAGGGGGATCAGGTGCGCTATTTCTTCTTGTCGAACTCTTTCAGAGGATCCTTGATCGCGGTGCTGATGACCTCGATCTCGACATTGGCCAGCTTGCCACCGACCTTGCGCACTTCGCGCAGGTATTCAGGGTTGATCACGTCACGCGTCTCCGGATCGATCGAAATCGCGCCACGCGGACTGTTGGCGCTCTTGTAGGTCTTCCAGTGCTCCATGGTCTTGTCGGGGTCGATCTTGCCGTTCTGCGCCCGGATGGCACTGAAGATCGCATCCATCGCGTCCCAGGCGCCAACCACCATGAAGCCGGGGTTCAGGTTCTCGCCGAACTCCTTCTTGTAGGCCGCCACAAACGCCTTGTTGGCGGGGCGCTCGGCAGCGGCCGAATAGTGGTGCACCGTGGTCACGCCAAGCGCGATATCGCCCATGCCCTGCAACTCCTCGTCGGTGACGATGTCGCCGGTGCCCAGGTACTTGATGTTGGCCTTGTCCATATTGAGGTCACCGTAGGCCTTCATCATCGCCGCGGCCTGCTTGCCGGCCGGGTTGAAGGCGAACAGTGCATCCGGCTTGGCGTCCTTGATGCGCTGCATGAAGGGCACGAAATCGGGATTGGCCAGCGGGATGCGAACAGCGCCCAGGATTTCGCCACCGCTCTCCTTGAAACCGCGCGTGAAGCAACCCTCGGCTTCATGGCCCGGCGCGAAATCGCTGACCGCAACATAGGCTTTCTTGTATCTCTTGCCAGCCCACAGCCCGAGGGGATACGCCGACTGGCACAGCGTGAACGAAATACGCGTCATGTAGGGCGACATGCCGACCACCCTGGCGCCGGCCGCGTTCATGCTGATGAACGGCACGCGGGCCTCGGCGGTCAAAGGCGCAATGGCCGCCATGTTGGGGGTCCACACCACGCCGGTCAAGATTTGCACCTTGTCGCGCACAATGAGTTCCTGCGCGATGCGTTTGGCCACGTCGGGAACTGCACCAGTATCATCACGCGTGATGATCTCGAGCTTGACCCCGGGCGGCAGCTTGTCGCCGTTGAGTTTCATGTAGAGCTTGACGCCCTTGTCGATCTGGTCGCCCTGTGCCGCGCCCGGGCCGCTATAGGTGCTGATGAGGCCGACCTTGATGGTCTGGGCTGCGGCGGGTAGCGCCGCGACCATAACCAATGTGGCCAGCAAAGCGCTGATGTCGGAAAGTTTCATGGTGTCTCCTGGCATTGTTTGGGAAGCAAGTTGTAGTGTAGCGCGATGCGTAAATCAAATGCGGGCGGCGGCTTCCCGGCGCCTGCGCAAACGTGCACGAAATCCTTCCGGCAGCATCGACAGCGCATTGCGCTCGCGCACCGGCTCGCTGCCGACCCGCTCGATGTGGAAATTCTTCATCAGCATCGAGGTCACCATCTGGATTTCCAGCAGTGCCAGATAACGACCCGGGCAGAAGCGCGGCCCGCCGCCGAAGGGCATGAGAACCCGCCTGGCCGTGCTTTCGCGCTCGTTCGACCCGGAGTCCCCGAGCCAGCGCTGTGGCCGGAACGCCAGCGGCTCGGGAAACAGCTCAGGGTTCAGTCCGGCCGGACGCATGAGGGTGGCCACCGGCGTGCGGGCGCGCAATTCGATGCCGCATACCGTGACCGCTTCGTTTGACTCGTGGGAAAGCAGCGGCGCGACCGGCTTCAAGCGCATCGCCTCGCGCGTGGCTGCGGCGGTGTAAGCGAGGTCGTCGATGCGCGTGAAGTCCTCGATGACGTCCCTGGACCCCAGCACCGCATCGGCTTCGGCCTGGGCCGCCTGCTGCGCCTGCGGCTCATCGGCCAGGAAGCAGGTGAGCCAGGCCAGGGTATTGGCCGTGGTGTCTTCGCCTGCCAGCAGCGCGGTGAACACATTGCCGCTGACGTCGGCATCCGAGAAGCCCGACTCGGGCGTGTCGCGAGCGGCCAACAATGCCTCGATCAGGTTGCCCGGATGCTCCTGCAAACCGCGATCGGCCGCCATGCGTTGGCGCGCGGCTTCTATGAAACCGTCGATCGCTCGGCGCACCACGGCAAGATCGCGCTCGAGTTGACGGTCGGCGGGCAGCTTGAGGTAGCGCCACCAGGGGAAAAGAGCGCTCATGCGTCGGTTGACAGAAGGAAACACCTGGTCCAGGTGACGCTGGATGGCGTCGTCCCCACCCTCGATGGTGTTGATGTCGACACCAAAAGCCAGCCCTGCGGTTACATCCACGGTATAACGCATGAATTCCTGCTGCAGATCGAGTACGGCGCCGCTGTCCGCAGCTCGGGCAAACCGCGCGAGGAGCCGCATGGTGACCTTGATCAGGCTTGGAAAATAGCTCTTCAGGTGCGCCGGATCGAAGGCCCGCATCACCATGCGCCGCTGCCGTTCCCAGTCTGCGCCTTCGGATGAAAACAGGCCCGCAATCCCCAGTTCGCGAAAAATCGATTCCACCGGCCGCACCCGGCGGAACGCACCTGGACGGGCGCGCAGGATGCGGCCGATCTCCACCGGATCATCGATCACCAGCATCTGGCGGCGGCCCAGGTTCACGCGAAACGGCGTGCCGTAGCGAAGCGCCCATTGCTCGAAAACCAGATGCACGCGCGGCGGGTCGAAATACGGCAGGCTGCCCACCAGAGGCCATGCCGGCGGTTGCTT
Source organism: uncultured Burkholderiales bacterium (assembly GCA_964470865.1). GTDB lineage: Bacteria > Pseudomonadota > Gammaproteobacteria > Burkholderiales > JAEUOS01 > JAEUOS01. The sequence goes on along the minus strand of CAYYFR010000097.1, from coordinate 15,839 downwards.
GAGGGAACTGAAGCGCCTCGGTGCTGCCAGAACGGATGTCATGGGCTGCATGATAAAACAGCCCGAACAGCGGGCGACCGCCCTATTCGGGCGCGCCGACCATCACCACCGCGAATTCGGCCGGCTTGACACGGCGCGCGAGCGCCGATTTCACGTCAGCCAGGCTCACCCGCTCCACGTTGGCCACCCATTGATCGAGGTAATCCAGCGGCAGGCCGTAGAAGCCGATCACCGCAAGATTGTCGAGAATCTTGCGGCTGTTGTCGATGCGCAGCGCGAATCCGCCGGCCAGGTTGTCCTTGGCCGCCTTGAGTTCGGCCGCGGTCGGGCCCTTCGCAACATAGTCGGCGACCACACCCTGCACCAGCTTCAAGGCTTCGTTGGCCTGCTCCTTGCGGGTTTGCAATCCGATCTGGAATGGTCCGGCTTCCTTGAGCGGCGCGAAGTAGCTGTAGACGCTGTAGGCCAGGCCACGCTTCTCACGCACCTCGTTCATCAGGCGCGACACGAAACCGCCGCCGCCGAGGATGTAGTTGCCAACAGTCAGCGCAAAAAAATCCGCATCTCCGCGTGCCATGGCCGGCATGCCCAGAAGTATGTGCGACTGCGTTGCCGGATGTGCAATGCGTATCGGGCTGGGATCGGGCACGCCGACCGGCGGCAACACAGCGGGCGCCACGCCCGCTGGCAAGCCGGCAGTCAGTTGTTCGGCAATCGCTTCAGCCTGGCTGCGCGAGATGTCGCCAATCATCGACACCACCGCGCTTCCGGCCGAAAAGTTCGCCTGGTAGAAGGCCACGATGTCGGCACGGGAAATCGATGCGACGCTCTCGGCCGACGCGCTCGCACCGTAAGGATGCGAGCGGTATATCGCCCGCGAAAACGCACGGTCCGCGATTGCCGCCGGCCTGGTCTCCGCCTCCTTCAAGCCGGCAATCGCGCGCGCCTTTTCACGGTTGAGTGCCTCTTCCGGAAAGCTCGGGTTTTGCAGCAAGGTCGCCAATAGCGCCAGCGCGGCCTCGCGTTCGGCGCTGGACGACAATGTGCGCAAGGTGATGGCTGAACGATCCTGGTCGGCGCGCGCGCCGCGCTGCGCCCCGGTATCGGCGAACTGGTCGGCGATCTGGCTCTCGGTAAGCCCTGTGCTGCCCAAAGCCAGCATGCCGTTGGTCAGACCGGCCAGCCCGGCCTTGCCCGCTGGCGCACGGCGCCCGCCGGCGTCGAAATCCACCGCTACATCGAGCATCGGAATGGAGCGGCTCTCGACGAAAAGCACCCGGGTGCCCGACTTCGCGGTCCATGACTGGATCGCCAGGCCAGCTTGGGCCGGCAGCGCCACGGCGACAACAACCAGGGCCAGCACCTGGCGCGACAGACGGGCCGAACCAGCAACGCGGAAGGGCCTGAGAAAACACTGAAAAAGCCCGCAGGGACCAAGAGTCGCTTTTGCGTCGCTTCGATTTGATTCGGGTCTGCCGTTCGAGAGTCCGCGATACAGGGGCATATTCAGTGTTTTCCCGAGCGTTTGCATGCGCAGGTCATCCATGAGGTTCAGTGGCGCAGGCCGGCCGGTGCCTGTCGCGGCTTTTGTGCCAGCGGCAAAGGAGTCAAGGTAGCCACGGTCAGGGTGTCGTCGCCAAAGTACCTGGTCGCGACCGCACGTACCTGGTCGGCTGTGACTGCGCGGATTTTTTCCAGCGCGCGGTCAATCTGCCTGTGCGACAGCCCGCTCATTTCAAACTGTGCGATCTCCATGGCCTGCCCGAAGATGGAATCGCGCTTGTAAACCTGCGCCGCCACAACCTGGGCCTTGACACGCGTGAGCTCCTCGGCGGTCACGCCACCAGTGGCGATCCTGCGTACTTCACCACGCAGGGCGTCTTCCAGTTGCAGCACTGTCCGTCCCTCGGCCGGAACCCCTTCCAGGGTAAACAGTACCGGACCGCGCGCGGTGTTGTCGTAGCCGGCGCCGGCCTGGCTGGCAAGCCGGGCTTCGCGCACCAGGTTGCGCGAAATCCTGGCGCCTTCGTGGCCATCGAGCACACCGGCCAGCACTTCGAGGGCGTGCGCGTCGTCATCCTTGTCAACGTCTTGCATGCGTGGTACCCGCCAGGCCATCACCAGATAGGGCAGCTCAGCTGGCGCCTTCAGATCGATGCGGCGCGTACCGGCCTGATCGGGCTCGTCCTGCGCCTTGCGCTCGGGCATTACCTTGGGCTTGTGCACCCCATAGTATTTTTTCGCCAGCCGCACCACTTCTTGCGGCCGCACGTCTCCGGTAACGATCAAAACCGCGTTGTTGGGTGCGTACCAGGTGCGATACCAGTGGCGTGCATCGGCACCCTTCATGGTTTCGAGATCGCGCATCCAGCCGATCACCGGGGTGCGGTAGGGGTGCGCCTTGAAGGCTGTTGCCATCAGGGTTTCGTTGAGCAGGGCGCGCGGCTGGTCGTCGGTGCGCAGACGCCGCTCCTCCATCACGACCTTGATCTCCTTGGCGAACTCGCCATCATCAAGCCGCAGGTTGGCCATGCGATCGGCTTCCAGGCGCATCACCAGTTCAAGCTTCGACTTGTGCACCTGCTGGAAATAAGCGGTGTAGTCGCGGCTGGTGAAGGCGTTGTCACGGCCGCCGGCGGCGGCGACGCGACGCGAAAACTCGCCCGACTTGATCCGAGCTGTGCCCTTGAACATCATGTGTTCGAGCACATGCGCCACACCGGTGGTGCCGTTGACCTCGTCCATGCTGCCGGCCCGATACCAGACCATGTGCGCAACGGTGGGGGCACGAGCGTCCTGGCGAACGATGATCTTGAGCCCGTTGGGCAGCGTGGTTTCGAAGGCCGCAGCAGCGAGCGCCTGGGGAACGCAGGACCAGGCTGCAATCAGCAGCAAAAAGCGTTGCAACTGCTTCATAAAATCGCTCTTGTTAGAATCATAGCGTTTGCTGGTTGTGGCGACGCGCGTTTGACGACGCCGATTGGCGTGGCGCATGTCGACCAGGCGGTGATATCGTGCAAACCAGTTACCCTGGGGCTAGTGAAGTTCGCAGCGGACTGGCGCAGTAGTCAATCCGGCAGTTGGCCCGCCGCTTTCAAATCGTTGCTTTCATACTCTACGCGTTCAGTTCGAGCGCGGATGCCGCCACAAGTTCCAATGTTCTCCTTCTTCAAACCCAAAAATACTCCCGCCGCGATTGACGCACCTGCCCCGCCGGCGGTACCGCCGGCGGACACTACGGCGACCAAGGTTTCCTGGGCCGAGCGCCTGAAGTCGGGGCTATCGAAAACCCGTGCCCAGTTGACGACCCTTTTCACCGGCATCCGGGTCGACGAAGCCCTGTTTGAAGAACTCGAGTTCGCCCTGATTTCGGCTGATTGCGGTGTTGCTGCGGCACAATTGCTGATCCAACAACTGCGCGAGCGCGCCAAGCGTGACGGTATCGAAGACGGCGAGACTCTCAAGCAGGCGCTGGCCGACCTGATTGCCGAACTGCTGCGGCCCCTTGAACGAACCATCGATCTGGATCGGGCCAAACCATTGGTCATGATGATCAGCGGAGTCAACGGCGTCGGCAAGACGACCTCCATCGGCAAGCTGGCCAGGTATTTCCAGGGTGCCGGGAAAAGCATTTTGCTGGCCGCCGGCGACACCTTCCGTGCGGCGGCGCGCGAGCAACTCATGACCTGGGGCGAGCGCAACAACGTGGTGGTGATCGCCCAGCGCGACCTGCAAGGGGGCGGTGATCCGGCCTCGGTGATTTTCGACGCGGTGCATGCGGCGCGGGCGCGCGGCATCGATATCCTGATGGCGGACACCGCCGGACGCTTGCCGACGCAGAACAATCTGATGGACGAGATCCGCAAGGTCAAGCGCGTGATCACCAAAGCAGACAGCACGGCACCGCATGAAGTGCTGCTGGTGATCGATGCCAATACCGGGCAAAACGCGGTGGCGCAGGTCAAGGCTTTCGACGACGCGCTGGGCCTCACGGGTCTGGTGGTAACCAAGCTCGACGGCACAGCCAAGGGTGGCGTGCTGTGCGCGATCGCGCGCGCTCGCCCGGTGCCGGTGCTGTTTATCGGCATTGGCGAAGGCATCGAAGACTTGCGCCCGTTTTCGGCGCGCGAGTTCGCCAACGCATTGCTGGGACTCGAGTAAGTGAACCCGTTGGTGCCTAGCAGCCTGGGACGCCTTCACGCCGGTACGAGCGATCGATGATCGAGTTCTCCGCGGTCACCAAGCGCTATCCCGGCGGGCATGAAGCGCTCAAGTCGGTATCGCTTTCGGTAGCCGATGGCGAACTGCTGTTCATCACCGGGCACTCGGGTGCCGGCAAGAGCACCTTGCTCAAACTGCTGCCGGTGATAGAGCGCGTCACCAGCGGTAGTGTGGTGGTCAATGGGCAAAATGTGTCTTCGATGCGCGCAGCGGCGATTCCCTACCTGCGGCGCAACATAGGGCAGATTTTCCAGGATCAGAAGCTGTTGTACGACCGCAGCGTGTTCGACAATGTCATGCTGCCGCTGGCCGTGACCGGCGTGCATCCGAAAGATGCCGCCAAGCGGGCGCGCGCAGCACTCGACAAGGTGGGTCTCCTGTCGCGCGAAAAGGCCAATCCGATCACCCTTTCCGGCGGCGAACAACAGCGCCTGGCGATCGCCCGCGCAATCGTCAACCGGCCTGCGATCATCATTGCCGACGAGCCCACTTCGAATCTGGATACCGACTACGCCGGCGAGATCATCGACTTGTTCATTGCCTTCCATCAAGTCGGCGTCACCGTGATGATCGCCACCCATGACGAAGACGCGGTCCGCCGCGCGGCCGGCAAAACCACCACGCGCAATGTGCAATTGAAGGCCGGGGAGCTGATCCTGTGACCGCCTGGCTGCGCCTGCACTGGATGGCTTTTGGCAGCACGCTGGCGAAGCTCGCATCGACGCCGTTTGCAACTGTTCTCAACGTGCTGGTGATCGGCGTGGCGCTGGCCTTGCCGGCGGGCGCCTATTCGCTGCTGTTCAATCTGCAGAACGCGGCACGCAACGTTTCCAGCGATCCGGAATTTTCGGTATTCCTGGCGCTCGAGGTGCAAAAGAGCGAGATCGCCGAACTCGAGCGCCGCCTCAAGGACCTGGCGGGCATCGCGAAAGTCGAGTTCCGTTCACGCGAGTCGGCCCTGGCCGAATTCAGGAAGCATCCATCAATGGGCGACGTGCTCGCCGCCCTTGACAGGAATCCGCTGCCCGACGCGTTCGTGGTGCGCCTGGCCGACAACAATGGCGATGTGCTTGACCGCATGGCCGAGCAGGTGCGCGGCTGGGCCCATGTCGAGCACGTACAGGTCGATTCCGCCTGGGTCCGACGGGTCGCCGCCGCGGTCGGTGTCGGACGAGTGGCCGTGCTGTTGCTGGCCGGCCTGCTGTCGTTCGCCCTGCTGGCGGTGACCTTCAACACCATCCGCCTGCAGATCCTCACCCAGCGCGAGGAGATCGAGGTGGCGAAACTGCTGGGTGCCACCAACGGCACCATCAAGCGCCCGTTTTATTACTACGGCGCGCTGCTGGGCCTCCTGGGTGGCGGCGCGGCACTGGGAATCGTGTTCGGCGCCTTCTGGGTGCTCAATCGCAGCGTGGCGGAGTTCGCGCAGCTTTATGCGTCCGACTTCCGGCTCGACCGATTGCCGCCTGCGGACCTGGCCTCAATCCTGGCCTTCGCCGCCGCCCTGGGCCTTGCCGGCGCGTGGCTTTCGGTCTCGCGGCACCTGCAGTCGTTCGAGCCGCGCTAACAACGCAAGCTCAGCGGCCCGCCAGCAGCAAGCGGATATCGCCGATCAGTCGATCCGCGGTGGTCGAAGCCGGCTCACCCGATGGCGGTGGCCGCACGAACAGCCGAAGCTTGCCTTGCGGATCGAATACATATGTGCCCGCAGTGTGGTCCACCGTATAGCTGCCGGCGGTCTTGCCGGGCACCTTCTGGTAGAAGACCTTGAAGTCCTTGGCCACTTTAGCGGTGGTTTCGGCGTCACCATACAGCCCCACGAATGCGGGATTGAAAGCCGGCACGTATTGCGCGAGCAGTGCCTGGGTGTCGCGCTGCGGATCGACCGTGATGAACAGCACCTGCAACTTGGAGCCGTCCGGTCCCAGTTTCTCGACCACGGCACGCATCTCGGCGAGTGCGGTTGGACAAACATCGGGGCACTGTGTAAAGCCGAAAAACACGGTGACAACGCGACCGCGGTAGTCGGCCAACGTCACCTTCTTGCCGTTGTGGTCGGTCAATGCGAAGTCGCGCGCATAGTCGGCACCGGTGACATCGGTGTGCTTGAACTGCGGGCGCCCCGAATCACAACCTGTGACCAGAAGCAGCAATCCGCAGCATAGGGCAATGAGCAAGCTTCGCATGATCAAGGCACCAGAATAGGCATTGCGTAGTGGTCGACCAGGAGTGCAGCGAACAACGCAGCCAGATAGAACAGCGAATAGTTGAAGGTAGCACGTGCCTGCCGGTCGCTGTAGTCGCGATAGAGCTTCCAGGCGTGTTGGATGAAACCCAGCGCCAGCACGATGGCCGCGCAGAGATAAACCCAGCCGCTCATGCGAATGACGAACGGCAGCACGCTCACCGCCCCCAGCAGTACCGTGTACAGCAGGATCTGCAGCTGCGTGAAGCGCTGGCCGTGGGTCACCGGCAGCATCGGCAGGCCGGACTTGCGGTAGTCCTCGACGCGATACAGCGCCAGCGCCCAGAAGTGCGGCGGAGTCCAGACGAAGATGATCAGTACCAGCAGGATTGCTTCCGGCCCGACCTCGCCGGCCACTGCGGCCCAACCCAGTGCCGGCGGCATCGCCCCCGACAGGCCGCCGATCACGATGTTCTGCGGCGTGGTCGGCTTGAGGATCACGGTATAGATGAAGGCATAGCCAAAAAACGTTGCAATGGTCAACCACATGGTCAGCGGGTTGACCCAGAAAAACAGCAGGGCGCTCCCCAGCAATGCCAGAAAGGCGGCGAACAACAGCGCCTGCGTCGAAGACAGTTCGCCGCGCGCCATTGGCCGCGCGCGCGTGCGCGACATGCGCGCGTCGATGCGTTGTTCAAGCAGGCAATTGACGGTAAACGCGCCACCCGCCAGGGACCATATGCCGACGGTACCGGCAATCAGAGTCAAGGGTTCGACCATGCCTGGGGTTGCCAGGAACATGCCGATGACTGCGCAAAACACGGCGAGCATGGTCACGCGCGGCTTGGTCAATGCCACGAACTGGCGCATCTTCCGGCTTGCGATGGAACCGCTATGGGCTGCTGTGACTTGCATTTTGGTTCAGGCGCGGGCGCCGGCGGCGAACCCGGCCGGAACAACGCGCTGCTGCGCGGCGAGGCGCGAGTTTAGCAGCGCCAGCAGCAAAGCCAGCGCCGCGGCCCCGCCGTTGTGCGCGACGGCGACCGCCAGCGGCCAGGCGAACACCACGTTGGAAACACCACTTGCCACCTGCAGGCCCAGAAGGGCGAACAAACCCCAGGCGGTATGTCGCAGATACGCACTCTCACCTGCGGCCACCAGCAGGACCAGGCCAAGCCAGCCGAGCACGGCAACGACCATCAGCGCGAACACGCGATGCACCCAGTGAATCGCCACCAATGCCTGCACCGGCAACAGACTGCCGTCGTCGTTGAGACCGAGGGGGCGAGTCAGATCAAAGCCGCGCGCGAAGTCGGCCTCCGGTACAAGGGCACCGTTGCACAGCGGAAAGTCCTGGCACGCCAGCACGGCATAGTTGGTGCTGACCCATCCGCCCAGCGCAATCTGTACAAATACCACCAAAAGCGCGGAAAGTACCGGGCCGCGCAGGCGCGCTACTGCTGCGGCACTGATCGGCACCGGGTTCGCCTGCGCTGCCAGGGCCCCCAGCATGCACAGCAGCAGCACGCCCAGCAGCAGGTGAATGGTGACGATCACCGGCATCAGCTTCAGGGTGACGGTCCAGGCACCAAACGCACCCTGCACACATACCAGCACGAACAACACCGTGGCCGGCCACGGCGAGCGCTTGAGTTCAGCCTGACGCGCCCATGCCAGGCCCATCAGGGTAAGGATCAGTACGCCGACACCCATGGCGATGTAGCGGTGCAGCATTTCAATCCATGCCTTGACCATGGTCACAGGCCCGCTCGGCATGGCGGCTTCTGCAGCGCGGATCATCTCGCCCGCAGCGATCGGGTTGGAGTGGCCATAACAACCAGGCCAGTCCGGGCAGCCGAGGCCGGAATCCGTCAGGCGGGTGAATGCGCCAAAGATGATCAGGTCGAAGGTGACAAAGGTGGTGATCCACACCAGCTTGCGATACTTGTAGGCGTCGCCCTTGACCCAGACCCACAGCAAGGGGATGCTGGCAGCCAGAAGCCCGAGGAAGCCCAACTGCAGCAGCGCGCCGGAACTCATCAACCGATTCTCGAATACTTGAGCAGCCGACCCAGGTCTTTGTGCATCTTCTTCGGGTCGGCATTCTTCGGATAGCGCATGATGAGATTGCCCAGCGGGTCGAGCAGGTAGATGTGATCGGCACGGTCGGCCGCAGCGGGAAACTCGCGCGCCAGGGGCGAATCAACCGCACGCAGCATTTTCATGCCGTCGAACTCGCGAATGGTCTGCGTCTGCAGTTGGTTGGCATCGGTAATCAGCCAGGCGCGCTCCAGACGATCGCGCTCCTTGCCCTGCATGGTGCGCACCTGGCGCATCATGTACAGCTTCTCGGCGCACGCCCCTTCGCACGCGGCGCGGTCGAAGGTCAGAAGCACCCACTTTCCCTTGAGCGCACCCAACTTGAAAGGTGTGCCGTCGAGCTGGTTCAGAGTGACGTCGGGCAAGGGGCGTGGCGGCTCGATGAGCGTGCCGTAATTGACCCGTCCTTCAGGCTTGATCACATAGAAGGTCAAATATGAGGCGATCACTGGCGCGGCGCAAACCAGGAACAGCAGCAGCAGCTTGATGCGCCCGCCAATCATGGCATCGCGATAGGCGGCCTCACGGCTTTCGAGCTGGCTTGTCATATTGGAAAAAGGTGAAGAAAACAAACAGGACCGCCACCAGCGCGGACAGGCAATACCACTGGAACGCATAGCCGCGATGCTTTGCCGCCGTCATGCCCGTGCTCGCACCCGACTCCACGTCCGGCGCACGTTTCAGGCCGTCGGCGGGCGCACCCTCGAAGGCTAAGCGCAATATGAATCCATGCGCTTCCATGCCGCTGCGCGCGGTGAACTTTTCCGGCGTCAGGTTTTGCCACAACTTGCCTTCATCAACGCTTTCAGAAAGCTCCAGGGTGCGCCGCGGCGCGATGTAAGCACGCCCGCGCACTACTACCGGCCCGGCTGGCATAGCAATGGCTGGCAACTTGGTGCGATCGGCACCGGGGACGACGATGCCGCGGTCAACCAGCAACACTCTTCGGCTGCCTGCGATGCGCAGGGGCGTGATCACCGCCATGCCGGCCACCTTGCCGACAAACCGGTTATCCCAATAGACTGTGGCAGCGTCAACAAATTCCCCGCGCGCGACGATTCGCCGTCCGTCAAGCGCGGCAGCATCCGCAATATCCCCTGCCAGTTCGAGTTCGTCGGCATCGCGTTGCGAACCCTGGCGGGTTTCAACCATGTCCTTCTCGGCGGCGCGGCTTGTCTGCCAGTGCCCCAGCCAAGCCGTCAGCCCGATGAGCACAAGTGCCGCTACAAGAGGCAGCGCCTGCAGGGCAGGTCGTTGACGCAGGCTTATCATGCGCCCGGATGGAACGGGCACAATGCTGACTCATCAAGTCTTGCGCTTCCCGGCAAGGGATTCACGCACACCCTGTTCTCAATGAAAATCATCGTTGTCCTGATCCTGCTGGTTATCCTGGGTAGTATGGCCTCTGCACTGGTGTTCCTCGTAAAGGATGGTGGCAAGACTCGTCGCGGCGTTCGGGCTTTGACCGTACGCATCTCGCTGTCGGTTGCCTTGTTCCTGCTGTTGCTCTTCGGCTACTACATGGGCTGGTTTGTGCCCAACCAACGCCCGTTCTGAATCGAGTCGACGAAGGCGGAAGCCTTCACTTGCCGGACGTGGCCACACGCGAAACGGCCCGCAGTGCCTGCCTGCGCGGCGAGCCGACTTAGGCAAAGTGCCCGCCGCACCTTTGCTAAAATGAAAACGCCGCACTTGCAAGCGCGGCGCTTGTCTGGGCGAGCGATCCCTACAACCAGTAAATAACAATATACAGGCCAAGCCACACGACATCGACAAAGTGCCAGTACCAAGCCACTGCTTCAAAGGCGAAATGTTGGTCGGAGGTGAAGTGCCCCTTGATGCAGCGAAACAGGATCACGGTAAGCATGATCGCGCCGATAGTCACATGAAAGCCGTGAAATCCGGTCAGCATGTAGAACGTCGAACCATAAATACCGGTGGTGAGCTTGAGGTTCAGGTCTGAGTAGGCATGCGCGTACTCATACGCCTGAAAGCCCAGAAAGATCGCGCCCAAGGCGATGGTCAGAAACATGAACAGGTTCAGTACACCACGCTTGTTGTCCTTCAATGCATGGTGCGCGATGGTCAGTGTGACGCCTGACGAGAGCAACAGCAGGGTGTTGATGGTGGGGATCCAGAACGGGCCCATCGGCGTGAATTTCTCGGCGAGGTCGGGACCGGCGGTGGGCCATTGCCCGGCGAAGTCGGGCCAGAGAAGTTTGTGGTCAAGATCGCTCAACCAAGGGACCGCGAGCTGCCGGGCATAGAACAGGGCGCCAAAGAACGCGGCGAAAAACATCACCTCGGAAAAAATGAACCAACTCATGCTCCAGCGGAACGAAGTGTCGACCTGTTCCGAATAGCGCCCGCCCTCGGACTCGCCGATCACCGCGCCGAACCATCCGAACAACACATACACGAGATACGCGAAACCCGCCGCCAACCCGTAGGGTCCGGGCAGCACGCCGTTGATCCAGGTGACCGCCCCGATGATCATCAGCAACAATGCGATCGATCCCTTGATAGGCCAACTCGATGGCTCCGGAATGAAATAGGCCGGCGTGGTGCCGAGTGCGGCAGGTGCGCTCATTTCTCTCTCTCCTCGCGTCGACCATGGAAGACGCCGTTCTTGCAAACAAAAATCATTTTGCGGTCAGGAACCTGACCAAAACCACCAGGCTGCCGACAAAGATCGCGGCGCCAAAGATGCCTGCGATGATCGCCTGCGCCGGCTTGATCCTCGCGACGTCGTCTTCGTATCCCGCACCTTTGCGAATGCCGATAAACGACCACAAGACCGCGCGCACCACCTGCAGGGGCGAGGCATTCGCGGCATGCTCGCGGCTGTTGTCGGGGTTGCTCATCAATTGCCCTTGCCGGCGATCTCGAAAAACGTGTATGACAGTGTAATCGTCGTCACATCTTTCGACATTTCCGGATCGATCACGAATACCACCGGAAACTGTTTTGATTCATGCGGTGCCAGTGTCTGCTGCTTGAAACAGAAGCACTCGAGTTTCTTGAAATACTGGGCGGCACCCTTTGGCGCATAGCTGGGGATCGCCTGACCGGTCATTGGACGATCACGTGCATTGGTGACTTCGTACATCACCTGCACCAGCTCGCCAGGATGTACTTCCATGCTGCCGACCAAGGGCCGAAAGCGCCACGGCAAATGGTTCGAATTGGCATCGAATTCGATGGTGACCTTGCGTGACAGGTCGACTTGCGAATTGCGCGGTTTGGCATCGGCCTTGACAAGCTGGTTGATACCGGTGATTTCGCAGATCGCCTTGTAGAACGGTACCAGCGCATAGCCGAAGCCGCTCATCAGCACCACCACCACGAGCAGCTTCTTGAGCATCTCGCGGTTGTTGACGATGCTTGCGCTAAGCGGTGTCATGTGAAGATGTCACCCAAAAACAACTCTCTTGGCGATGACGCCAAGAAAAAACACCGCCGCGATGGAAAGCAGAACCAACGCTGTCCTTCCATTGCTGCGGCGATCCGGATTTGAATGAGGCGATTGCACAATTTCGCTTGGTTACCGCCGGATCGAGCGAAGCGTAACGCACGCTCCAATCCGGCGCGTTATTGCGTCACACGTGACGCAATAACTTCATTTGACATGCGGCGCTGTTTCAAACGTGTGATACGGCGCCGGCGACGGCACGCTCCACTCAAGGCCCTCAGCACCTTCCCATGGATTGTCCGCCGCCTTGGCGCCCCCCTTGATGCTCTTGAGCACCACAACCAGCAAAATCAGTTGCGACAAACCAAAGCCAAACGCACCAACCGAAGCAACGGCGTTGAAGTCGGCAAATTGCGTGGCGTAATCCGGAATCCGCCGCGGCATGCCGGCCAAACCCAGGAAATGCATGGGAAAGAAGGTAATGTTGAAGAAAATCATCGAACACCAGAAATGCAGCTTGCCCAGACCTTCGTCATACATATGCCCGGTCCACTTCGGCAACCAGAAGTACACACCCGAGAACATCGCGAAAAGCGAGCCAGCCACCAGCACATAGTGGAAGTGCGCCACCACGTAATAAGTGTCCTGCAACTGGATGTCCACCGGGGTCACCGCCAGGATGAGGCCGGTAAAGCCTCCCATGGTGAACACGAAGATGAAGCCGACGGCAAACAGCATCGGCGTCTCGAAGGTCATCGAGCCGCGCCACATGGTGGCGATCCAGTTGAATACCTTCACGCCGGTTGGCACTGCGATCAGCATGGTGGCGTACATGAAAAACAACTGTCCGGCAGCCGGCATGCCGGTGGTGAACATGTGATGTGCCCAGACAATGAAGGACAGGATCGCGATCGACGAGGTGGCGTACACCATCGAAGCATAGCCAAACAGCTGCTTGCGGGCGAACGCCGGCACCACATGGCTGATGATGCCGAATGCCGGCAGGATCATGATGTAAACCTCGGGATGCCCGAAGAACCAGAAGATGTGCTGGTACATCACCGGGTCGCCACCGCCGGCGGCATTGAAGAACGAGGTGCCGAAATGCCGGTCGGTCAGAAGCATGGTGATGGCGCCGGCCAGCACGGGCATCACCGCGATCAGCAGGTAGGCGGTGATCAGCCAGGTCCAGCAGAACATCGGCATCTTCATCAGCGTCATGCCCGGCGCGCGCATGTTGAGAATCGTGGTGATGATGTTGATCGAGCCCATGATCGAAGAGGCACCCATGATGTGCATCGCGAAGATGCCCATGTCCATGCCGATACCCATCTGGGTGGAAAGAGGAGCGTAGAGGGTCCAGCCGGCCGCAGTGGCCCCGCCGGGCACGAAGAACGAAGCGACCAGCAAACCGGCCGCCGGCACCAGCAGCCAGAAAGACCAGTTGTTCATGCGCGCGAAGGCCATGTCAGGCGCACCGATTTGCAGCGGGATCATCCAGTTCGCAAAGCCGACAAAGGCCGGCATGATCGCCCCGAACACCATGATCAGGCCATGCATGGTGGTCAACTGGTTGAAGAACTCCGGATTCCAGTACTGCAAGCCAGGCCGGAACAGCTCGGCGCGGATCCCCAGCGCCAGCACACCGCCGGTCAACAACATCATGAACGAAAACCACAAATACAGGGTTCCGATATCTTTATGATTGGTCGTCTTGACCCAGCGCATCAGGCCGGCGGGCGGCCCGTGATGGTGGTCTTCATGATCGTGGGCGTGGCCGTGGCTGTCGAGAACTGCGCTCATATGTGCCTCAAATCAGTATTTGATGGGGTTCTTGCGCTTTTGGCCTTACGGTGCTTTGGCCGAAAGCTGGGTGAGTTTCGCTGAATCCCACCCTCTGGCGGACTTGATGTCTGCAGGGGAGATCATGTCGCCGGCTTTGTTGGTCCAGCTATTGCGGGTGTAAGTGATGACTGCCGCGAGTTCAGCATCCGAGAGGCTCTTGAAAGACGCCATCGCCGTTCCCTGGCGCCCATTGAGCAGCAAGGCCACCTGGTTGTCCTTGGGTCCGGTCACCACCTTGGAACCATCCAGCGGAGGAAACGCCGGCGGCATGCCCTTACCGGTGGCTTGATGGCAGGCGACGCAGGCAGCCGCATAGACCTTTTCTCCGCGCGCGATCAGTTCAGGTTGCGTCCATTGCTTGTTCGGATCATCCATTTTGGCGGCCATCAGCTTTTTCTGCTCGCCGACCCATTTGGAATAATCCGCCTCGGACTTGACGCTGACCACAATCGGCATGAAACCATGTTCCTTGCCGCACAATTCCGCACATTGGCCGCGATAGGTACCGATCTTGTCGGCCTTGAACCATGTATCGCGGATAAATCCGGGAATCGCGTCCTGCTTGACGCCAAACGCCGGGATCATCCAGGCGTGGATCACGTCATTCGCAGTAGTCAGAATGCGCACCTTCTTGCCGACCGGCACCACCACCTCATTGTCAACCTCCAGCATGTAGTTGACGCCTTTTTCAGCCAAGCCGTCGATCTGCTCGCGCGGCGTCGCCAGGGTTGAGTAGAAACTGATGCCCTCACCCTCGCCCTTGATGTAGTCATAGCCCCATTTCCACTGGTGCCCGGTGGCCTTGATGGTGAGATCCGAGTTGGAGGTGTCCTTCATCGCCAGCACCGTCTTTGTCGCCAGGCCGGCCATCACGATCACGATGATCATCGGCACGATGGTCCAGGCAATTTCAACACTAGTGCTCTCATGGAACGTGGCCGCCTTGTGGCCCTTGGATTTGCGGTGCGCATATACCGAATAAAACATGACGCCGAACACCGCGCAGAAAATCACCGCGCAAATCGCCAACATCACCAGGTGCAGGTCATAGATCTGGCTGGCAATGATGGTCACCGGTGCGGTCAGATTGATCTGGCGTACCGACGGCCCGCCGGGCATGTCGACAACGGCGGCGAGCGCGCCGCCGGCCACAGCCACCAGCGCCAAGCCGGTAATCAATCGCAAAGGTTTTCTGCAAGAGGTAGCAACGCCCATCATGTCCTCAGTCGCGTTTGTTTGTGTGTATGTGTCATCGAAAATTGGTCGAAATCACGCCCGGCCTGCTTTGCCGTAAGCCGCCTTGAACGCGGTCGCGAAAGCGCTGCGTTGTTGGAAACCCAAATACTGTCCGAGCTCCAGTGTGCGCCCAGCCTGCGAGAGCAAGACACGGATCGAAAGCGATCCTCGCGCGATTTCAAGCTTCGCCCAATGCGGATTGAACTGGTGCACCACCTGCCGGCCGCCTCGAACATGCTCGACCGTAAGCAGGTGCGGAAGAATGCGAATGCGCTCAAAATCCCCTGCCCCGCGACCGCAGAGCATGAAAGCCAATCCGAGCGCGACCATTTCGAGACCCGCGAAGGGCAAAATCAGCCAGGGGCCAAGCGCTGCGAAAGTCGCACCGATCCCAAACGAAACAGCGGCCAGGCTCGCAAACACCAACATCATCGCCTGCGGCCCGATGGAACAATTTCGCCTGCAAATAAACTCGACCACAGGCGGCGCGCATGGTTCCAAACCTTCGGTCGGGTCAACATTCATTCCCTGAAAACCAGTCGAATTGCATGTTTGGGCGCTGAATACGCCGTTAAACCGAAAATTATATCAGCCTTCGCAGCCGCTAATTTAAACGCGCGTGATTGGCCGCGAGCGCTGAACCAAGCGCGGATCCTCGGGCTGCATACACCATATTGGTGCGTCGCCACAATCAGCCGAGCCGAAAAGACGCGTCGTGATCATGGACAAGGCGTGGCAGGTACGCGCAGTGCCATGCAGACCCGTCTGCAGGCACTACTTGCACTAAGGGTTTAACCTTCGGTGAACTGCTCGGCCCAGTTGAGCGCTTCGATATGTGCG
>CAYYFR010000096.1:0-20650 GCA_964470865.1 uncultured Burkholderiales bacterium | reverse complement strand
CGCGGCGGCCGACTTCAGCATTTCCATCGACAGATGATTGGACGCACCGCTGCCGGTGGAAGCATAGTTGAGGCGCCCGGGCTGCGACTTGGCAAGCGCCAGCAGCTCGCGCAAGGTGGTCGGCGGAAACGCCGGGTTGACCACCAGCGCATTCGGCCCCTTGGCGATCATCGCGATGTGCGTGAGGCCTTCGACAATGTCGTATGGCATGTTGGCGTACAGGCTGGCGTTGATGCCCTGACTGCCCACACCCGAGACCAGCAAGGTATAGCCGTCGGCTGGCGACTTCGAGACGAAATCGGAGCCGATATTGCCGTTCGCCCCGGCGCGGTTCTCGACAATCACCGGCTGCCCCAGAATCTCGGCCAGCTTCTGCCCGGCCAGGCGCCCCATGTTGTCGGTGGTGCCGGCCGGCGGCATCGGCACGATCAGCTTGATCGGCTTGGTCGGGTATGACTGCGCGGCTGCCACAGCCGCGCCCAGGCAAGCCGCCGCCAGCACGGAAAAGCGCAATGCGTGGCCAAGCATTTCCGCAATCGCGCGCAAGCTGCCTGTATGGCTGGAAGTACTGGACATTCGTTTCGTCCTCGATCAAACTGTTAACGCTAACATAACAAGCATCGCATCGTATCCAACTGAGCCGGAATTGTCAAACCACAAGCCTGCGCCGAGTGCCGCAAGACGCCCGTCGGCTGCGACAACCGCGGTACAGATGGAGGATGTGGCGCGCCTGGCAGGCGTATCGATGATGACGGTTTCACGCGCCATTCGCGAACCCGCCAAGGTTGCGCCAGCCACCCGCGCGCGCGTGAGCGCAGCGATCGCCGATCTCGGCTATGTGCCGAACCTGACCGCGGGCAGCCTGGCATCGCAGCGCAGCGGCATCATCGCCGCCATTGTCCCCACCATCGACAATTCGATATTCGCCGAAACCATGCGCGGCCTGACCGCAACCCTGACCGCTGCGGGCTACCAGGTCCTGCTGGGCCAGACCGCTTATGACGAGAACGCCGAGGAGGCGCTGGTCGCGGCCTTCCTCGGGCGACGGGTCGACGGCATGCTTGTCACCGGTGTCAAACATTCTGCCCTGACGCGCCAGCGGCTGATCAAGGCGGGCATTCCTGTGGTCGAGACCTGGGACCTGACTGCCGACCCGATCGACATGGTCGTCGGCTTTTCAAATCACGATGCCGGGCGGGCGATCGCTCGATACCTGCTCGACCGGGGCTACCTGCGTCTGGGCTTCGCCGGCGGTAACGACGACCGCACACGCTCGCGCCTGGCCGGATTCGAAGCTGCCATCAGGCGTGTCAAGGGCGCAAGCCTTATGCGTGCCATGTTGCCGGCCGGCACCTCGTTTCGCGGCGGCCGTGAGGCTCTGGGCGACCTGCTGGCGCAGGACCCCGGCTTGCAGGCGGTTTTTTGCAGCAACGACGCCATCGCTGTCGGAGCCTTGATGGAATGCCGGCGGCGCGGCATCGAAGTCCCGCGCGACCTGGCCATCGCCGGCTTCGCCGATCTCGATATCGCAGCCGAGGTGACACCGACCCTAACCAGCGTGCATGTCGGGGCACGGCGCATCGGGGAAGAGTCCGCGCGGCTGCTGCTGGCACGGCTGGCCGGGCTAGCCGTGGAGACGCCGGTACTTGACTTGAGTTTCCTGATCATGGCGCGGGAAAGCGCCTGAGCGTTTGGCTACAAAGGATTCACAAGCACCGGGAACAGGGGGAACAATTTTGAACGCTTGACTCGGCCGCCAATGTTCCAGACCGTCAGCGTGCCCGGTTCGTCGCAAATCCAGACCTCCCGCGCGCCGGCGGCGAAGTACAGCGTTCGCTTGATGTCCATCTCGTTCTTCGAGTTGGATGGTGATTTGATCTCGACGCATAACTCAGGCGCTTCGGGTGCGGCCACCTTGCCTGCGAAGGCAACGGCCTGGGCTCGCGACAGCCACGCCACATCGGGCACCTTCACACCGTCACCCGTAACCACCGGACACTCGGACATTACCCTTCCACCGCAGCCGGATTCGCGCACCAGAGAGTGCAACAAGCCCACAATTTCGCCTTGCAACGATGAACGCCGCAGGTTCGCGGGGCTCATGATGATCTTCCCCTCAATGGTGGTCTCGACCTTGAACGGCAGACCGGCAAGTTGCGGATCGGCGCACAGCCTTTCCCAGGCTGCGATCATGCTGTCCTGCGTAGCCACATCAGCCACACCGTCAAGTGTGCGTTCACCCATCACCTACTCCCGAGCCGTGCGGCGTCCGGGAATTGTCGCACGCCCTACTCCTTCACTGCCCCCGTCATGCCGGCGACGTAGTATTCGACAAAAAACGAGTACAGGATCGCCACCGGGATCGAGCCGAACAGGGCACCGGCCATCAGCGAACCCCAGTGGTAGACGTCACCATCGACAAGCTCGGTGATCACCCCCACCGGCACGGTTTTCACCTCCGACGAGGAAATGAAAGTCAGCGCGTAAATGAACTCGTTCCATGACAAGGTGAACGCAAAGATACCGGCCGAGATCAGCCCTGGCACGCTCAGTGGAAGCACGATCTTGATCAGGATCTCCATGCGCGTGGCGCCGTCGATCAGCGCGCATTCCTCCAGCTCATACGGGATCGACTTGAAATAGCCCATCAGGAGCCAGGTGCAAAAAGGGATCAGGAAAGTAGGGTACGTGAGGATCAAGGCCCAGCGGGTATCGAACAATTGCAGCTTGAATACCATCGTGGCCAACGGTATGAAAAGGATCGAGGGCGGCACCAGGTAAGCCGCATAGATGCCCAGCCCAACCCATTTGCTGCCCTTGAAACGCAGACGTTCGATCGCATAGGCCGCCAGCACGCTGGCGAAAAGCGCAATGAACGTGGCCGACACCGCCACCAGCATGGTGTTGAACAGCCATTCCGGGTAGGCGGTATCGAACAACAGCTTCTTCACGTTCGCCAGGGTCGGATTCGAGACCCAGAACGGGCTCGACTTCTCGTAGTTGTAGAGATCGTCGTTGGCCTTGAAGGTGGTGATCGTCATCCAGTAAAACGGAAACAGGAGCACGAAGGTAAACACCGCCAGCGGCGCATACACGGTGACCAGGCGGCGCTTGCGGGTGACCAGATAATCCATCCCGCCTTCGGAATGGATCCGGCCGGACGCCGTGCCGGTGCTTTGCGTGGTTTCACTCATCTCAATCCTTGCTGCCCTGCTGCCAGGCGCGCCGTTGCAGGCCGAAGAAACTGATCAGGATCGCGCCGATCAGGAATGGCACCATCGCCATCGCGATTGCCGCACCTTCAGCCAGTTGACCGCCGGGAATCGCACGCTGGAAAGACAGCGTGGCCATCAAATGGGTGGCATTGATCGGCCCGCCGCGGGTGATCACGTAAATCAGCTGAAAATCGGTGAAGGTGAACAGCACCGAAAAGGTCATCACGATCGCGATGATCGGCGTCAACAACGGATAGGTGATGTGGCGAAAGCGCTGCCACGGCGAGGCACCGTCGATGGTGGCCGCCTCGTGAAGCGAAGGGGAAATTGTCTGCAGGCCGGCCAGGAGCGAGATGGCCACAAACGGGATACCGCGCCAGATGTTCGCCGCGATCACCGAGAACCGCGCGTTCCAGCCATCCCCCAGGAAATTGATGTACTTGTCGATCACGCCGAACTTGACCAGCACCCACGAAATGATCGAAAACTGGCTGTCGTACATCCACCAGAAGGCGATTGCCGAGAGTGTGGTCGGCACAATCCATGGCAGGAGCAGGATGGCGCGCATGAACGACTTGAAGCGGATGTTCTCGTTGAGCAGCAGTGCCAGCCACAGACCGAGGAAAAACTTGAAAAAACTGGCGATCGCGGTATAGAACACGGTGTTGAACACCGAGAGCCAGAACACGCTGTCGCCGGCGAGGGACTTGTAGTTATCCAGGCCGATGAATACGCCGTCGCGACCTATCTTGGTATCGGTCAGGCCCAGCCACATGCCCAGACCAAGCGGATAGGTCAGAAACACCAGCAGGATCGCCGCCGCCGGCAACATGAAAATGAAACCCAGCGCATTGGCACTATTGTTGATGCGATCCAGCAGGGTCAGGCTAGTGGTTCGAGACAACCAGAACTCCTTGAATAAAAACCAAACCCGCCCGCAGAGCCCAACTACCGAGAGGTAAAGGCGAGCGAAGCAAGCCAAGCGGCCCCGCCGCGTTGACCATCAGCGCCAGGCGAGCGCTCCAACGCGACGCGATACTGCGCTGCAAAACGCGCGGAAAATCAGACCTTGTAATAACGCTCAGCCCGCTGCTGCGCCCGTGCCGCAGCCTCTTTGGGCGTCTTCTGCCCGGAAACCGCTTCAGCCACCATGTTGACGACGATGAAGTCTGCGGTAGCCCCGGCGGAGGCATAACCCAGCTTGCCCGAGAACCCGGCCGGCCGCATGATCTTCATCGCGTCGCGATATGGCGTGTGCTTGGGATCGACGGTCCAGATCGGGTTGGAATCGTAGGCCTTGAGCGGATGCGCCACATAGCCGATCGCCGCCTGCATCCACGGACCATACTGCTCCTGCTCCATCATGAAGCGGATGAATTCCTTGGCGGCCTTCGGGTACTTGGAGTATTTGAACACCATCTGGTTGAAAAACAGGTTGAACTCGGTGGGCACGCCGGCCGGCCCGATCGGCATGTTGGCATGCTGAATATCCGCCACCATTTCCTTGACCTTGGGATCATTCGAATTCTTGGCCGCGTAATAAACGGAAATGCCGTTGGCGGTCAGCGACAGCTGGCCATCGATGAACGCCTTGTTGTTGCTCGGGTCGAGCCAGGACAAGGTGCCCGGCACGAAGGTGGCATACAGTTCCTTGCCGTATTCGAGCGCCTTGATGGTCTCGGGGCTGTCGATCACCACCTTGTTGTTGTTATCCACCAGCTTGCCGCCATGCGACCACACCAGCCAGTGGGTCCAGGAATTGCCGTCGCCGGTGGCGTTGCCCAGCGCAAAGCCGCCCGGGGTGTTCTTGGCCTTGAGCGCCTGCATCAGCTTGAGGAAGCCGTCGGTATCCTTGGGGAAACTGTTGAAGCCGGCCGCCTTGACCTGGCTGTCGCGATACACCAGCGCATTGCCGGCGGCGCCGAAGGGAATGCCGATCCATTTCTTGCCGTCGGGACGCAAATACTGCTCGCAAATAGGGAACCAGCCACCGTATTTCTTGCCGAGGTAGTTGGCAAGGTCGGTCACGTCGACCAGCTTGTCCGGATACAGGTTGGCGTCGTCGTTGGTGCCCAGGATGATGTCCGGTCCGCTACCGACATTGGCCGCCACGGCTGCCTTGGGACGTACGTCTTCCCAGCCCTCATGGTCGACCCGCACTTCCACCTTGAACTGTTCGGAGAACCTCCTGACGTTCGCCATGTAGGCGTCCTCGTCGCCCTGGACGAAACGCTTCCATCGCAGCACCCGCAGCTTGGCGCCCTTCTCGACGGTGTTGTTCCATTGCGCCTGGGCATCCTTGACCCAGATCAGCGGGCCGGTGCCGGCGCTCACCGCTGCTGCGGTGGTGGAAGACTGCAGAAACTTGCGACGCGTGAAATGCACCATGTTGACTCTCCGATAACTTGTTATGTTGAAGTGTTGATCAAGACAAGCGCGCTAAATTGAACTCAAGCCATGCAGCGCAGCTTTGCACGCTTGCCGGGCAGAGCGAGGCCTGGCCCACGATCAGGCGACAAGTCGTGCGCCGCTTGCCGCATCGAACAGATGTGCGCGCGACGCGTCAGGCCTCAGGCGAATGGTGAGGCCGGGACGAAATTCGTGGCGCTCGCGAAACACGCAAGTCACCTCGACGCCGGCGATCTTGGAAAACACCTGGGTATCGGCACCGGTGGGTTCGACCACCACCACCTCGGCGGCCACGCCTTCATCGCCTTCGACCAGATCGACATGCTCGGGCCGGGTGCCGTACACCACCTTCTGGCCGTCGCTGCCGCTGGCATTGGTCGGCGCCGGCAACCACACGCCGCCTTCGAATTCCACGCGCGCCGCGCCGCCATTGCGCTTGAGTACGCCGGGCAGGAAATTCATCGAGGGCGAGCCGATGAAGCCGGCGACAAACAGGTTGGCCGGATGATCGTAGAGCTTAAGCGGCGACCCGGTCTGCTCGACGATGCCGTCGCGCATGACGACGATCTTGTCGGCCATGGTCATGGCCTCGATCTGGTCGTGGGTCACGTAGATCGAGGTGGTCTTGAGGCGCTGGTGCAGCTCCTTGATCTCGGTGCGCATGGCCACCCGCAGC
This sequence comes from uncultured Burkholderiales bacterium, assembly GCA_964470865.1. GTDB lineage: Bacteria > Pseudomonadota > Gammaproteobacteria > Burkholderiales > JAEUOS01 > JAEUOS01. The sequence goes on along the minus strand of CAYYFR010000096.1, from coordinate 14,350 downwards.
TTGGCATCGAGGTTCGACAGCGGCTCGTCGAACAGAAATACCTGCGGGTCGCGCACGATGGCACGCCCCATCGCCACCCGCTGGCGTTGCCCGCCGGAGAGCTGGCGCGGATAGCGGTCAAGCAGGGAATTAAGGCCCAGAATGCCGGCGGCCTTGCCCACGCGCTGGTCGATCACGGCACGGCTTTGCTTGGCCAGCATCAGCGAAAAGGCCATGTTGTCACGCACTGTCATGTGCGGATAGAGCGCGTAGTTCTGGAACACCATCGCGATGTCGCGCTCCTTGGGCGGCATGTCGTTGACCACTCTGCCGCCAATGCTGACCTGCCCGCCCGAGATTTCCTCAAGGCCTGCGATCATGCGCAGAAGAGTGGATTTGCCGCAGCCCGAGGGCCCGACCAGAACGCAGAATTCGCCGTCGGCGATATCGACCGACACGCCCTTGATGATATGGGTCTGGCCAAAGTACTTCTGTACCTGGCCGATGGTGACTGATGCCAAGGGATTTCCTTTCAGATGACGCTACAACCGCATGGAACGGCTGTCGCCAGTTGTTGTTATACGCGACGCATTTTCGCTGCGATGTCGAATGGCAACAAGCTGCACCGCACCATTCAGGCCAGGTGCTTCAAGGCACGGCGCCCGGCATAGGCCGCGCCGGTGGCCTCCTCGATGCGCAAGCCTTCGTTCCATTTCGCCATCCGCTCGGAGCGCGCAAACGAACCCACCTTCAGTTGACCCGCATTCCAGCCGACCGCCAGATGGGTGATCGTCACATCCTCGGTCTCCCCCGACCGCGCGGACACCAGCGTGCTCATCCCGGCGGCGCGAGCGGCGTCGAGTGCGGCGCGGGTTTCGGTGACGGTACCGGCCTGGTTGAGCTTGATCAGCGCGCTGTTGACCGCCTTGATGGCGGCCGCATGGCTGACCCTGGGCGCGCTGGTGACCAGGTAGTCGTCGCCGATCACCTGGCAGCGCGCGCCGTAGCGGCGGGTGAATTCGATCAGTCCCGCCTCGTCGTCTTCAGCCAGCGGATCCTCGATGGAGACGATCGGATAGGCGTCGAGCCACGCGCCCAGCAGCTCGATCATGCCTGCCGTATCGAGCCGGCGCTGTTCCAGTCCCAGCGTGTATTGCCCACCGCTACCGAACTCCGAAGCGGCGATGTCGAGCGAAATCGCCACATCGTCGAGCGGCCGAAAGCCCGCGTGCTCGATGGCGCGGGTGAGCATCTCCAGGGCCTCTTCATTCGCATCGAACAGCGGCCACCAGCCCCCCTCGTCGGCGACACCCGACAGCTTGCCGGCCGCCTTCATGAGACTGCCGGCGGCGATGTAGACCTCGGCGGTCATCTCAAGGGCCTGCGCAAAACTGGTCGCGCCAAGAGGCATGACCATGAAGTCCTGCAGGTCGACGCGCCGACCGGCGTGCGCGCCACCGCCGAAAATCTGGATTTCCGGCAGGGGCATGGTGACCGGTTGCCCGCCCGCGACATATTGCCAAAGCGGCATTTTCTCAGCCGCTGCCGCCGCGTGCAGCACCGCAATGCTGGCGGCGACCGTCGCATTGCCGCCAAGGCGGGATTTGTTGGGTGTGCCGTCGAGCTCGATGAGCGCGCGGTCGGCGCCGGCCTGATCGAGGGCGTCGCGGCCGCGCAGCGCTGCCGCGATCTCGCCATTCACATTGGCCACCGCGCGGTCGACACCGAATCCGCCCAGTTTCGTCCCTGCGTCGCGCAGATCGATCGCCTCGCGCGTCCCGCGCGAGGCGCCGGCCGGTGCGATGCCGCGCCCGCAACTGCCATCGGCCAGCGTGACGTCAACTTCCACGGTCGGTCGCCCGCGAGAGTCCCAGACACGCCGTCCCCTGATCTTGACAATTTCGCTCATACGCTGATTTCCTCGGCCCAGGCAGCGCGAATCGCCGCCAGTTCGTCTACCGGTTGAAGCAGAAAACGCCGCGCGACGCGACGAACCCGCATACGATCGTTTTCATCGGTGATGTATTCGACCGGCGACTTGCCGTCGATGCGCGCCAGCAACAGCCCTGGCAGCAGGCCGGCAACGCGCGCCTCGATGGCGGCCAATTTTTCCCAGTCGACAGCGGCAAGATAAGTCCGTGCGAGTGCGTCGAACGACTCAAGGTAGCGCGCCGACCAGTGCGGACGCCATACGCACTTGAGCAGCAGATGATTCAGGCAAAACGCCAGATCAAAAGCCGGATCGCCCCACCAGGCGCACTCCGCATCGAGAAACACCGGCCCATCCCGGCCGCCCAGGATGTTTTTCGGGCTCACGTCGCCATGCACCAGCGCCTTCTTGTTGGCCTGGGTTTGCGCGATCAGGGCCATCAGGCGAGGCGCGCAGTCCGCATGACGGTCAGCGCTGGCCGCCAGGTAGGGCTCGAGGCGGATCGGGTAAAAAATGTGATCCGTCGCGAAGCGCTGCGCCAGCGCAGGATCAGCCGCGCTGCTCGAATGAATGCGCGCCAGTACCGCGCCCACGGCAGCGGCAAACGCCGGAACGATACGGCCATCGCGCAACTCGCTCTTCCACAGCGGGTGCAGCAACGGATCCAGATAGGCCATCGCGAACCAGCCCTCGTCGGACCGGTCAGCGAGAATCTCCGGCACTGCCTCAGGCGCAATGCGCGCGACCGTCTTCATCCAGTCGACTTCACTGCGGTTGCGCGCGACTGGTGCGCGCCAATCGGCGGCAACCTTCAACTTCTCCAGGGCGCGCTTGACGCAGAACCTTTGGCTCCCTGTGGTCACCAGGGAGATGTCGGAGGACACCCCGCCGGTCAGCGCTTCGATGGTGCAGGTGGCGCCAGGTGGCAGCAAGCCGGCGCGCACGAGATCAAGCTTCAGCCAGTGCATGCGATCAGCGCCTGTAGTGCCTGGCCGGATTGCTTGCGCGCCCACGCATCATTTCGACTTGCCACGCAGCGCCTTGCGCAGGCGTTGCCATCCCAGCGCCAGACTTACCGCCGCCACACTGACCAACGCTCCCGCCGCAAAAGCCGACCCCGGCCCGAACGGAGCCAGGAGAGAAGCGAATACAAAGAAGTAGGTGGTGAATCCCAGCAACCCGAGTGCGAAACCGGACAGCAGGCGGGCCGTGGCGTCCGCTCCGTGCAGGGCCAATGTGAACACCGGCAGCACCGAAGCGGTAATCGGAAACACCAGCAGCACCGCGCTCACGCGCGGGCCGAAGGTTTCGGCGCCGAACATCGCGGCCGCTGCCAGTGCCAGCGCCGCGCCCATGCGCACCGCGATCTCGATTGCCGGAATCGGCGCCAGGGTGGCGGGCGTGCGCGGCCTTGGCATCAGGCTGGCCAGCAACAGGCCCACACCGAGGGCAAGCACATAGCCGATGGGGCCGATGACGGCCCACCCGGTCAACACCCAGGCGAGCGCGACACAGCCGGCCCAGGCGCACAGCAGGCAGGCGATCCATTGCCACGGCCCCTCGCAGAAACGCGCCAGCCATGCATAGATCACGCAATGCGCAGCCACCGCGGGCGAGCCTGCCATGATCAGCCAGGCGGTTTCCACCACCAGATCGCGCGGCGCGTCCTGCGCCAGAAACAGCATGATCGGGGCGGCGATCAACGGAAAGCCGCCGATCAGCCCGGCGACTTGATGGCCCCAGCGGCGCCCTGCCTGACTGGCCAGCCAAACGACCAACGGCGCCGCGACCAGCTTCAGGACCAGCATGGTGCGAATGCGCAGCGACCACAGTGGGCGCCCCGGTGAAACCGGCTGGAATCAGAACTTTCCATACTTGAGATACGCATCGACCGGGTCCATGCCGCCACGGATCGCGTCGCGCACCTTGTTCTCGGTAAGGGCCACCTCTTCGGTCTGGCTGATCACTGTTTCGATCATTTCGCGCGGAATCAACACTAGCCCGTCGCGGTCGCCGAGAATGAAGTCGCCGGTGCGGATGGTCACGCTGCCGATGGTCACCGGCTCCGCGTAGTGGTCCGGGATCCAGCGCGCCACGATGTCGGAGGGTGTGAAGAACGCGTGGAACACCGGAAATTTCTGCTCGAGGATGAAGTCGGTGTCGCGGCAGCCGCCATCGACCACGTAACCCAGCACGCCCTTGTTCTTCAGGGTTTCGGAGGAAAGCTCCCCCATCATCGCCACCTCGTGGTGATTCGGCTGGCACACCACCACATGACCCGCCGGCGCCTTCGACAGCACCGTGGTCCAGCCCAGCAGGGTCTCGTGGCGCGACTTGGTGCGGTCGATGCGCCCGGCTACGGTCCACACCGGCCCGGCCACCTTGAGGGTCGGATCGAGCGGGCGGATGTTGGTCGGCAGCACGCAGTTGTCGTGGCCCATGCCGCGCAGGACATCGTGGACAGCGCCTGTATACAAACGGCCCAGGCGCGCAGTCAATTCGAGGTCGGTCATGGCGGCATCTTCATCAAAATGGCAGGCTTGGCGTCGCAAGTCACGAGGCGCGCTCTGCGGCGGGCGCGCCGCTCAACTCTTGACCGCGCCGGCAGTCAAACCCGACACCATGTACTTGCGGAATGCGTAGTAGATCGCCGCCGGCGGCAGTGCGTAGATGAAACCCGTGGTCATGAGCAGTTCCCACGGCGAATCGTCGGCGGAGAGGAAGAGTCCCAGCGCGACCGACAGGGGCACTTCCTTTTCGTTCGACATGAGCAGGAACGCATAGAGGTACTCGTTCCACGCCAGCAGCACCGCGTAGGTGCCGATGGCCACCAGGGACGGGATCATCAGCGGCAGGTAGACCAGGCGGAACAACTGCATGGCGCTGGCGCCGTCCATCATCGCGGCCTCGTCCAGTTCCACGGGCAGCTTGTCGGAGGCCTGCTTCAACACCCAGATCGCGTAAGGGCTGGCGAGCGTCACCATCGCGATGATCATCGCCGTCTTGGTATTGAGCAGGCCATACACGCCCATCGCCTTGTACATCGGCACGGCGAGAAAGGCGGCGGGAATGAAATAGGTGGCGAGCGCGAAGTTCATGATGGTGCGCCCGCCGCGGACCTTCAGGCGGCTGATGGCAAAGGCCGCGGAGGTGGCGATCACCAGGGTGAAGAGCCCGGTCATGAAGGCGATCAGCACCGACGACCACAACTGGCCCCAGAAATGGTTGAGGAAATGATGCTTTTGCTGGAACACGAACGCGAAGTTCTCCAACGTCGGATGATCCGGCCAGAGCTTGCCGGCGAACGCGGTGTCCTTGGGCGAAATCGCGAACAGGAACATGTGATAGATCGGCAGAATGGTCCAGAGGAACACCGGGATGCCGATCAGGATCAGGGTGGCTTCGTTGAACCACTTGCGCGAGCCCACGGCTATTTCTCGTCCGGGTCGCCGGACAGGCGGCGCACCATGAAATACGCCATCGGCAGCACGAATGGCAGCGCGACCACGATGGTGGCCATGGCCATGTCGAGCTGGTCCAAGCGCAGGTAGCGGATGCCGAGGGTCGCCATCACGTGGGTGAGATCGGCCGGGCCGCCGCCGGTCAGCAGGTAGACGCTGTTGAAGTCACCGAGAGTGAAGATCATCGACAGAATCACGCTGGTGAGGTAGAGCGTGCGCAAGGACGGCCAGGTGATGAACTTGAACTTCTGCCAGCCGGTCGCGCCATCGACCGAGGCGGCTTCATACAGGTCTTTCGATATCGCCAGGCGCCCGGTGATGAGGATCAGGGTCCAGAACGGCAGTGACTTCCAGATGTGCACCACGCCGGCCATGGAAAACGCGATCCAGCGGTCGTTGAGCCAGTTGGGACCGTCCGCGGCGGTGAGCTTGAATATGATGCTGTTGATGATGCCCCACTCCGGATTCAACATGAAGCGGAACGAAAGGATGGTGGGAATCGACGGCACTGCATACGGCAGGATGAAGATCACCGAAAGGATACGGATCCATGTGCGCTCATGGACGAAAAATCCGGAGAGGAACAGCGCAAGCGCGAACTTGAGATTGACCACCACCGCCAGGAACAGGAAGGTGTTGAAAACGGCGTTGAAAAACGCCGGGTCGTGCCACAGCTTGACGTAACTTTGCGGATCGCGTGCCAGGTACAAGCCGTAGCCTACCGGGTACAGCACGAAGATCAGGAACACCAGGACGTAGGGCGTCACCAGCATCCAGCCGACGGTATTCCAGGCGGCCGGCCGGAACGGCGCGGACGAAACGCCGCGCCCCGCGGCCGTGGAACCGGCGGCGCCGGAAGATGCGAGAACAGCAGACATGAATTGCCGGGCGCTGGCCGAATCAGGCTTCAGGTCGGCGCGCGCCCGGCCGCCTTCAGCCGGCCACCGCCTTGATGCGCGCGATCATCTCGTCGACCGCTTTCTCCGGGGTCCACTTGTCGTTGGTCACGCGGCTCATGGCCTTGGCCCACACATTCTCGTTGTTGAGAATGGTGAAGCGGTAGTTGTAGACGAAGGGGAACGGGCTGGTGCCATCGGAAAACTGCTTCAACACGGTACGGCGATGCGGGTCGCCCTTCCAGAAATCACGTTGCGCGCCAACCTTGGTGGTCGGAAACCAACGCCCCAACGCGCCTTCGGTATAGGGAATCAGGTTCGAATCCTCCATCATGAAAGCGACGAATTCCTTGGCCCGCTTGACGTTCTTCGACCCTTCGAACACCACTGCCAGCTTTATTGCCGCCAGATAGGCCATTGGCGTGCCGTCGACCTTCTTCGGCCAGCCGGTGGTGGCGATCAGCTCTTCGTAGTTCTTCTTGGCCGTCGCACGTTGCTCGCCGGTGAGGGCGGCATTGTTCGAGTCATCGAGCCACTTGGCGGCAATCGAAATGGTCGCGTTGTGGGTCATGACGGTGGTCTTGTTGTGGAAGGCCACGTTGTTGTCCGGGTCCTTCCAGTTCGTCGACGACGGCGGCGTGCAGCCCTTGGTCAGGAGGTCGGTGTAGTCCTTCAAGGCCGCCACGGCGCCGGCCTTGTTTTTCGCCTGTTCGATGACCAGTTTGCCGCTGTCATCGACCAGCTTGGCGCTGTGCGCGATCAGGAACTGATAGAAGCTGAAAAAACTGTCGGTCGAATCGACGCCCATCGGATTGCCTATGCCGAAGCTGCGCTTGCCCGTCTTCTGGCGGTGCGCCGGTTGCACCTTGTCGCACCAGAAGTTCCAGTAGCCCTTCCAGTCCTGCGGGATGTCAGTGTCCTTGAAGCCGGCCTCGGCCAGCATGTCTTTCCAGTAGTTCACATGGATGGTCTGCTGGTAAACCGGGGCTGCGTAATACGCCTTTTTCTTGGTCTTGTCGTTGTACAGATAGGCAGTGGAAAGCGTATTGGCCAGGAACTTGTCCTTGATCGGATTGAAGATGTCCGAGAGGTCGACCAGCTTGCCCTCGAAGGCCCACTTGCCGGCCGCCTGGAAATCGTAGGTGAGGCCGAACGATACGTCGGGTACCGTGCCCGCATCGATCGCCGCCACGGTCTTGGGCATGATGTCCTGCACTGCAAACAGCGACAAATCGACCTTGACCCCGGTTTTTTGCTCGAACCGGTAAATCATGGTTTCCAGCGCCTTGTCTTCGGCCGGGTAAAAGCCCTTGTTGAACCAGACGGTGAGGCGTTCCTGTGCCTGCGCGACCGTGCCGGCTGCCGAAAGTAGCGCGCCTACAAGCGCTGTCGCAATGGCGCGACGTTTGAATCCGACCATGTGTGTCTCCAAATTTGTAGCCGCCAGGTGATCGTCTACGCAGTACGCGTTGGTGATCCAGGGACCCGTCGTAGGCGGCATGTTGAACAGGACGCGCAAGGCTAGCGTGCACCCTGAAAGCTGTCAATTGGTAAGGCCAATTTTTCAATGCCGCAAAGCAACAATGGCCCTGCCGTTACGGGATTACCCGCACGCGGACGCAAATTCGACGCAGCCCGGCCAATCCGCTTGCCACGCCAGGATCAGACTGCAGGCGGCTTGCGGCTGCCCTTGACCACCGGGTAATCGGGGCGACCTTTCTGGTACCACGAAACGATGTTTTGCACCGCCTTGCGCCGCAGCTCACGCTCGGCCGCAACCGTGTAGTAGGCCGCGTGTGGGGAGAGGATGACGTTCTTCGCCGCCAGTAGCGGCGAATCGCGCGGCACCGGCTCTTGCGGCAGGACGTCCAGTCCGACGCCGTCGAAGCGCTGCAGTCGGGCGGCAAGCGCCTCGATATCGATCACCGCGCCACGCGAGGTATTGACCAGGTACGAGCCGGGCTTCATCAGGTCGAGCAGGCGTGCACCGACCATGCCACGCGTTTGGTCGTTGAGCGGCGTATGCAGGGAAATCAGGTCGGCTTCGCGAAACAGGTTTTCCAGCGTCGCCGGCTCCACATAGGGGGCGAAATCGCCGTCAATCCGATTGGGGTCGCTGGCCAGAACGCGCCCGAACATGGTGTGCGCGAAATAGGCAAAGCGGCTGCCTATGCGCCCGTAGCCCAACACACCGACGCTCATGTCGGCCAACCGGCGGGTGCCACCGCTTGCATGCGCATCCCACACGCCGGCGCGAATGTCGGCGTCGTATTGCGGCAAGTGGCGCAGCAGGGAAAGCGCCATTGCCAAAGCATGCAGGGCCACCTCCGAAGATCCGTAGTCCGGCGAGTTGGCCACCCACACACCGTGCTGCGCCGCATCCGCCGTATTGATGGTGTCGAAACCGGCGCCGATCCGGCTGCAGATGCCGATCTGCGGGCACGCCGCGAATACCCTTGCATCCGCCGGCGCGAAGGTGATCAAGAGGGCCTGGCAATCGACCGACTCGGCAATCACGTCTTCCACGCATGAACACTGGGCGACTTTCATCTGGATGCCGGCGGCGGCGAACAGCGAGCGTTCGAATTCGACATCCGGAAAGTTGTGGTCGGTGAAAAGGACTTTCATGCGGCTCTCCAGGCGCTTCAGACATACGGTCGAGAGTAACCGATTTGGAAAACCCTGAATATGCCCCCTGGCATGCAGGCTCTCGAGCAAAAGCTCGCTTCAATTCCGCCGGCTGCAGATACCGCTATCTCAAGCAACGGAGTGTTTCAGTGGTTCCCTTTACATGCTGTTTCAAATCATCGGCCTGCGTAACCAATGCCTGGCGCGTTGCTTCCTGCAAGCGGCTAAACTTCAACCCAACCCGGATCCACACCGCATGAACCAGCAAAAACGCAAGATCCTCATCGTTGACGACGACGCGCGCCTGCGCGAGCTTCTGCTGCGCTACCTCGGTGAACAGGGCTTTGCCACCCAGGCCGCGCCCAACGGCCAGTTCATGGACAAGCTGATCAATCGCGAGCTGTTCGACCTGATCGTGCTCGACCTGATGATGCCGCAGGAAGACGGCCTGTCGATCTGCCGGCGCCTGCGCGCCGGCGGTTTGAAGACGCCGATCATCATGCTGACAGCCAAGGGTGAAGAGGTTGACCGCATCGTCGGCCTCGAGATGGGCGCCGACGACTACCTGCCCAAGCCATTCAACCCGCGCGAATTGGTGGCACGCATCAATGCAGTTTTGCGCCGGGTGCAGGATGGCGGGCCGCCGGCGGCACCGGTGGCCGAGGCCGAGACCGTGGTATTCGGCCCTTACGCGCTCAATCTGGCAACCCGCAGCATGACGCGTGACGACAAGCCGGTCGCGCTTACCTCCGGCGAGTTTTCCGTACTCAAGGTGCTGGTGCGCCATCCCAGCAAGCCGCTGTCACGCGACAAGCTGATGGAACTGGCGCGCGGCCGCGAATACGACGTGTTCGATCGCGCCATCGACGTGCAGATTTCTCGCCTGCGCAAGTTGATCGAAGCCGATCCTGCCAACCCGCGCTACATCCAGACCGTGTGGGGCTTTGGCTACGTGTTCGTGCCGGACTGAGGCTGGCGGCCGCAGTCGTGCGGGCCTGATCGCGCATGCGCCTGATTCCCGCAAGCCTGCTGTGGCGCACGTTTTTCATCATCGCATTCCTGCTGGTGCTCTCGGTGCTGGCATGGATCCAGATCTTCCGCATCTACGAGCGTGAGCCGCGCAGCCTGCAAATCGCGCAGCAGGTCGTGGCGATCGTCAACCTGACGCGCGCCGCTTTAGTCAGCTCAAGGCCGGAAGCCAGGGTTTACCTGATGCGCGAAATCTCGAATTCGGAACGTATTGAAATCTACCCGGTGGAGGCCGACGAAAAACTCGAAGCCGCACCCGATATCCGCGGCATCCGCCGGGTCGAGTCGCTGATCCGTGAAAAAACCGGGCCGCAAACCCGTTTCGCTTTCCGTCGCAACGGCGCCGAGGGCATGTGGGTCAGTTTTCGCATCGACGACGACGAATACTGGGTGCGCCTGCGGCGTGACCGCCTGCAATCGCCGGTACCGTGGCAGTGGTTTGGCTGGGGCTTGCTGGCGCTGACGCTGGCGCTGCTTGGCGCGTACCTGCTGGTGCGGCGCATCACCCGGCCGCTGCGCGCATTGGCGGTCGCCACGCATGCAATCGGACGCGGCGCGGTGCCGCCCGCCCTCGCCGAGGAAGGCGCCAGTGAAATCGCCGAGGTCAGCCGCGCCTTCAACCAGATGGCGCGCGACTTGAAGACCCAGGAGCAGAATCGCGCCCTGATCCTGGCCGGTATTTCGCATGACCTGCGCACCCCGCTTGCGCGCCTGCGCCTGGGCTTGGAAATGTCGCCGGACGCAGGCCTGCGTGACGGCATGGTGGGCGACATCGAGCAGATGGACCAGGTGATCGGCCAGTTTCTCGATTTCGCCAGAAGCGGCCAGGACGAAGCAGCGGCGCCTGTCGAAGTCGATCTGGCGGCCCTTGGCGAACAGTTGGTCCGCGAGGCCGCAGCCCAGGGCCGGCAACTCACACTGACCGGCGCCCACGCCCCGTTGATGGTGATGGCACACGCCGCCGCGCTCAGGCGCGCCTTGGTGAACCTGATCGAGAACGCCTTCAAGTACGGCGGCACCGAGCCACAGGTCAGCTTGACCCTCGGCGCCAGCAGGCAAGGCGTGGTCATCGAGGTACTGGACCGCGGCCCCGGCATAGCGCTTGCCGATGTCGAGCGCCTCAAGCAGCCCTTCACGCGGCAGGACGACGCGCGCGGTTCAGCCGACGGTACGATCGACAGCGCCCAGGGCGGCTCCGGCCTTGGCCTGGCGATTGTGGAGCGGGTCGCACGACAATGCGGCGGCTCGCTCGACTTGTTGCCGCGCGCGGGCGGTGGATTATGTGCGCGCCTGGGCCTGCCACGCCTGCCCGGAACCTGAGCGCGATCAGCGCGCCCGCTGCGACCACATCACCATCAAATCGGCCCAGCCGCATCCAGCAAGGCCACCGCCTCGGCCGCGATGCCCTCGCCACGCCCGGTAAACCCCAGCCACTCGGTGGTTTTGGCTTTGACGTTGACGCGCGCCGCGTCGATGGCGCAATCGGCAGCGATATTCGCGGCCATGGTGGCCACATGCGGCGCCATTTTCGGTGCCTGCGCGATGATGGTGCAATCGATGTTGACCGGCGCGTAACCGGCGGCGCGCACCCGCTTGACCGCTTCGCGCAGCAACATGCGTGAATCGGCACCGCGAAACTGCGGATCGGTGTCCGGGAAATGGCGGCCGATGTCGCCCAGACCCGCAGCGCCCAGCAAGGCATCGGTGATCGCATGCAGCAACACGTCGGCGTCGGAATGGCCGTGCAATCCTTTGTCAAAGGCAATGTTGACGCCGCCAATGATCAAGGGCCGGCCACTGACCAGGGCATGGACGTCGAAACCCTGGCCGATGCGAAGGGAAGTCATGCTGGAACGGGCATGTGGAAAGCGGGCTTGCACTTTACCGCAGACAGGCGATTTTGCGAGACACTATGCGCGACGGTTCAGGTGCCGCCTGGCGCCGGGCCACCGTCAACCCGGTACCGCCATCGTTTCGACCACCCTGGAATCCCCTCATGCGCCTCCTTCATGCCCTGCTGCTGGCTTTTGCCTCAAGCATGTCGCAAGCGGCCGACCTGCCGATTTTCGATGCCCACATGCACTACAGCCACGACGCCTGGGAGTCGGTGCCGCCCAAAGAGGCCATCGGACTGCTGCGCAAGGCCGGCGTCAAGCGCGCCCTGGTCTCCAGTTCCAACGACGACGGCAACCAGAAACTCTATGCCGAGGCGCCCGACATGATCCTGCCTTCGCTGCGCCCGTACCGCCTGCGCAGCGATGTCAGCACCTGGGTGCGCGACGACAACATCGCGCGCTACATGGAAGAGCGATTGAAGAAATATCGCTATGTAGCCGTCGGTGAATTTCACCTGTATGGTGCGGACGCCGATTTGCCGGTACCCAGACGCATGGTCGAGATGGCCCGGCAGCACAACCTGGTGCTGCACGCGCACTCGGATATCGACGCCATCGAGCGCCTGTTCCGGCAGTGGCCGCAGGCGCGCATCCTGTGGGCGCACTCCGGATTCGACCGTCCGGAAAAAGTGCGCGAAATGCTGGCCAAACACAAGTCGCTCTGGTGCGACCTGGCTTTTCGCACCGACCACGGCTCGGGCGGCAAATTGCACCCGGAATGGAAGCAACTGTTCACCGAATTCCCCGAGCGCTTCATGGTCGGCACCGACACCTACACCCCGGAGCGCTGGCCGTACGTGGTGGAGCATGCACGCTGGTCGCGCGAGTGGATGCGCGACCTGCCGGCCGATCTGGCCGAACGCGTGGCATTTCGCAATGGCGACGCCTTGTTCGGGCCGAATCCGATGAAGCAGCCATGACAGACACCGCCGCAGAGTTGCGTGCCGCAGCGCCAGGCGCGGCACTTCGGGGCGCGAAAGCCATCCCGAATCCGCTCAATTGCCGCTCCATCATCGCCGTCGCCGCAGCCTGCTTACCCTGCATGCTGCCCATGGCGGCGCATGCCTGCAGCGCTACGCTTGAAGGCGGCAAGACAATCGATTCCGCGCGTCACAGCATCGCTTATCGCACAGACCCGGTCAGGATCGCTGTGGGCAAACCTTTCGCCGTCGACCTGGTGGTTTGCCCCAGGGAGGCTGCCGCCACCATCGACGAGTTGCGTGTCGACGCCCACATGCCCGAGCACCGCCACGGCATGAATTACAAGGCCAGCGTCAAGCCACAAGGCACGCTTGGCCGCTATCGCGCAGAAGGTCTGATGTTTCACATGCCCGGCAAGTGGGAGTTCCTGTTCGATGTGCGGGACGCCAAGGGCGTGGAACGCCTTAAACAGGACTACCCGTTGAAGTGATTGCACGATTGCTTTGGGGTTTCCCCCTGGCCCTTCTATGCATGCACGTCAACGCGCAGGCGGAGTTCAGCGCAGGCGAAAAGGAAGCCATCGCCCGCCACGGCCCGTGGCCGCCGGCGTTGATCAAAGATACGAGCAATCGCCACTCCGGCAACCCCGCCGCCGTAGCTTTTGGCCGCGCGCTGTTCTTCGATCCACGTCTGTCAATCAACCGCAACCTGGCCTGCGTCAGCTGCCACCTGCCGGGCCGCGCCTGGGCCGACGGCCAGGGCAGAAGCTTCGGCAGCGCCATGCTCGACCGCAATGCGCCGACCGTGGCCGATGCACGCTTCGCCCGCTGGTTCGGCCGCGACGGTGGCGCCGACAGCCTGTGGGCTCACGCGATCCGGCCCCTGACCGATCCGCTGGAAATGGGCATGGACGCCGCGCTCCTGGCGCAACGCGTGCGCGAAAACCAGGATCTGGCCGCCTGCTATCAACGCACGTTCGGCCGGGCACTCGACGACGAAATCGTGATGGTCAACTTGAGCAAGGCGTTAGCTGCGTTCCAGGAAACGATCGTCAGCGGCCGCACCGCCTTCGACGCTTTTCGCGATGCCCTGGTGCGTGATGATGCAAAAAGCATGGCGCGCTATCCCGCAGCGGCAAAGCGTGGGCTGAAGATATTCGTCGGTCGCGGCAACTGCGCGGTCTGCCACTTCGGCCCGACTTTCAGCAACGGCGAGTTTGCCGATATCGGGGTGCCCTTTTTCGCCGCACCGGGTCGCGTCGATGCCGGTCGCCACAGCGGCATCAAGCTCGTCAGGGAAAGCCCCTTCAACCTGCTGGGCCGCTACAACGACGACAAGACCGGCAGCAATGCCGTGGCCACGCGCCACTTGAGCCTGGAACATCGGCACTGGGGCGAATTCAAGGTGCCGGGCTTGCGCAACGTCGCGCGCACCGCGCCCTATATGCACGCCGGCAGCCATGCGACGCTGGCCGATGTGGTCAGGCACTATTCGGAATTGAACGAGGAGCGCCTGCATGCGGACGGCGAGCGCATTCTCAAGCCACTGCGACTGAGCCCGGAAGAATCCTCCGACCTGCTTGCGTTTCTTGAGTCGCTCAGCGAGAAGGCG
>CAYYFR010000095.1:0-20779 GCA_964470865.1 uncultured Burkholderiales bacterium | reverse complement strand
GTCGCGCTTGTCGTCGAGATAGCTGGCCACGCCGCGAATACCACCACCGTTCGCCGGCCATGAGAATGCCACCACCTCGACGCCGTAGGTCTTGACCAGCAGGTCGCAACGCAGGACCACGTCTTCCAGCGCGTTGTTGAAGCCGTGCACGAAGAAAACAATGTGCTTCGGATTGTTGCGGTCGGCCAGCGCCCTATCGATGATCTTTCTGAACGCGTACCAGCTGGCGTACACCGGTGTCTGCTTTTCAGTATTGCCGTCTTGCGCGCGCGGGGGGCGGCCTGTCGACCCCCACCTCGGCCAGCATTGCATCGGTGACTGTATCGGGCAGCACCTGCACAGTCCACCTGCGGTGTTTTCGCCTGACCTCAAGCAGGCGCAATTCGGCCGGACCCTTTTCGTTGAAACTTTCGCCCACTACGTCAAAATCGTCGCCTCCTTCATGCCTGATGTTGCGATTGGTCACGATGAACATGATCCCGGACTCCCGATTCGAGTTGGACCGCAGGATAAAACCGGCAGTCTGTGCCGCCCGCCCACTGCCGTGAAGCCGGCACGGCCGCCAGGTCTTACGCATCGGGCTTGCGCCCATGCGGCCCCGACACTGCCAGTTTGGCCGCCGTGAAGGCTGGCAACCATTGCCCCTATGGTGCCACCGCATGGCGGCGCCGCCCGCGCGATCAGGCGTCGTACTTGAACGAAAGCTTGACCTTGGCGCGGTAGGAAACCACACGGCCGTTCTCGATCACCATGTCGAGATCCGCCACTTCGGCGATGCGCAAGTCGCGCAACGTCTTGCCGGCCGTCTCGACCGCGTTCTTCGCGGCATCTTCCCAGGAAACGCTGCTGGTGCCGATCAGTTCGGTGATGCGATAAACACTGGGTGCGCTCTTGCTTTTTGCCTTGGCCATGATGAGTCTCCGTTGGTTAGTCGTTGAAGGAACATCCGCAAAGCCGCAGGCGGCGAACTGCCGGCGGGCGATGGGCTCTCCATGCTATAGCGGGCGCTTGCAATGTGCAATCAGTTCGGCGGCGCGCATCCCGCGATCGCGCAGCACCGCTGCACGGCGATTACCACAGTGCAGCACGATCCGCTTGAACTTGCAGGAACGTCGGCCATCGATGGCCATCACGGCCGCGGCCGGCACTCAGGGCAAGAGGCGCGCGTCGCGATAGCACTGCAGGTGCCTGATGATCTGCGCGCCGGTTTCGACCACAGCATGGAAGCCGTCCTGCCGGATGCGCGTGGTGTCGGTGATGATGTCGTGATCCAGGCCCCAGTGGAAATCGGCGAACTCCCAGGAGGCCAGGTCTTCGAGCCGGTTGGGGACAAGCTTGTGTTGCAGTACCACACGCTGCCATGCCGGCGCCTTGTCTTTCATCGAGTCGGCCAGTTTCTGCGGGCGCACCTCACCCATGGGCAGATTGAAATGCGCGGCCAGGCGTGGCCACAGCCATTTCCAGCGGAACTGGCAGGAATCGGTCACGTTGTAGGCGCGATTGCGCGCGGCCTCGCTTTGCGCCATCCAGATCATGGCGCGTGCCAGGAGGCCGGCGTCGGTGACTTCCATCAACGCATTCCAGGCACCGGGGCTGCCGGGAAAATCGAACGGCAGGCCGTGCGCGGCACACATGGCGGCCCAGGCACCGATGGAAGTCACGAGGTTGCGCGGCCGTTCGGGCGCGAAGTCGTAGACAAAATGCGGGCGCGACGCCGACCAGGTCCAGGCCTGGCCGGCCTGGCGGGCGCGCAGCAGGTCTTCCTGGTCGTAGTAGAAATTCGGCGGCATGTGGCGCGGATCGTCTTCACGGGTCGGGGTGCGCGGCGGGCGCAGCCGCACGTCGTACCACTTCTGGCCTTCGACCAGATGCACGTGGCGCAGGCCCGGTGCCGCCGCGCTGACGGCATCGAGCACATTGGTCAGCAACGCCAGGTTGGCCGGCACGCTCTCGACCCCGCCTTCGCCGAAAGGCGCGCGCGCGGTATAGAACAGATGGGTGACCGTGCTCGCGGTGGCCAGGGCCTGCGCGGTAGCGTCACGGTCGAGCAGGTCGGCCCGCAGGTAGGTGAGGCCGGGCGCATGCGGCGGCGCCGGCGGATGGCGGCACACGCCGATCACCTGCCAGAGCCCGCCAAGCAGCTCTTCGATCAGGCGTTTGGCGGTGGCGCCGGTGGCGCCGGCGATGAGTGCGGTGTTTTTGGTCACGGGCTATCCGGTAAAGGTTTGAAAGGCAGTCGCCGCAAGTGGATCGATGCGGGCGGAAGCCACATGTCAGGCGCAATCGGTGCAGCGATCGGCCAGCCGCGCTCGCATGATGGGGCGGCTGCCTTCACGGCAGGCGCTCCGCAAGGGCCCGGATATGCACCTGCGGAACCACCAGGCCCCACTGCGAGGCTTCGATCGATCCCGCACATGCAGGCGGCGCTGGCGGAGAACAAGCCGAGCCCACTCAAGGCTGGGGCTTCACGTCGGCCGGAACCGCGCCGGTCTTGACCCAGGACCGCATGGCCTCTACGGTCTCGCGCTCCACGCCGACAAAGCCATGCGCGGTAAAGGCTTCGCAGGCCGCACCGCGTCCCGGCCCGCCGCCACGCACCGTGACCAGCGGCGAGCGGCTCGTTTGCGCATACGCCCTGGCATTCCGGTACGCGGTGTAGCTGCATGGGTCGTCCTCATGGTGTACCCAGAGCAGCTCGCCTGCCAGTTCGCCCCAGGCCACCGACGCCAGGCCCGGCCCATTGCGCGTGGCTTGAAACAACGAGGCCGTGAGGATGGTGCGCCGCGCCAACTGCGGGTTCATGCGCGCGGCATGGAATGCGCTGACCGCGCCTTCGCTGGTGCCGACAAAAGTCCAGTTTTCGACGCTGTATTGCCGGCCAATCGCATTGAGCAGCGCCGCCACATCCGCGCCATAGCGTGGAACTTCGCGAAATTGCTGCGTAAACCAGCCCCACTGGTCCGATGGCGCATCGACTACCACCACCAGCGTTTCATGGTCCAGCCAGTGCCGGCGCGAGCGCACCAGGAAATTGCCGCGCATCTCGAACCCGGGCGCGCCGTTCTCGTCGCGCAGTCGGATGATGCCCGGATAGCCGGGGAAGAGCGCGATGCCGTGCTTGAACGCTTTTGCGCCTTCGAGATGCGTAGCGAGGCCTGAGATCGTGTAACGGTCGCGCGCCGCGGTCACGATTTGGGTCGGGTGGCGGAGGTTGGCGTCCGCCGCCTGCGCGCCGCCTGCCTGCGCCAGGCACGACGATCCCTGCAGCAAGGGCAGCGCGATGTCAAGGCAGACCACGCGCGCCCAATCGAAAACCCCTGGCCGCATCACAGCCAGCGCCTGACGCGGGCGGCGTAGGCCAGGTAGCCTGCGCCAAAGAGGGCCTTGAGCACGCGCTCCTCCGGCTGAATTTGAAAGCGCGTGATGTAGAGGGCAAACAAAAGCGGCCCCAAGAAAGGCAGCACGGCCGACAGATACACGGCCCAGGCCAGCAGAAACAGCGCCATGCCCACATACATGGGGTTCCTGGTGAATCGATATACGCCGCCTACCACCAGCGCCGAGGCGCGCTGCGGCTGCAATGGATTGATGGTGGTGCGCGAGGCGCGAAACGCCAGCAGGCCCGACAAGTCAAATGCCGCACCGGCCACGCCAAGGAGGGCGACCACGACGACCTTGAGCAACGACGGCAACGCCAACTGCGGGCCCAATGTGTATACGCCCCACATGGCGGCGGCGACCAGGGCGCCTACCAGCGGCGGCGGGATTCTGTGGTCGAGGGTGGGCATGGGAACGGAGAAACGAGTCTGACCGAGGCATTCTACGTCCGCCTTCGTGGCGACCGAACCGGTTGTGATGTCTGCGGGCGAAGCGCCCCCAGAGAGTGTGTCACCGATGCCGGATATGCGAGCGCAGGCGCACCAGGCAGGGCAAGAGGGGCAAGGGTGGCGGGGGCGGCCGAGCGGTCCAAGGTGGCGCTAACGGGCACGCGCCAGCTCGATGGCGTGCGTCCGTGCGTAGCAGCGGGTTAAGGTCGAAGCTATGCGGCGGCCCGCTTGCGGGACGGCCTTCTGGATCGGCCAGCTATAGAGCACTGCTCCTGCACCTCGACATACGCATCAAGGAGGCGCCGGATCATCCTCTGATACTGAGTCCGGTGCTTTGAAGCTTCGAATTTGAAAAACTCCACGCTCTTCTTACTCAGCGCGAGCGTTGCTTTGACGCCTTCTTCGCGAAACGCCAGGTCGGCGGGAGGCGGCAATAAGTCAGGAACGACCTCAATGTCGCCCAAGGGCTCATTCGTGTAGGTAATTTTCTGTTTCATGGATTGCCTTTCCCTTGCGCCAATAGCCGGCGCCAATAATGCGAATCACACCGCCTCGGTGGGTAAAGCGCACCGTGAGAACGCCACCCTGCACTTTGCCTGAGCAGTAGAAACGCTGTTCGGTCTTGCTGTGACAGAGATCTCGGGCGACCACGCGGTGACCTACAACACTGCGGTTCTGCGGCGGGTTGCGCAGCGGCCCGTCCACTGGAGCCGGTTGTTGGCTTGAAGTCGCCCGTACCCGTCGATGTGTGCCCGCGTTTCGCGGACCGCACCGCAATTGCGAAAAGGCAACCACGCCGCGCCAGCGCTAAACCACCACGCCCACCGGCAAGGCCATCACATGCGCGGCAATATCACCGGCACGCGCCGTCCACACCCGCTCGCGCCGCGCCGCGATGTGCATCACCGCGCGCCGCAGGTGCTTGAGGCGGAACGCATGCCCCACCAGGAACGGATGCAGCGAAAGGTTGAACACCAGCGGCTCGTCTTCGCTCTGGCGCAGCATTTCGTCGAACTGGTCGATCAGCATGTCGCCCCATAGCGCCGGTGCGACCTTGGCGCCGTGCAGTGCGGTGATGTCGTTGGTCGGCCGAGCATAGGGCACCGAGAGCAGCGGGCCGGCGCGGGTCTTGAGCCAAACCGGTTGTTCGTCCATGGCCCAGTCCATCACGTAGCTATAGCCGGCCTCGCGCAGCAGGTCGGGGGTGACGTGGGTTTCGTTGACCCAGGGGCCCATCCAGCCGGCCGGGGGTTTGCCTTCCTCGCGTTGGATGCGCGCGGTGACTTCGCCGATCATGCCGCGCTCGGTCGCTTCGTCCATCTCGGCCTGGCGTTCGGCGTTGCTGCGGCCGTGGCCGACGATTTCGGCGCCACGCTCGCGCAATGCCCGGGCGATCTGCGGGCACTGGTCGTAGATCGCGCTGTTGAGGTTTACCGTCAACGGCATGGCGAATTCGTCAAACAGGTCGAGCAGGCGCCAGATGCCGACGCGGTTGCCCCAGTCGCGCCAGGTGTAGTTGGGTATGTCGGGTTCGGGTTGGCGCAGGTTGAGGTCCGGCCCCATGCCGTAGCCGAAGGGGAACACTTCGACGTTGAGTGCCACATACACGGCCAGGCGTTTGCCATTGGGCCAGTGGTACAGCGGCCGGCCCTTGATCGGCAGGTAGTCGTAACGGCCGTGGCTTGCCAACATGCTCAAGCCCCTGCCGGCGCGCGCAGCACCACACTTGCCACGCCGCCGCCTGCGGGCGCCTGGTGCGCGGAATCGGCCGAGACATAGAAGCGCAGATGGCCCAGGAGGCTGCCAAGCACGCCCGAGGCGGCGGCGCGGATGTGCGCTTCCGGCGCCCAGCCGCTGGTGTATACGGTGGTGCGCGAGCCGCGCAGCATGCCCGACTCCGGCACCATGGTCTTCACCAGCAGCGCCTCGATGCGCTCGCCATCAAGCAGGTTGCCGGTGTCGTCGAAGGCGCAGCCGTTGCGCTTGAGCAGGCGCTTGATGCTGGCCTGGTCAAGGATGTCGCCGGTATGGGTGGTGTCGATCAGCAGGTCGCCGCCGGCACCGGCGCGGTTGCCCATGGCGATCACTTCCACGCGGTCGATCTCGGCACCGGTGATCGCCTGCACCCGGCTAGCGTAGAGCGAAAGGTCGGTGACAATCGTTGCATCGGTGACGCGGCTGCGATCGATCTCGCCCAAGGCAATGCCGCCCCCCAGGGCCGAGATGCCGCGGCCGCGATGCATCAGCGTGCGATCGGGCGTGGCCATGGGGTGACGCGCCGGCAGCAGCGGGGTCTTGATGAACAGGAGCTTGACCTGCTGCGGCGCCAACCCGGCGTCGCGCATGGCGGCACGCGCGGTAGCGGCCGCGCGATCGACCATCAGCGGCGTGCCGATCTCCGCAATCGGCGCCACCGCGCTGCGCGCGAATCCCAGCGCCAGCCGCGGCGGACCGTCCGGCGCGACTGGCGCATCGAACTGCGCGAATGCAAAGCCCTTGGGTGAACCCACGCCCTCGCAGCCGATGGTCAGCATCGAGACCGCGCACTCTTCCGACAAATCGAGCGAGGTGAACAACTGCGCCAGCTTGAGCTTGAGCAGGTCGCGCGAAAAATCGTTGGGCGCATGATGGCCTTCGGTCTTGGCCAGCACTGCCAGGCGTTTCAGGCGCCCGAGGTCAAGGCCCCTGAGCCAGGCGTCGAGTTCGGCTACATCGCCCGCACCGGCCATGTCGAAACAGCGAACCAGGGCGCTCATTGCAGCACCTGCGCGACCGCTTTGGTGCGGGTCGATCGTTCGGTTTGCATCGGGTACTCCTCAGCTGGCGGCGCGCGCCGGGTTGGCAAGCAGGGCGGGCAACTCGTGGTGATCGCCATCATTGAATTTTTGCATGTAGTCGTCAGCGCCATCCAGAAACAACGCCCGCGTCACACCGCTGACGATGCGCGGCGCGGTGTACTTGACGTTACTGTTGGAGGCCGACGACGGCCCCATCGACAGCGTGGCGCCGCGTGTGATGGTGAACACGCGCGAAAGCCATGGCGCTGCGCCACTTTCACGCTCGGTGAATTCGCAATAGCGGCCAAGGTAGGGAAACGCCCCCAGGCGCGCATCGGCCAGCGCTGGCGGCGCGGTATAGCGATCGCGCCACAGGGCGCAAACCGGGGCGATGGCGGCGAACTCCGGGCGCATTGCCAGATCGACCGCGACCCCGGTGGCGGCGAAGACGAAATCGAAACGCTCGTAGCCGTGCGGTGTTGTCACCAGCACCTGGCCGTCCGCCTCGCGCACCGCCAGCCACGGCGTGGCCGGCGCCAGCTTGAAGCCAGGCAGCGCCACGGCGCGCAGGTAGGTCGGCTCGGGCGGCGGCTGGCCGATGCTGTAGAGCCGCTGCATGTAGGCCCATTTGTGCGCAGCGGGCAGCTCCGGATAGTGGGCCAGGAAGCCGGAAAATTCCATCCAGCGGCGCGGGTTGGTGAGCGGCAGCGCAGCGCGGCGGAAACACAACATCGCCTGGCTGGCACCGGCTTCCAGCGCGGCGGTGGCGGTATCGAACGACGCCGCACCTGCCCCCAGCAGGCCGACCCGCTTGCCGGCCAAGCTTGCGAAATCGAATGGCCAGTCGTTGGTATGGGCGTAATGCGCAGGCGACAGGTGATCGGCGATGAACCCGGGCACCGTATGCCCGCCCGAGCCTTCGGCACCGCTGGCGAACACCACCGTGCGCGCCATGATTCGCACGGCGCCCGCCGGGCCGCGCGCGGTCAGGCGGAAGTGCGCACAACCGGCCTCAGGCGGCAGCACTTCCACGACTTCGGTGTCGTTATGCACCTTGACGCCGGTGCATTCGCGGTACCAGTTGAGATACGCCTGCCAATCGGCGCGCGTGATGCGAAACAGCGCCTCCCAGCCGGCACGGCCGTGCTGCGCTTCATACCAGGCACGAAAACTCAAGGTCGGGTTGCCCAGTTCGTGCCCGGCCAGATCCTTGGGCGTGCGCAGCATGTGCATGCGCGCGAAGGTCAGCCAAGGCCCTTCCTGCCCGCGCGGATTGCGGTCGAACACCTCCACCCCCGTGACGCATTCACGCTGCAAGCCGTGCGCCACGGTCAAGCCGAATTGCCCGCCGCCGACAATCGCACAATTGAGCACGCCGGCCGGTGGCTCGGCCCAGGGTTTGGCCGGGTAGGTCAGCCATTGATGCTCGGTGGCAAGGCGCTGCTTGAGGCCCGCAAGGCCGCCTGGGGCGCCGCCGTGATCGTGAGGTTCTGTCTTCATGTGTTCGGCATTTTCTCAATCAAGGTCAAATGTAGGCGCTGCTGCGAACACGGTTCGATCGGATCGGGACGCCAAGCCGTATCACCGCAGCCTATGGCTTGGCGACGCGCCCGGCCAGACCGGCATCGGCACACGCCAGAAAATCCGCCAGCACGCGCGAGCTGTCGCCACGCCGCCAGATCAGCGCCAACTCCACGCCCTCGTCGCCTTCGAGCGGCCGGTACACCACGTCACGCACTTCGAAATTGGCAAGTTCAGCCGAGACGATCGCGATCCCCAGCCCGGCGCCGACCATGCCGACCATGGTCGGCAGATGCATTGCCTCATGCGCGATGCGCGGGTTCACCCCGGCGCGGCTGAAAAGCGTCATCAGTTGGGTGTAAAAACCCGGGCCGCGGCGGCGCTGGAGCATGATCAGCGGTTCATCCATCAGCGCCTTCAACGGCACCGTGCGGCGCGCCGCCAGCGCATGGCGCACCGGCAATGCGGCCACGAACGGCAGGCGCGCGATGGTGCGTGAGGCGATGCCGGGCTCACCCGCCGCCGGGCGCGCCAGGCCCACATCGATGTGCCGCTCGCGCAGCGATTCAAGCTGCACGTCGGAGAGCATTTCACGCAACGTCAGCGCCACCGCCGGAAAGCGTTCGCGGAACGCCTTGAGCAAGGCCGGCAATACGCCGTAGACACTGGAGCCGGTGAAGCCGAGGGCCAGTTCGCCGGCGCAACCCTTGGCGGCACTGCGCGCAGCCTGCGGCGCGCTGGCGGCCTGATGCAGAATTTCCACCGCGCGCTGGCGGAGAGCGCGACCGCCGTCAGTCAGTTCCACCCCGCGCGCGCGGCGCACGAACAGGGCGCAACCGATCTCGGTTTCGAGCTCGCGCAGGGCCTGGCTCAGCGATGGTTGCGTCACATGCAGGCGCGCAGCCGCATGCGTCAGATTGGCGGTTTCGGCGATGGCTACGAAGTAGCGCAGGTGGCGCAACTCCATCATCCTGCCTCGGCCGCGGCGATACGCTCGAGCAGCCAGCCGGCCATGCCGACATCGGCGCCGACTGCGCGCAGCTCCGCGCGCGCCAGCTGCAGGTCCTTGGCGATCCAGCCGAAGCGCGCGCCGAAAGCGCGCTCTCCCTCAGCCAGCGCGCCGGCGTGCTGATCCATCTGCGCCGAGTGTGCGGAGCCCGCGCCAAGCGCCTCGAGCAAGGTGCCGACATCCAATCCGCCGGCGCGCGCCAGGCGCGCCGCCTCATGCAGCCCGCGCAGGGTTCCGGCAATCGCCAGCTGGTTGGCGAGCTTGGCCGTCTGCCCGCTGCCCGCTGCGCCCAAGCGCGTGATGCGGCTGCAATAGGCCGCCAACACTGCAGCCGCCCGGTTGCAATCCGCCATGACGCCCCCCTGCAGCGCCAGCAGCTTGCCGGCGCGCGCGCCGCCCAAGCCCCCCGAGAGCGGACAATCGACAAAGCCGAGCGCGCGCGCGGCCAGCGCCGCGCCAAGCCGGCGCGCGAAGCCCGGCCCGGTGGTGGTGTGATCGATCGCCAGCGCGCCGCCGGGCAGCCGCTCGATCAGGCCACCGACGCCGAAATACAAGGCCTCGGCCGCCGCCTCATCGGTGACGCAACTGATCCATACCGTGCACGCGGCTGCATTTGCCAGGCCCGGGCCACACGCGGCATGGTGCGCCGCCAGCGCGGCGGGTTGCGGATCAAACGCCGCCAGCCTGTGACCTGCCGCCACCAGGCGCGCGGCCAGCACTGCGCCAAGCGCTCCCAGGCCAAAGAAGGCGATCGCCGCGCGTGTCATCGATCTTCCGCGGCAGGCCTGGTCGAAGGCGGCGCATACACCAGCCGCAACACATCCGGCCGCGCATAGTGACCATTGGTATCGATCACCGATTTCGAAATCTTGATCATCGCAGCCGGGCAATCGGCATAGACGATGGTGTCGCCATACACCGGGCCCACCAGCGGCATGCCGGCCGGGGCTACGACCATGCTGCCGCCGCGCGCGTAATCGATGTTGAGTGAATCGCGCATCGGAAAACCGGCCGGGATGTCCTGCGGCTCGATATAACCGACCGCGCAGATCACGAAGGCACCCGACTCGCTGGCATGGGCGCGGCACGAGGCATAGCCGATGAAATGGCTGCCATCCGGGTCTTCCACCTGCAGCTTCGGCCCGCTCCACACATTGAAGGCGCCGGGATAGACGGCGATGTGAAAGTCCTCACCCGCCTCGATCATGCGTGCGCGGGCCAGGGTCATCACATGTTCGCCGCAGATGAGCCCGCCGAGGCGACCGATCGGCGTGGCGTGGGTATACAGATCGCCACCGTCGCCCTGACCCCAGAAGGCGGCTTCGACAAAAGTCGGCATCAGCTTGCGGTGCTTGCCGATGATGGCGCCGTCGGCACCGATATACAGGAGGGTGTTGTAGATGGTGTGCGAACCGGTCTTGCCATCGAGCTCGTTGCAGCCGATCACCACGATCACCTGATGCGCCGCCGCCGCTTCGCACAGGCGCAGCGTTTGCGCGCTGGGAATCACCAGTGCGTTATCGAAAAAGCGTTCGCGCACTGCCATCCACGCTGCGGCCTGGCTGTTCCAGCCTTCATCCCAATAGGGGTAGCCGGCCAGCCAGGTTTCGCTGAACACCACCAGCCTGGCGCCGCCGGCGGCGGCCTCGGCGATTTTCAGGCAAGCCTTGTCGATCGAGCGTTCGAGATCGAGGTACACCGGCGCGGTCTGCGCGATGGCCACGCGCACCGTATCCTGCCCGCCCAACACCTTGTCGCGCGCGCTCATTGCCGCCCCTCGCTCATTGGACTTCCCTCGTGCCACTGCGTGACATCCTCCCCGCGGGAGGATGAGCGCGCCCTTCGGGCGGCCGGGCGGGCGCGCTCATGCCGCCAGCGCCTGCGGCGCACCGATCCCGAGTGCGGCTTCGAGTGCGGCATTGCTGCCGATCCAGCCGAAAAAGCGCTCGACATTCCATAGCGTCGCTTCGCGCAGAAACGGCGGCCCGGCGTGATGGGTCGCATCTTCCAGCAACAGGCAGAAGAACTCGTGGTGGTAGGCGTCGCGCAGGGTGCTCTCCACGCACACGTTGGTGGCAACGCCGGCGAAGATCAGGTTCTCCATGCGCCGCGCGCGCAAATACTGGTCCAGGCTGGTGCCGGCGAATGCGCTGTAGCGCGACTTGCGGATCACCGGTTCATCCAGCGCCGGTTTCAGCTCGGCCACGATTGCGTAATCCCAGGTGCCCTCGGTGATCAGCTTGTGTGCAAGCTCCGGGCGTTCATGCATCAGCACCTGTGCTTCGGATTTGTGCCACACCGGCGCGGTCGGTCCGCCAACGCACAGGTGCTGCGCATCGAAGCCGCTCTGGATGAAGATTACCTGGATGCCGCCGGCGCGCGCCGCCGCCACCGCGCGCACCACCGCGGCGATGGTGCGCGGCGCATGGGCCAGGTCATAGCCGACCTGATCGAAATAGCCGCCGGGCTTGAGGAAGCCGTTTTGCATGTCCACCACGATCAACGCGGTGTGCGCCATATGCCAGTTGAGCGCGCCGGGCCGGGCGGCGATGTTCATCGCGCCTGCGTACTTTTCCGCTGTCATGTCGGCTCTCCGCTCTTGTCCAGTACCCGGTCAAGCACCCAGTTGTCGAGCGCGTGGACGATCTTTTCCCTGGTGGCGAAGCGCCCCGGCCGGGTCAATGGCGAACGCAGGCCCTGCTGCTGGATCACGGTGATGTCGTTGTCTTCCTTGACCACCATGTCCTGGCGCTTGTAGTAGTTGGCGGCGAGCGCCTCGAAATCGGGCCTTGCCACGCGCGAGCGCGGAAACAGCGAGGTGTGGATCACGCGCGTCTTCTCGGCGCCGAGCGGCAGGCACTGGAAGGTCCACATCGCGTCGATGGTCAGCGCGAACATGGTCATCGGGTAAATCAGCATAAAGCGGCTGCCGCGCGCCGATTCACCGCCTAAGCTTTCCAGCGGCGGGAAGCCGGCGTCGCCGGGCAGGAGCGCCAGGGTGCCTTCGTGCTTCTCGAAAATCGCGCTGTACTGGCCGCGCCCGGCCGGATCTTCCGGCGTGTTGACCGCCTTGTGGGCACTGATGGTGGCGCGATGCACGGTGGGTATGTGATAGCCCTCCATGTAATTCTCGACCCAGGTCTTCCAGTTGCAGTCGATCTCGTGCACCCGCACCCGGGTGGCCGCCATCTCCTCGGAGCGGTACATCGCCAGGCGCTGCGGCAGCTCGCCCAGCCATTCGGCGAGCGGCGGCGCGCGGCCATCGAGATTGACGAACACGAAGCCGTCCCATTGATCGGCCCGCACCTCGATCAGGCCGTAGTCGGCCGGATTGAAGTCGCGTGTGTCCTCCATCCCGGCATAGCCCTTGAGAGCGCCGTCGAGCGCATAGGTCCAGGCGTGATAGGGGCAGACCAGCGCGCGGAAATTGCCTTCGCCCGACAGCAGGCGCGCGCCGCGATGGCGGCAGGCGTTGGCATATACCCGCACATTGAGCGCCAGATCGCGGATCACCACCAGGCTGGCGCCGGCGTAATCGAAGGTGAAATAGTCGCCGCGTTTGGCGATGCGATCGCCCCTTCCTGCCATCAGCCAGCTGGCGGCAAAAACTGTCGCCAGCTCGCGCTTGAGAAAACCGGCATCGGTGTAGCAGTCGGCCGGCAGACCCTCGGCGTCGAGCAGGGGCTTGCGCACATTGCGATAGCGCGCCGGGTCGAAGATCGGCAGGGATTCTTCTTGCATGAACACTTCCTTCCCGAAACACTGCTTTTGTGCGACGCCGCCATGCCGCGCAAGGCGCTATCGCTTCAAGAGCGGCAAGCGAGGGCGCAAGCCGATGGGTTCAGGCGGCCGCGCGCGCATCCGGCAGGCGCAATTCAAGCTCGTCGTAGGCGGCAATGCCGGGCATCACCGCATCGATCTGCTCGAACATGAGGGCGCGGGTAATGCCGCGAATCATGCGCGGCATCGAATACTTGTGCGCGCTGACCGAGGTCGAATGCGGGCCCATGCTCACATAGCTGGCGAAGTTGTAGGCGTAGACGCGCGACAGCCATGCATGGCCCGAGCCGGGGTGACGTTCCTGCATCTGGTATTCGCAGCCGACGTAGGGATGCTGCGCCAGGCCGGCGTGTTCGAGCTCGGGCGGTGGTTGGTAGCAGTCGGCCCAACGCGCCACATGCTCGGCCACACCGCGCAATTCCGGCCGCGCCGCCAGATTGACCGCCGAACCGGTGGCACAGATCAGGAAGTCGAATTCGAAATCGCCGCGCGGGGTAGCCACATGGATCGCACCGTTCCTGAACTCGAGCCGCTCCCAGGGGCAGGATGAATGCACGCGGCAGTTGTGATGGGCGGTGGCGCTATCCCAGGCGATCTGTGTCGGCGGCTGGTCATGGGTATCGAAGAAATGCGCGATCTCCCAGCGCAGGGCCGGCGGCAGCTCGGCGTAATGCTTGAGGAGTCCGGCGTATTCGAGCTGGCGATGCGGGTTGATCTGCGGAATGTCGCGCCGCCGGTAGCACACATCGACCGAGGCCGCACCGGCGGCAAGCACCGCGGCGGCAGTGTCGAAGGCCGAAGCGCCATGGCCGAGAATGCCGATGCGCAGGCCGGATAAGCGCGCCAGATCGATCGGCACGTTGGAATGCGTCAGGCGGTAAGGCGGCACCGCGGTGCTGATGTGCGGCGGAATCTGCCATTCGCCGCTGCCGTCAAAGCCGGTGGCCAGCACCACATGGCGCGCATACACGATCTCGGCGGCCGGCGCGGCACCATCGGCGCTGTGCAAGGGCACGGCGATCAGCCCGTCAGGGGCTGCCGCCAAGGCACCGACTGTGGTGCGGTTGCGGATCGGCAGATCGACCGCGTGGCGCAACCAGCGCAGGTAATCCATCCACTGGGTGCGCGGCACGCGTTCGAACTGCGCCCACGCTTCGGCACCGTAGCGTGCCTCATGCCAGGCGCGCGCGGTGAGCGAGGGCAGGCCGCTTTCGAGCCCGATCGAAGCCTTGGGGGTGCGCAACGTCTGCATGCGCGCATAGGTTTCCCAGGGGCCTTCGTAGCCCGGCTCGCTGCGGTCGAGCACCAGAATGTTGGTGACGCCTTCGCGCCACAGGGCAAGCATCGCGGCCAGCCCGGCCTGACCGGCGCCGACGATGACCACATCGTACAAAGGTTTCAGCCGGGTCGGCGGCGGCCGCACCCAGGCGCGGTTCGGATACGACATCAGCACCAGGTCGGCGCGTGCCTGCGCGGTCAGGGCGGCCAGTCGCGCTGGCGCCTCGCGGTGCTCACGCATCATGTCTGCCTCTTGATCCGTGCGCCGCGGGGGGTGATTGACATCAGGTGCGGCGCGCGAATTCGAATACCCGGCCAAAGGTCTTGCCGAGCTCGCACGAGTGGTGATCGACCTGATTGGTATCGGCCAGCTCAAGATTGAAAAAGTCCTTGGTCTTGCCGTCGAAGTAAGGCCCGGCATGCCAGGTGCTGCGACCCAGCATGATCGCCACGTTGCCGGGAACCTCGAACGCCTTGAGCCTTGCCAGGTCAGGTGCGGCCGCAGGATTGTCGGGGTCGTCGGGCGGGCATACCGCGATCAGCCAGGCCCCGCCTTCAACCGCGGCCAGGCACTGCGTGACATTCAAGTGACGCGTGATGCGCGAGAAGCCGAACGGCCGGCCGTTGAGCCGCATCACATAGAAGCGCGGCGTGCCGCGCGTGAGTTCAAGCTGCGCCTCATCGGGCCCGAACATCTTGCCGTCTTCATGCGGCGGCATCACGGTGCCGTAGGGCGCGAATGCCTGCGCACTGATCGGCTGTACCTCAAGCCTTAGGGTCTCGACCTGCATGGCAACTCCTGCGCTGGTTGCGCCGTTTACTTCGCGGTGGATGCCAGGATGGTGGCCGGCAACTGCCGCTCGGCGCGTGGTGGCAGGAAGTTCGAGTTGAAGATCTGGTCCGGGCTGGGCGGGTTTTTCAATGCGAACGCTCGCGCAACGTCATCCACCTGGTTATCCATGCGCAGCTTGTTGATCGCGCCCAGGCCGTCGGAGCGGGTGGCGGCACTGACGACGAAATTGTCGAGCAGGCCCTTGAGGCGCCGCAATTCCAGGGCGCTGTCGATGATCGGCTCGCGCTCCTTGACAAACTTGATGGCTTCCTCCGGATTGGCCAGGGTTTCCATCAGTGCGCGGTTGAAGGCGCGCACGAAGCCGGCGACCGCCTTCGGGTTTTGCTCGATGAAGCGGCTGGTGGCAAGAATCGCGTTGCCGTAGACCTTCACGCCGTGATCCTTGTAGAAGAAGATGCGCAGGTCGTCCTCTTTCGCGCCCATGCCGACGGCCGACAGCAGGCTGCTGGGCTGGAACCCGGTGATGGCGTCGACCTGGCCGCGCATCAGCATTTGCTCGCGCAACGCCGGCTCCATCGCCTGCCATTTGACCGCAGTGGGGTCAAGCCCCTGGGCGCGCGCGAACAGCGGCCACAGCTTGCGACCGGCATCGAACACCGGCGCACCGAGGGTCTTGCCGATCAGGTCGGACGGCTTGTTGATGTTGCTCTTTTTGAGCACCATCGCGGCCGCCGGCGTCGAATCGAGCACCATGTAGACCGCCTGAATGCGCGAGGCCGGGTTGCCGCTGTTGCTGGCCAGGTATTCGACCAGGGCGCTGGTGTCGCCATAACCCATTTCATAGGCACCGCCGGCAAGCCTTGCCACCGCAGCCGCCGAACCGGCACCGGAGTCGAAGCTGACGTCCAGGCCTTCCTGGGCGAAGTAGCCCTTGGCGCGCCCCAGCAGGAAGGGCCCAGCCTGGCCGTCGAAGCGCCAGTCAAGCTGGAAGCGGATGCGGGTGGGATTGGCCTGCGCGTGAGCCATCGGCATTGCCGCCACCAGCGCCGTCGCAATCGCCACACCACCCATCATTGTGCGCACAAGGTTCAAAGACATGTAAACGACTCCTGGTCAACGGACAAGATCAAAGGGGTTTTCAGACGGCCAAACAGAGGCGCCCGAGCATTCCCTCTCCAGTGCAACCTCCGTGCCAGCGCGATTGGTCGCGGCAATGTTCAATGCCGATACGCGAACTGACGCCCGCGCGCTGCGAGCCGGCGCACCGAGGCATCGACTGCGGCTATAGCTTTGCAGCAGAAGCACCTATCGACGTGCGGCGCACCACACCGGACCGCATGAACCAGCTTGGTGCACCACGCCCCAAACCCGGCCATGCGCGGATCAGGGCTTGCAAGTCGCGCAGCGCAACGCCATCATGGCGTCCCGTCGATTCGAACAATATCCTTATGGAAGAGCATGCGCGCGACTTCGCCGGCTATGGCCGCAACCCGCCTGACCCGCGCTGGCCCGCCGGCGCGCGGATCGCGGTGAACTTCGTGGTCAACTACGAAGAGGGCTCGGAGTATTCATTCATGGATGGCGATGGTCGCTCGGAGGCGACCATGACCGATGCCGGCATGGGCGACGCCGGCGTCAAGGGCCGCGACCTGGCGGCGGAATCGTTTTTCGAATACGGCAGCCGGGTCGGTTTCTGGCGCCTGCACGAGTTGTTTTCCAGCCGCGGCATTCCGCTCACCATCAGCGGCTCGGCCTTGGCGCTGGAGCGCAATCCCGAGGCTTGCGCGGCGATCCGTGAAGCTGGCCATGAAGTGCTGTGCCACGGCTGGCGCTGGGTCAACCAGTTCAACCTGCCCGAGGCCGAAGAACGCGAACACATCGCGCGCGCCGTTGCGAGCCTGACCAAAAGCACAGGCACGCGCCCGCTGGGCTGGTATTGCCGCTACGGGCCCAGCCTCAACACGCGCCGCCTGCTGGCCGAGGAAGGCGGCTTTCTGTACGACAGCAATGCCTACAACGACGACCTGCCCTACTGGACTCGCGCTGCGGGTCGGCCGCACCTGGTGGTGCCGCACACCTTCGCCACCAACGACAACAAGTACGGGCGCGGCTGGTTCGGCACCTCCGACGATTTTTTCACCTGGGCGCGCGACTCTTTCGACGTGCTGTACCGCGAAGGCGCGCGGCATCCGAAGTTGCTGTCGATCAGCCTGCACCTGCGCGTGAGCGGCCACCCCGGCCGCTCGGCCGGGGTCGAGCGCTTCGCCGACTATGTGCTGGGCCACCCCGGCGTGTGGCTGTGCCGGCGCATCGACGTGGCGCGCCACTGGATGCAGGTTCATCCGGCCAGCCAATAGGCCGCATCCGCCGGCAGCGGCACTTCGCGATACATGCGCGCGTACTTCGCGCGCCAATGCGGCGCGTTCTTGGCGCGCACCAGCGCGGCGGCGTCGGCGCCTTCCAGCAGCGAGTCGGCCGCATCCCAGGAAAACTGACGGATGAAATCGACCCGTTCGCGCCGCATGGCGGCGAACGCGCCGGCAAAGCGCGCGCAGTCGAAGCGCGCCGCGTCGGCGCCGCACAAATCCCACGCCACGCGAAACAGGTTGACGAAGGCGCAAGCGTCCTCCAGCGCCAGCGTGGCGCCCTGCCCCAGGGTCGGCGTCATCGCGTGCGCGGCGTCGCCCACGAACATCACGCGGCCGCAGGCGGTGTGATAGCAGCCGTCGACTTCCTGCGCGCGCGCCCAGTGATGGCGCGCGGTCGACTCGCAGGCGGCCTGCGCCAACCAGGCCGGCACCGGTGCTGCGGCTACACCTTTGGGCAAATAAGCCGCCGCGAGATAGTCCCCTGTCTTCATCGCTTCCGGCACCGCCAGGCCGGGGGCCAGCGGCAGGTTGCCTGACAGGTAGATCAGGCCGTCGCGCACGCGAAAGGCCAGCAGGCGGTTCGGCCCGCTGTACCACTGTTCGAGATCGTCGATCGGCAACGCGCCGCCGTCGTCGAGCAGGACGCGAAAATTGGCGACGCCCAGGTGGCGTATCGTCGGCAGCCCGCACAGTTGCGCACGCAGGCTCGAATAGCGGCCCTCGGCCACCACCAGCAGATCGGCCGCGCCCAGCATGCGCCTGCGGTCACAGGCTTCAACCTGCAGCGCAGGCCGGCCGCCGCTAGGCTCGACCGCGACGGCCGCGTGGCGGTAGTCAATGCGCAGGCCGGCCGCCTCACGACACACCCGGTACAGATCGGACCAGCGAATCCGCAGGCCATGGTCCTGCGCCACTTCCGCCAAGGGCAGGAGGTGCAGCAGTTCGCCTTCGATGGTCGAGGCGCGCCATCCCTTCCACGGCAGTGCAAGCGCCTGCAGCGCGGTAGCTATCGCGGGCAACGCCGCCTTCAACGCGGTCAGTGCGTTGGGACCGATATTGAGCCCGTTGCCGGCCGACGCATGGTCGTCGCGATCGACCTGCTCGACGCATGCAAGCTCGAGGCCCGGCAAATCTGCTAGCCCGGCGGCAATCACGCCGCCGGCCACGCCCATCCCCGCAATGACTATTCGCATGTCCTGAACCAAGCTTGGGCGTTGATCGATGTCCCTTGCATCCAACCTGCAAGCGGCATGCCAGACCCGGCGCCGGGTTCAGACCAATACAGGCTCAGGAATCAGTTCCACCCCAAAACGAGCGCGGATATCGGCCTGGATCGCCTGCGCCAGCGCCAGCACGTCGGCCGCCGCGGCGCCGCCGCGGTTGACCAGCACCAGCGCCTGTGTCTGCGATACGGCGGCACCGCCCAGCGTGCGGCCTTTCCAGCCGGCGTGGTCGATCAGCCAGCCGGCCGCCAGCTTCACCGCCCCGCCCGGTTGCGCATAGCCCGGCAGATCGGGATAAATTACCTTGAGCGCGGCGAATTTGTCGGCCGCCACCAGAGGATTCTTGAAAAAGCTGCCGGCATTGCCCGCCACGGCCGGATCGGGCAACTTGGCGCGACGGATCGCCACTACCGCTGCGCACACTTCGCGCGCGCCGGGCTGGCTTACGCCAAGCCTGGCAAACCAGGCACGCAGGTCGGCATAGTCGATCGCCGGAGGCTTATTCCTGGGCAGGCGCAAGGACACCTCGAGGATCACGTAGCGGTCGCGCGCCACACCCTTGAAGATGCTGTCGCGGTAGGCGAATCCGCAGGCCTCGCGCTTGAGCGTGACCACCGCGCCGGTCTGGGTATCGAGCGCGTCAAGGCTTTCAAACACGCTTTCGAGCTCGACGCCATAGGCGCCGATGTTCTGCAGCGGTGCGGCCCCCACCGTGCCGGGTATCAGCGCCAGGTTCTCCAGGCCATTCCAGCCGGCGTCGAGCGTGTGCAGCACCAACCCATGCCAGCTTTCGCCGGCGGCGGCGCGCACGACGAACGCATCGGCACGCGTCTCCACAAGCGCGATGCCGCGGTTGGACATGTGGATCACCAGTCCCGGAAAATCACGCGTCAGCAGCAGGTTGCTGCCGCCGCCCAGCACCAGGCGTGGCCAGCCCCGACCTGCCGCCTGGTCCACCGCAGCTGTCACTTCGGCCGTTGATGCGCACT
Source organism: uncultured Burkholderiales bacterium (assembly GCA_964470865.1). GTDB lineage: Bacteria > Pseudomonadota > Gammaproteobacteria > Burkholderiales > JAEUOS01 > JAEUOS01. The sequence continues at coordinate 1,213 of CAYYFR010000095.1, read as the reverse complement.
GAACAAAATAGCGTGCGCGCGACTCGATGCCGAAGGTATTGAAGGACTTGAGGGAAACGTTTTCGTGAAGCGTCGGCATGGTTGCCGGGAGGGTTAAGTGCGGTTTCTCGCCGCCATGATTATCATACGAACCGGGTTCGATATCGTGCTTGAAGCCAACATGGTCGAAGTCAGGAATGCGCTGGAACAAGCCAACCAGGAGACGGCACTAAACGCCGCTGATCAAGACATCCAGTGCGGCGATGATTTCAAAGCTTTTGCCACGCAAGCTGTCCACCTCGGTTCCCAACTCTTTCCTGGGGATGCCCGCCAGCATCGGCGTGAGCAGGATGTGGCGCTCACCGTTGATTGTGAAGACCGGCTTGAGTAACTCGCTCGGTGGGCCGCCGAACGACTTGGCCTTGACCAGTGGAATGACGACGCGGGTGTCGAGGTGATCCAGCAGATCGCTCTGCACATCGAGCAGAAATGGAATGGCGCTTTCGGTACGTGGATTTTTATTGCGATGAACGGAAAACCGGGACATGGCAATCGGTTCAAAAGCCGCGCAGCCCGTCGCTCCACACACCATGCTTTTCGACGAACGCGTTGTAGGCGTCGAGCGAGGCCTTGTTATCCTTGAGCCATTGGTCCGCACGGCGGCGCTTCACTTCCGCCGCGAGGGCGGCCTCCAGCGTGGCGGACAAGTTGATGTCGAACGACTTTGCTTTTTTCAGCAAGTCCGAATTGATGCTCAAGTTGGTCGGCTTTTTTAATGCCGCCAAGTCGTAGAGGGTGCCCATTGAAAGCTCCGAATTGATGCGCATACAATATGCGCATTCGGTGTGTGTTGTCAAGGTGCCGCACACCAAGGGTATCGGCTTGGTCAACGGCTTCGGCAAACAGACCGGAGTCATGCACATGCGCTAGCCCATTGCGATTGAACCCGGCGGCAACCAGCACGCATTCGGCGTTGTCGTCGCCGATTTGCCCGGCTGCTTCTCGGCGGGAGATTGCCTGGACGAAGCCATGGCTCAGGGCCGCGAAGCCATCCTCCTGCATCTTGAAGGTTTGCTCGACGAAGGCAAAGCCCCGCAACCAGCCCGGTGGACATTCATGCGGGCACTCCGGAGTTCAAAGACTGCATCCGGGCGATTGTCGAATTCGATCCCGAAGACCTATCCGACGCAGTTGAGCGAGTCAACATCACCTTGCCCAAGCGTGTGCAGACGGC
>CAYYFR010000094.1:15316-20818 GCA_964470865.1 uncultured Burkholderiales bacterium | reverse complement strand
CGGAGTAAATCCATGCACAGCAAGAACAGCGGCGGCATGTTGGCAGGCATCAAGGTGATCGACCTCACCTCGGTGGTGATCGGGCCCTTGTGCACGCAAATCCTCGCCGACCATGGCGCCGAGGTGATCAAGGTGGAAAGCCCGGCGGGCGACATCGGCCGTCACCTGGGCGGGCGCGGCCGCACGCCCGGCATGGCACCCAAGTTCCTGCACCTGAACCGCAACAAACGCTCGATCTGCCTCGACTTGAAGCACCCGGGTGGCCACGCGGCGCTGCTGCGCCTTCTGGAAACGGCGGACGTGATGACCTGGAATGTGCGCCCGGACTCGATGGCGCGCATGGCGCTGGGTTATGAGGATGTGTGCCGGGTCAATCCGCAGATCATCTACTGCGGCATGTTCGGCTTCGGCCAGGGCGGGCGCTATGCCGGCGTGCCTGCTTATGACCCGATCATCCAGGGATCGGCCGGGGTGGCCGGGCTGCATGCCAAGGCATTCGGCGAGCCGCGCTATGTGCCATATGTGCTGGCCGACCGCACCGGCGGCCTGATCGCCGTGCAGATGATTGCCATGGCGCTTTTCAATCGCGAGCGGACCGGGCAGGGCCAGTCGATCGAGGTGCCGATGTTCGAAAACATGGCCACGCAAGTGCTGACCGAGCACCTGTACAACCGCACGTATGTGCCGCCGCTGGGCGAAGCCGGCGACCCGCGGCTGGTCAACGAGTTTTACGCGCCGTCGAAAACCCAGGATGGCTACCTGTCGCTGTCGGCCAACACCGACGCCCAGGTGTTCCCGCTGTTCGACGCGATGGGGCTGGCGCATTTCAAGACCGACCCGCGCTTTTGCAACGTGGCGGCGCGCTTCCAGAATGTGCATGAGTACTACCGCGTGCGTGCCGAAGGGCTGACCAGACAGACCACCGCATTCTGGCTGGAACTGTGCCGGCGCCACGACATTCCGGCCGCGCCGTATCACACCCTGGAGACCCTGATCGACGACCCGCACCTGGCCGATGTGGGCCTGTTGCAGAAGCGCGAACACCCGACCGAAGGCACCATCCTTGATCTGCTGCCGGCCAATACACTGTCCGGCGGCGCGCGCAGCGATTGGCTGCCGGCACCACATCTGGGTGAGCACACCGAGGCGATCCTGCGCGAAGCGGGCCTTTCCGCAGCCGAGATTGCTTCCCTGGTCGCCGCAGGCGCCGCGAAGGTCGCACCACAGAGCAAGGCCTCTGCCACAGCGGCACCCTGATGCACGCACTGGCACGTAGCCGCCAGCCACGCGCCGCACACAGCCCTCCCGCCCCAATTCCGATCGGTCGAAACTGCACCAAGGAGCATCCATGTTCGAAATGCCCGCCTACGAAGCCCTGCTGACCGAAAAGGTCGGCGACCATATCCTGCTTGTCACCATGAACCGGCCCGCTGTGCTCAATGCGATGAACCTGCAGATGACCCGCGAAACGCACGACCTGCTGACGCGCCTGACCTACGACCCCGACTGGGTGCGCTGCGTGGTACTGACCGGCGCCGGCCGTGCCTTTTCCGCCGGCGGCGACTTGAAGGTGCGCAACACCCAGAGCATCCGCGACTGGACCATCCAGCACGAGATCGCCGAACGGTCCGCCGAAACGCGCATCGAATGTCCGGTGCCGTGGATCGCTGCGGTCAACGGCATCTGCTTCGCGGGCGGCCTCGAAGCCGCGCTGACCTGCGACTTCATCTACGCCGACCGCGAGGCGAAGTTCGCGCAGACCGAATGCCGCATCGGCATCATGCCCGGCGCCATGGGCACGCAAAACCTGCCGCGCGCGGTGGGCGAGCGGCGCGCCAAGGAACTGATCCTCGCAGCGCAACCGTTCTCCGCAGCCGAGGCGCATGAATGGGGCATGGTCAACCAGCTGTGCGAACCCGGCAGCGTGGTCAGGGAGGCATTGGCCGCCGCGCAACGCATCGCCGATTGCGCGCCGCTATCGGTGCGGCAGGCGAAAAAATCGATCCACTTCGGCTTGCAGACCGATCTGCATTCCGGGTACCGGATCGAGCTGGAAGCGTATTACCGCTTGCTCGATACCGACGACCGGCGCGAAGGCATCGCGGCGTTCAACGAGAAGCGCAAGCCGAGATTTACCGGTACCTGAGTTACCGGTACCTGAGCGCGACCCGATCATGATGTATGTTGCGGATGAGTTGCGCCCTTGCACGCCACCCACAGCCGTTTTGGAGATCACATGAATATGTTCCGGGCAACCCTGACAAACGCGTGCGCGATGTCCGCACTCGCCGCCGCCGCATGGCTATTGGTCGCTACACAGGCATGCGCCCAGGCATGGCCCTCCAAACCCATCAAGCTATTGGTCCCGCTGGCCGCCGGCAGCACCGCCGACATCATTTCGCGCCTGGTCGGCAACGAATTGGCCAAGTCGCTCGGCCAGCCCTTGGTGGTCGAAAACAAGGCCGGCGCCGGCGGCACGATTGCCACCACCGAAATGGCACGCGCCGCGCCCGACGGCTACACCATCGGTTTCGCATCGCAAGGCACGCTGGTGTTCAACCAGGCGCTGTATTCGAAGCCTGGCTACGACTCGCAAAAGGATCTGACGCCCATCGGCCTGACCGGCGGCGTCTCCAACGTGATGGTGGTGCCGCCCTCGAGCGCGGCGCGCGATCCGCGCGCGGTGATCGATGCGGCCAAGGCCAGGCCCGGTGCGCTCAACTTTTCCTCCGGCGGCAGCGGCACCTCGCATCACTTGTCGGGCGTGCTGTTCGGCCAGATGACCGGCACCGACCTGGTTCACGTGCCTTACAAGGGAGCGCCGCAAGGCATCCTGGCGGTGATGTCGGGTGAGGTGAACATGGGCTTTTTCAACACGCCCACGGTGATCAGCCAGATCCGTGATGGCAAGCTGCGGGCGTTGGCGGTCACCAGCCTGACGCGCTCGCCCCTGTTGCCGGACGTGCCCACGCTCGATGAAAAAGGGGTCAAGGGCTACGAGGTCAACACCTGGTTCGGCTGGGTCGGCCCGGCCGGGCTGCCCACAGACATCACCAATCGTCTGAATACCGAAATCGCGAAGATTTTGGCGCGCGCCGACGTGCGCGACAACCTGGCACAACAGGGCTTCGACGTGGCGCCGGCCGCGCCACCAGCCGCCTTCGCCAAGGTGATCGCCGACGACATGGCGAAGTGGATTCCGGTGGTCAGGCGCTCCGGGGCAAAGGTGGATTAGCAGGCTGTTGAAAAAGGGGGGTACCCGCCTTGGCACTACCTTAGTGGTGTCTGAACTTTCGCCAGTGAAGGATCTTCTCACGATCGGACTGACGCGGAGTGGCGAGGAGTTGATGGTTTTTCGGTTTTCGCTTGATGGCATGTGGTTCGACACGACCGGGCCGATGCGGTAGTCGGAGGCAACTGATAGCGCCAAGCACGAAGGTGGTCATGGTACGTGCGCTGGCACGCCCGGCGAAGCGCAATTGCTGTCCGAACGCAAGCAACAATTGCAGAGCGCCCATGAAGCTCAAAGCGCGAGCGGCGATGCGTGTGGCCATAGCCGCGCGCATGACCAATGCGCAAACCAGGTTGTAGGCCAATAGATGAACCGCGGTCTCCTTGTGGATCATGGCAGGCGAGTTGGCGCGCAGAATGTCCATGCCCATCACCGCCTTGATCGAACGAAAATCCACTTCGACCCGCCAGCGCAGGTCGTAAAGCGTATCGAGTTCGAGTGGGCTCACCGAGCGTGCGTCGGTCTGCAGGGTGACCAGGATGCGACCAGCGACTTCGGTTTTGGCGCATGCGCAGCCGCGCGCGCATACGCGCGTTGGGCGCTTCGTCCATCCAGGTCGGGCGCTTGGGGCGCTCCCATTCCACCAGCCGATCGCGCCGGCCCAGCCGCTTGCCGCGCCGAAAATCGGTGATTTGGCGTTGGTGCTGGCGCGTCACCAGATCGCCGCCACGTTCGATCAGCAGTGCGACGGTGAAGTAGTTGCATTGGTGGCGATCTACCAGAATCACGTCGCCCGCCTCCAGGTCTGGCATCAGGGTGCGAAGCAGCGCCTGTGCCCCGGTATGTTTGCCGCGGCATGGTCCGAGGGACTAGCAGCCTGTCGGACTTGGGGCGACGAAAGCGAAAGCCGATGCTCCCCAAGTCCGACAGGCTGCTAGCGCAGCACCGTGCCGGTGGACAGCGATATCAGACCTACCAGCATCGCCAGAGGGAAACCCAGGCCGGCCTTCTGGGTCCCGCTTTGCAGTTACAGCGCCTGACAGGCGGGCGTGTCGGGCATGGATATGGTGGTGCCATCGGCCAGTTTGATCGTGCGACCGTGCCATTTCCATAGCTTCGGGCTGGCTGCTTCCAGCGTGTCGCCCGCCGCTGTTGTCAGACGCGTGATCAATCCCAGCGCCAGGCGCTGTCGTGCCTCGCAATAGGGGCCGCTGCCCTTGCCTTCGCACGTCTGCGAGAACCAAAATGTGAGCGAGAGGTAGGTTCAGGCCTTGCCCTTCGCTGCCGAAGTCTTCTTGCTGCCCTTGTCCTCGGGGTTGATGAACCCGATAGGCCGCTTGGGCGGATCGGGCGGCGTCATGAGTTCCTTGAGCGCGTCGAAGACCTGCTTGAGCTGGTTGCGCGTATTACGGCTGAAGGTGTCGTGGTTCATGGCCAGCGCATCGGTCTTGTCTTCGAGTTCGGCCAGCCGCTTGGCCAGGTCGGCGTGCGTGACGGCCAGTGCCCGCACGCGCACGAAGGTGCGCATGATCTCGATGTTGACCGCGATGGCGCGCGGGCTGCCGAGCACCGAGGACAGCATCGCCACCCCTTGCTCGGTGAAGGCATAGGGCGCAGTGCGCCGGCCGCCGCGCCCGGGCTGGCCGCTGGCATTTGAGGTCACAGACTGTGACCTCAAAGCCGCGAACTCCTCGGCCGAGAGCTGAAACATGAAGTCCGCCGGGAAGCGCACCAGGTTGCGCTTGACCGCCTGCACCAGCACCTTGGTGGCCACGCCGTAAAGCTCGGCCAGGTCGGCGTCGATCATCACGCGTTGCTCGCGCAGCGTGCGGATGCGGCTGCCGATGATGGGCTGCAGCGCCGTCACTGCGCCGCACCCTGACCGAGCACGTTCTTCAGCATCTCGGCCACGAACTGCTGGCGGCTGCGGGGCAGCTTGGCGATGGCCTCGATGTGCTGCTGCCACTGCGGCATGGGGCCGCGCTTGCCGCTGGCCGAGCTGCGCGCGGCCTTGCCCTGCGGCTCTTCCCCAAAAAGCTCCATCATCGATACCGCAAGCGTGCGCGCCACGGAGGGCAATGCCGACACGGGAATGCGTCGGCTGCCGGCCTCATAGGCCTGCACCGCCTGCTGGGTGACGCCCAGCGCCTCGGCCAGATGGGTCTGGGTCAGGTTGCGCGCCTTGCGCAAAGAGGCGATGCGCTCGCCCATGGTCACGAAGAACTGGCGCTCGTCGCTGCTGATGGTCATGGCTGCTGAGGAAGGGCAAT
>CAYYFR010000094.1:3689-15216 GCA_964470865.1 uncultured Burkholderiales bacterium | reverse complement strand
ACGAAGAACTGGCGCTCGTCGCTGCTGATGGTCATGGCTGCTGAGGAAGGGCAATGCAAGAAGGTGGCAATCAACACGATATCCAGCGAGTTGCGAAACGCTATTCAGAATACAGCAATATGTGGTGCAACGAAAACAAGTTATTTATTTGGCGCGGGAGAACGGGCCAGGCTCAAATTGAATTTCGCCTTGCCTTCGCACGTCTGCGAGGCCCAAAATGTGCCTCTACGGAAATTCGTAAACGACCACCAGGTGCCGTCTTCGTCTTCGCCGCTCAAGCTGTTGATGCGTCTGGAAAAACTGCGCTGCGGAACTACGAAGGGGTGGCGGGGGTAGGCTACATGCAATCAGACCCCATCGGGCTCGCGAACAGCAGTGCCATTCAATTCAAAAGCTTGCAAAAGCGGCTTTCTCAACCTGCGGGCTTGTTCAGGGTTTCCTTGAAAAACAGGCGCCGCACGCGCCACATGATGAATGCGACGATCGCCAGGTTGAGCAGGTTCCAGCCAATGCCGTTGATGAAAGCCGCGTGGTACGACCCGGTCAGGTCGAACACCTTGCCCGACATCCAGCCGCCCAGCGCCATGCCGAAGAGGCTGAACATGATCACTGCGCCGACCCGCGCGCCGGCCTCTTTCGGGGCGAAATATTCGCGCACGATGATCGCGTAGGCCGGAATGATGCCGCCTTGAAACAGGCCGAACAGCGCCGACACCGCGTATAGCGACCACAGCGAATCAAACGGCAGGAAAAGAACCAGCGCCGTGCCCTGGAGCGCGGCACCCAGGAGCAGGGTACGCAGTCCGCCGATGCGGTCGCAGATCACACCCGAAATCAGGCGGCTGGCAATGCCGGCGGCGAGCATCACCGACAGCATCTTGGCGCCGCTGGCCGCGCCGTAGCCCAGGTCGCCGCAGTAGGCCACGATATGCACCTGCGGCATCGCCATCGCCACGCAACAGCACAAGGCGGCGGCACACAACAATGCCTGCGCCTGGCCCGGCGTGAGACCGAACGGCCGATCCGAAGCCAGCCCACCGTGTATCGCAGCCGCACCCGGCCCGGATTCGGTCAGCGGCGGCGGCCGCCGCCGCATCATGAGCGCCAGCGCGCTCATGGTCACGAACGAAAACACGGCCAGTCCGATATAGGTCTGGCGCCAGCCCGCGATTTCGATGAAATGCTGCACGATCGGCGGCCAGATCGCGCCTGCCGCGTAGTTACCGCTCGCACACACCGCCACCGCGATGCCGCGCCGGCGCACGAACCACAGCGAGGTATCGGCGATGAGCGGTGCGAAGGTCGCCGAACTGCCGAACATGGCAATCAGGATGGCGTGCGCCAGGGTGAAGGTCCAGATGTTGCTGGACATCGCCGCCGCCACAAAACCCAGGGCCAGGCAGACCGAACCGATCAGCAGGGGCACCATCACGCCGAAGCGATCGGCCAGGCGCCCCATCAGGATGCCGCCGATGCCGAAGCCGATCATCAGGCCCGCATAAGGCAGCGAGGCATCGGCGCGCGCCACCCCGAACTCCGCCTGCACCGCCGGCAGCACCACGGCTGTCAGATACATGCAGCCGCCGCCGATGGTCATCAACAGCAACGTGACCATCAGGCGCATCACCGCATAGGGCGAGTCGGTCAGGGATGCGTCGGTGGGTGAACCGGTCGGCTGGCCGGGAATTGCCGGCGCATTGCCTCTATCGGGCATGAGTGTCTCCTTGCCCTTCAAGGGTACCATCGCCGGCCGCCCGGCGGCCAAGGCGGGTTCAGATGGGTTCAGGCGCGCAGGAATGTCGGGGTTTCGGTCACCCTTGAGGTGGCCGCCGCCGCAGCGGCTTCGGCACGGCGCTGGGCCAGCGCCACGGACAACACCGAGGGGCGCGGCAGCACCGCTTGAGCGGCCAACCCGGTCGCGTGGTTGGCACGGTTCGGGTCTGCGCGGGTGGCGGCGTGCAGACTGGAATTGAGCACCGGTTGTGGATTGGCGGCAGCGTTCACCGCCTGGGCAGCGGCAGTCTGTGCCTCGAGCAACTCATCGACCCAGCCGCAGATGCGCTGCCAGTCCAGCAAAAAGCCCTCGATGGCGCGATTGCGCGGAAAGTCGAACACCGACATGCCCTGCTCCAGGCAACGCGCGTAGACCTGGGCTTCCTTGATGGTGCCCAGATGCGCCAATCCTTCGCCATCGGCCCAGGCCTCGAGCAGTGCGGCGTTACGGGTGCGGCCATCGATACGCATGCCGATGCCGGCAAGGCGGCATTTGCCCAATTGCACGCGCGGATAAGTGCGCAATTCCTTGATGCATTCGGCGGCGGCCTGGCGATCAAACAGCGAAGGCGTCGAAGGAATCAGGATCGCGTCGGCATACAGCGCCACTTTCATCAGGCCCACGCCCTGGAACCCGCCCGGGGTGTCAAGCACCACATGCTTCACACCCGCCGGCGGGCGCGCGAAGTTGCGCTCGTCGATGGTCCAGCCATGAATCGGCGGGCGCCCCTCGGGGCGCAGGTTGAGCCACAGGCGCGACGATTGCTGGCGATCCACGTCACCCAGCATCACCTCGCAACCGCGATCGGCAAGATAGCTCGCAACGTGTGTCGCCAGCGTCGACTTGCCGGAACCGCCCTTGCGATTGACCACTGCGATGACAGCCATGAAACAGGCTCCGAATTGATTTTTGCGCACTCTCGCAGGCAAGCTTGCCACAGGTTTGCGCAACAACTTATCCGACACCTTAGCAAATAATCCTAACCCTATGGCCAAAAAGGGATTTTTTGTTGTTTCGAGGCAACAGTCAGGGGCGCGGCCGCGCGCTCATTCCGCCGTCAGTTTTGAATCCCGCACCAGCCGCAGCCAGAACTTGGCGTCCTCGGCTACAAACGCGGCGAAGTCCTCCGGCGACTTCGAACCGGTGGTCTCGGTACCCTCGCGCGCCAGTGCCTGCTTAACCTCGGGCAGCTGCAGCACACCCTGGGTGGCCTCGTGCAGGCGCCTTATCGCTGCCACCGGCGTGCCAACTGGAAAGAAGAATCCGTACCAGAAGGATATTTCGTAATCCGGCAATCCGGCCTCGCGCATGCCGGGGATTTGCGACACCAGGGGCGGACGCTCGCGGCTGATGATCGCCAGTGCCTGGAGGCGCCTGGCTTCAACCAGCGGCAACTCCGAAGGCGGGGTGCCGAAGGTGACCTGGGTGTCGCCCGCCACCACCGATTGCATCGCCGGGCTGCCCCCCCTTGAATGGCACATGCACCATCTCGACTTGCGCCAACTTCGAGAAAAGCAGCGCCGACAAATGCGGCGCAGAGCCGTTGCCGGACGCGTAGTTGAATTTTCCCGGCACCTTTTTTGCTGCCGCGATCAGTTCGCCGATCGAGTTGATGCCCAACGCCGGATTGACTGCCACCACCAGCGGGGAACTCGATACGCGCGTCACCGGCGCCAGGTCGCGCGCGCTGTAGCCCAGCTTGGGATTGACCGCCGGATTGACTGAAATCGATGACGGACTGGCGATCAGAATGGTGTAGCCGTCCGCTGCCGAGCGCGCCACATATTCGGCGGCGATCGAGGAGCCCGCGCCGGCGCGGTTTTCAATCACGATTGCCTGGCCCAGCGGGCGTGCCAGCAGCTCGGACAAAGCGCGCGCCACGTAATCGGCAGCACCGCCCGGCGCAAAGCCGACCACCAGCTTGACCGGCTTGACCGGCCAGGTCGGCGCCTGCGCAAACGGCGAGCTTGCGCAAGCCATCAAGATAACGGCGGCAATCCAATACAGGGGTTTTACTCTATGCTCCCGGGTTGCGCCGGTTGGTGCGGCGATGTGCCGACTTACGCAAAGTCAAACTGGTTACTCCAGGCCGTCCTCGGCCAGCTTTATCAGCGCATGCAGGGCGCGGTTCACCGGCGTATCGATAGCCAACGCGGCGCCGCGCGCGGCCAGAAAACCGTTCAGGTGATCGATCTCGGTGCGCTTGCCGCGCGCCAGGTCCTGCGCTGTCGACGAGGTCGCCTCGGGCATGGAGGCGGCGAGCCCGAGCGCGATTTCAACCCAGTCACCGGCGGGCATGTTCACCCCGGAAGCACGCGCCACCGCCAGCACTTCCAGCACTACCGCGCGCATCAGCGCACGCGTTTCCGTGATGGCGGTCAGGCGTTTGTAGCGGGCGCGGCCGAGGGCGGAAATCGCGTTGTAGGTGCAGTTGATGAGAAGCTTGCCCCACAGCTCGCCCTCGACGTTGTCGGAAACACGGCATGGCACCTGTGCCGCCTCCAGCCAACCCGCCAGGCGCGCCAGTTGCGCCGGCGTCGGCTCAGGCCTTGCGCCGCGCAGGCTGCCGATCACCAGATCGCCACGGCCGCTGTGGCGCAGATGCCCCGGGCCGCCCATGTTGCATGCCACGTAGACCACTGCGGGCACCACCGGGCATGCCACCACGGCGGCGATGCGTTCGGCGTTGTCGACGCCATTCTGCAGTGCCAGGACCATCGCATCTGCCTTGAGCAGCGGCGCGATGGCGCGCGCAGCTTGCTCGGTGTCGCTGGACTTGACACAAAACAGCACAAGGTCGGCGCTGCCCACCGCTTCAAGCGTGGTACTCGCTTTTAGCGCGATGACTTGCTGAAAGTGCAGGCCATCGAAACGCAAGCCGTCGCGCCGGATCGCCTCGACATGCGCGGCTCGACCAATCAGGTTCACCGGCGCCCCGGCGCGCGCCAGCATGCCGCCGTAGTAGCAGCCGACCGCGCCGGCGCCCATGACTGCCACCCGCGGCCACGCTTGTTCCGGATTCATCGACGCAAGCACATTGATTCCGTCACCCCCGGAAATACCCGGCGCCGGAGCTTGCGCGCCTGCCAGGCGGCAGGTTGGCCGATCTGCCGCGAGGCCTGTCCTGGCTCCGGGCCAAGGTGAAAAGCTCAGGCGCGCGAAATCTCATCGACAAGGCCTGGATCATTGCTTTTCGGGCTGTTGACGCGAGTCGATACCGGTCGCGCGATCATCAGCTCGTCGGCATAGGGCGTAAGACAGGCGAAGGCTTCGTCCGCATCGCCTGCAAGCCATGCCGCGTGCCGCGACCGCTCCAGAATCGCCGGCATGCGTTGCCGCGTGTTGTGGATCAGCGCCATCATGCGATTGGCCGGCAGGGTGATCAGGGTGCAGGATTCGACTACCGAGCCATCGGCCGCGGTCGAGGCATCCCACAGCCCGGCCATGCCGAAGATGGCCTGGTCACCGATCTGTATGTACCAGGGCTGCTTGGCCGGCTTGCCGCCGGCGTCTTCCAGTACCTGCCACTCATAGAACCCGAGAGCCGGGACGATGCAACGCTGGCCGCGCCGCCATGGGCCGCGATAACTGGGGGCTTGGCGAATGCGCTCCATGGTGGCGTTGATGGTGCTGTATTTGGGTGCCACGCCCCTGGCCCAGAAAGGAATCAGCCCAAAGCGCAAGGCCGCGAGCGCGGGCGCGGCATCGGCACCACGCCGCAGCACCGGCACTGGCTGCGTCGGTGCGACGTTGTAGTTGACGCGATCGAACGGGTTCGGCGCATGGCGCAGGTTCCAGTGCCGTTCGATATCGGCAGCTGCGGGGGACACGTATCTTCCACACATGTGTGGAAGTGTGCCACGAGTGCGCCGATGCGAAGCCGGCACAATCGCCACAGCACGGCTGCATTTGATACCCTGCGTGGATGAAACCCCGTTCACCCTCCCGTTTACCCATGCGTAGCGCCGATTCCACATGACCCCGGCAATCAGCCTGATTGGCGCCCCTACCGACATCGGCGCGGGCAGCCGCGGCGCCAGCATGGGGCCGGAGGCGCTGCGCGTGGCAGGCCTCTGCGAGGCTCTGGCCGCGCGCGGCCTCGAAGTTGCCGATCGAGGCAATCTGGCAGGCCCTGCCAACCCGTGGACCACGGCGGTGGACGGCTACCGGCATCTGGCCGAGGTCGTCGCCTGGGTAGATGCAGTGCACCGCGCCGTGATTGCCGAACTCGAACTGCGCCGCGTGCCTCTCCTCATGGGCGGCGACCATAGCCTGGCGATCGGCTCGATCAGCGCAATCGCCGCCCACTGCCGGCAACAGCAGCGCCCCTTGCGTGTGCTGTGGCTGGATGCACATGCCGATTGCAACACCAGCGCCATCACACCCAGCGGCAATCTGCACGGCATGCCGATCGCCTGCCTGACCGGTCACGGACCGGCAGCACTCACAAGCCTTGGCGGCGCCATGCCCTCGCTCGATGCGCGACAGGTCCGCCTGATCGGCATCCGCAGCGTCGACGCGGGCGAAAAGCGCCTGGTGCACGCCCTCGGCCTTGAAGTGTTCGACATGCGCACCATCGACGAGATGGGCATGCGCCAGACCATGGAGCGCGCGCTGTCCGGCATGAGCGACGACACCCATTTGCATGTGAGCTTCGATGTCGATTTTCTCGACCCCGAGATCGCCCCCGGCGTGGCCACCACGGCGCGCGGCGGCCCGACCTATCGCGAAGCGCAGCTGTGCATGGAAATGATCGCCGACAGCAAACGGCTGGCATCGCTCGACGTGATGGAGCTCAATCCCGCGTTCGATATCAGGAATCGCACCGCGACGCTGGCGGTTGACCTGATCGAAAGCCTGTTCGGCAAGTCCACGCTGATGCGCGCGTGACCAAGGCGCCAGCGCCGCGCACGCAACCCGGCTTCACCCTGCTCGAAATGCTGGTGGTGCTGGGCATGATCGCGATCCTCTCGCTGATCGCCCTGCCTTCATATCTGGACCGCATCGTGCGCCAGCAGATCGAGGCCGCGCTGCCCTTGGCCGAGGTCGCCAAAGGTCCGATCGGCGCCGCCTGGGCCCTGACCCAGGCCTTTCCCGCCGACAACGCCGCCGCCGGCCTGCCGCCCGCCGATCGCATCGTGGGCAACCAGATAAGCGCCCTGACCGTGCAGGACGGTGCGATCCACCTCAGCTTCGGCAATACGGTGGCCGGCTCGCTCAAGGGCAAGATCCTGACCATCCGCCCCGCGGTGGTCGAAGACGCGCCGATCGTGCCGGTAGCCTGGGTCTGCGGCAATGCCGCGGTGCCCGACAAGATGAGCGTCAAGGGCGATAACCGGACCAGCGTGCCAAATGCGTTTCTGCCGCTGCAATGCGCGGCGCGCAAGCGCTAATCCGTCCGCACCGCTTCAGAAGAACTCCCTGAGCAGGAAAGCTTCGAGCTTGGCGGTGTCCTCGGTACGTGCCGAAAGCGCCACATTGCGCCCGGAGCGCCTGGAGTCCCACAGGAAGTCACCCTTCTCGTGCTCCCGCACGATCGCGATCATGCGCCGCACCACGGCGATGCGCATGTCGGGATTGTCGCCCTTGCGCACCTCGACCAACTGGGTGTTGTTGCGCCCCATGTCCTTGTTCCAGCCGAAGAACATGAATTCGGCATCCTCGTAGCCGATGCGGCGGATCTGAAACACGCCACCGCCGCGCCTTGAGTTTTCCCCCGGCGCAGGGGCACGCAACGACCCCAGGTTGGCGGCGATATTGCGATCGCGTCGCGCAATTTCATCATCGCCTACGATCGGCTGCGCTTCGCTGGCCGGCGCGCTCGGTAGCGCCGGCGCTGCGCCCGCGCGGGCGCGCTGCCGCGCCTCGATTTGCGCTGCCATGTCGGATTGCTCGGCCGGCGGCTGAGCCTGTGGCATTGGCGCGGACGGCGGCACCAGCAGCGGCGAGCGCTCCGCCAGCGGGCGCGCGGGCGGGCGAAGCGGCGGCGCCGCAGCGGGTGCGGGTGCGGGCGGCGCGATCGACTTGCGTTGCGGAAGAGGCGCTGCAGGTGTCGCGGGTGGCGTCGGCGCCGCCGGTGCGGCCGCACGCGCCTGTGGCGGCGCGGGCCCGGGCCGCGGCGCGATACGCGCGCTGAGCTGACCGGTGGTCGCCCCCTTGGTTTGGTCTCCCGGGCTGGGTGGCAGGATTGGCAGGCGCCATTGCCACAGGATTGCCAGGTGCAGCAACAATGACAGCAAAAGCGCTGCCCAGACAATGGGAATGCGCAGTTCGTCACGACGGAAGGCGGAATCAGCGATCGACAAGCGAATAAAGGTCAAATCAGGCCGGGTTGCGTATTGTCAGGGATTGCGCGTTGGCACACGACAACCAGGCATATCTGCCGGCATCCAGGGCGCTTTGCAAGATGAACAGCGGCTAACGCCGCTAAACTGTGAAAATCGCTGCCTGTCGGACAGAGGTGCCAGGCCCGCCCCCCAAACCTTCCAGCCGTTGCAAGAAGCGACGCTGACATCACGGAGCGCATGCGCTTTTCATGAACTTCTGCAAATTACTGTCATCGCAACGACCCAAGCCCAAAGCTTTCGCCGAGTTCCGGACTTGAATTCGATGCGTCGCCTATGCGCCGGCCTCGCCGCCTGCCTGCTTGCGTCAGGCTGCACCGAGCCGGCCCGGCATGCGCAATTGCGCGACGCTGCGCTGCCGGAACTGCTGGCGGCGCAGCGTTTCACCTCCCGCGGCACCCACACCGGCGGCCACCAGCTCTCACCCGACGGCAACAAGATCGCCTGGGTCGGCCCGTCCTGGTTGCGCGCAACCTTGTTTGTGCGCGATCGCAACAGCGGTCAGGTGCGCAGCTGGCGCGCGCCCGGCGCGGTGCAATGGACCAGTGACAGCCGCCGCCTGCTCTACCTGCAGGACCGCAGCGGAACCGAGAACCCGCACCTCTACATGATCGACACCGAATCATCGTCCGCAGCGGTCGACCTGACGCCTTACTCCGGCGTCAAGGCCGCGATTCACCAGTTGAGCGAAACCGATCCGGAAAAGGTGCTGGTCACGCATAACCGGCGCAACCGCAAACTCTTCGATCTCTACAGCATCGATCTTGCAAGCGGCCGCGAGACCCTGGTGGCGCGCAACCCGGGCGATGCGGTGGCGCCGATCACGCTGGAGAACGGCACACTGCGCGGCTGGCAAAAGTCGCGCGAGGCGCAACGCACACCCGAGCAAAAAAGCCAGCCGCAAGCCGTACGCGCACCGGAGTTGCGAAAGCGCCAGGAAGGCAGCGCGCAGATCCTCGGCCCCACGCTGCAGGAGCGTGTGGTGTGGGCGTTGTCGAATCGCGGCCGCGACCGCAGCGCGCTGGTGGCGCTGCATCTTGGACCGGGCTGGGAGCGGGTCGAGTTCGAGGATGCAACAGTCGATGTCAGTGGCGCCGCCATCAGCCGCGTCACGCGCATGCCGCTGGCAGTCTTCGCCTCACCCGGGTATCCGCGAGTCGAGTTTCCGGACGCGCAGTTCAAGTCAGACTTGGGGCCGCTCATCGAACGCTACAAGGGGCGCCCCTTCGGCTTCGAGCTGATCAGCAGCGATCGCACCGAGCAACAGCTCATCGTCGGCTTCTCGACATCGACCAGCAGCGAAACCTTCCTGCTCGACCGCACGCGCGGCACTCATGAACTGCTGGCCAGGAGCGTGCCGCAAGATATGGAAGCAGTGCTTTCACCGATGCAGCCGGTGTCGATTGCCGCGCGCGACGGCTTGCCTTTGCCAGGCTATCTGACCGTGCCTCGCGGAGTCGAACCCAAGGGCCTGCCGCTGGTGCTGATGGTGCATGGCGGCCCGTGGGCGCGCACCGCCTGGGCCGATCCGTTCCGCTCCGAGGATGCCGCACGGGCGCAGTTCCTGGTCAACCGCGGCTATGCCGTGCTGCAAGTGGATTTTCGCGGCTCGAGTGGCTATGGACGCGACTTCCAGCGTGCCGGCATGGGCGAATTCGCCGGGCGCATGCAGGATGACCTGCTTGATGCGGTCGAATGGGCCAAGGCACGCGGCATCGCCGACCCGGCGAAGATCGCCATCATGGGCTTCAGCTACGGCGGCTACGCCGCCCTGACCGGGCTCATCGCCAGCCCGCAAACCTTCGCCTGCGGCATCTCGATCGCCGGCCCCACGGATCTGGCCTCATTGATCGAAAATTTCCCACCTTACTGGGAAGTAGACCTTTCCAACTGGCATGACTTTGTCGGCAATCCAAAGAACCCTGCGGACCGTGCGGAGATGATGCGGCGCTCGCCCTTGACGCATGCCGCGCAACTGCAACGCCCTGTGCTGATCCTGCACGGCGATCGTGACGTGCGCGTCAGGATCGAGCAGTCGCAGCGCATGGCTGACGCGCTCGCCAATGCAGGCAAACCGGTGCGCTTTGTGGCGCTTCGCCGCATGGGACACAGCCCTGGCTGGTGGGCGCATCAGTACCAGGTGTTGCGCGAAACCGAAACCTTTCTGCAAGGCTGCCTTGGCGGGCGCGCCGTGCGTTACGACTGGTTCGATCCGCTGGTGTGGGTGTGGACACGAATTTCCAGTTAGCGCCGCTGGCGCACCGGCGCGGCATTGACGGCAAGCGCGCTTGGGGCCGGAAGTATGCCTGCGACAGCGTCATGGCGATTGACAGGCGCGGCGCGATCGTGTGTACTCACGCTCCATGAAAGCCGCCGAATTCACCACGCTGGACAATGCCAATTTCGACTCGGTCGTGGTCGCACGCCCCGGTGTAAGCGTGGTCGAATTCTGGTCGGAGACCTGCATTCCCTGCCGCCAGATGACACGCCTGTTGCAGCAATTGGCCACCGAAATCCCGCCCGACGTGCTGATTGGCCAAGTCGACGCCGAGCATAACCCGGCGCTGCTGGCGCGCTTCGGCGTGCGCGGCCTGCCGACGCTTTTGCTGTTCAAGGATGGTGCGGTCGTCGAAACCCGCAGCGGCATCGACCGCAAGCAGGTTCTGCGCCGCGCGATCGAAACATATCTGTAGTTCAAGCTGTTCGTTCATTCACAAGCGGGGCAAAGCATGCCGAACATCACGATGCTCGATATCGATGAACTGAAAAAAACCAAGCTCAAGCCGCTGATCGAGCAGTGTCTCGAGCACCGCGCACCGGACCCGGCCTTCCACGCCATGATGGGCCACAACCCGGACCAGGCCGAGGCCATGTTCGTGGCATGGAGCACCTGTTTCAACAGCGGGCGCATCAGCCACACCCTGAAGGAAATCATTCGCGTGCTGCTCTCGCGCATGGCCGCGTGCAGCTACTGAGGCAACGTCAGATCCGCTTCGGCGAAGCGGAACGGCCTGACCGAAGACATGCTCGACGAAGGCATCGACCGCCACGCCACCAGCAGCCGCTTCAACGCTGCCGAGAAAATCGCGCTGCGGTACTGCGAATTGATGGCCACCGATGCGGATTCGATTGATGCCGCGTTCTACGATGAGCTGCGCCTGCATTACGACGAGGCGGAAATCGTCGAGCTGGGCACCTTCATCGGTTTCAATATCGGCTATCACACGTTTTTCGGCACCCTCAAGTTCTACCCCATGTTCTCGCCCGACGGCGTCTTGATCAGCCAGGCGGAATCCGCGCGCCTGTACGGCGCCGCACCGGTATCGCTCAGCGAGAAAGTGGCCGCCTGATGCCGCACATCGAACCGCTCGAAGCCGCGCAGATCACCGACCCCGAACTGCTGGCCCTG
>CAYYFR010000094.1:0-3589 GCA_964470865.1 uncultured Burkholderiales bacterium | reverse complement strand
GCACATCGAACCGCTCGAAGCCGCGCAGATCACCGACCCCGAACTGCTGGCCCTGATGGCGCGCGCCGAGGCCACGGGCGTACCCGACGCCCTGTTCACCCGCATCGTGGCGCGCGTGCCAGCCTATGCCAAGGTGCTGCTCAACGCGCTGCTGGTGTCGCACACCCAGGGCAATGTCGATCACCGCCTGAAGGAAATCATCCGCATCCAACTGGCGCGTTTCGCCGGCGACAGCTATTTCGGCGGCCTGCGCTCCAAACAGGCGTTGGCCGCCGGTCTTGATGAAGCACGCATCGACGCCGGCTGCGGCGATTACGACGATGACCCGCGCTTCACCGAGGCCGAGCGGGTTGCGCTGCGCTATGCCGACCAGATGTACCTCGACCCGCAAAAGGTCGATGCGGCCTTTTATGACGAGATGAAGCGCCATTACAGCGAAGCGCAGATCATGGAGCTGGGCGGGTTCATCGCCTTTCATTACGGCATGCAGGTCTTCATGCGCACCCTCGACGCCAGGCCGCTGGCGCCGCTGGCTTGATGCATCGCGCAGCCGCGCCGCGCAACACGCTCTTGAAGTAGACTCGCCGGGAGCGCACGACCCAAACCGTGCGCTCCTGGTTTACCCAACCCCACACGCAAAGGAAAGACTCGCATGGCGGAAAAACTCAACTCGGGCGACGCATTCCCGGCAATGACCATCCCCCTGGTCGGCGGCGGAAGCATCAATCTCCCCGACAGCAATGCCAAATACCAGGTGGCGCTGTTTTATCGAGGCCACTGGTGACCCTATTGTCGCCGGCAGTTGGTCGGCTTCGAAAAACTCAAGAACGAACTCGCGGCCGTTGGCGCATCGATATTCGCCGCCAGCGTTGATCCGGAAGAAAAGGCGCAACTGGTCGCAGCCGAGGTCTCTTTCCCTGTAGGCTACGGCGTCACGCGGGCGCAGGCCGATGCGCTCGGTTCATGGTGGGAAGAACGGCGCAGCATCGTTCAACCGTCGGAATTCATCATCGGCGCGAATGGCAAGGTGATCACTTCAAGCTACAGTTCCGGCCCGATCGGACGCATCGACGCGGCGGACGTGATCAAACTGATCAACTTTTACGAATCACAGAAAAAATGACGCAGGCGTAGTGCATGCCAGCGCAGTACCAGGTCTTTCGGGGTCGCCTTGCGCGGCCCCGTTTCATTTTTGCGCCGCCGCCCGCATTTGACTGGCGGAAGTGAGTGGGAGTCGAACCCACCAGGAACGTCTGACGCCCCTCTCCGGGTTTGAAGTCCGGGCGCCCCACCGGGGACGATTCTCTTCCAATCGAGGTCGGCTGCGACCCTGCACCGCCTGAGCGGATTTTAACGCCTTCAAATCCACGCGCAAGCATGCGCCGCCCGCGCCTCCCGCCACAACTCGAAAGCGGCCTCGGGAAGCATCAAGTCTTCGAGAGCATACGGCGCAGGAAACTCCCGATCACCACCATCTCGGGAATCACCTGGCCGAAGCGCTCGAACACGTTGCGCAGCGCCGGCGTCGCCAGCAATGGGTCGACGACAAAGGCGTGGCGCACCACCAACTGTGCCGCCACATCCATGCTGCCGGCCTCAAAGGCCTTGATCGCGGGGGTGAAAACACCTTGCAGGAGGCGCGGCTGCACTTCACGCGCCACCAGCGCGAGCAGTAGAGGCCAATGCGAAACATGCCGGTACAGGGTCGGCACCAGCAGCATCGCTCCAGGTGCATCTGCCTTGGCGAAGCTGTCGACCACGGCGCGCACCTCGGCAGGCAGAGCATCCATCGACGGTATCGGTGCGATCGCGCGGATCGCCGCTGGCGGCGACCAGGGCGGCGCCAGCGCCGCCCGGCGCGCGGGCGTTACTGACGACCCGGCTACGCGCAACATGCAAATGATCATGTAGTTCACCGGATTGGCGCGGTTGTAGGCCTCGATCACGTCCACGGCAGGCGCCAATGAGTCGCTCGCGGAGTCGCCCGCGAGACCGCGCAGCGCAGCGCCCATCTCCGGCACCGGCCCGGTCCACGCGGTGCCTGCCGCCGCCCACGCGCGTTCCTGCAATTCACCGCTGTCGAGGATCGGCCCGACAGAACGCCACAGCGCCTCCAGCGCGCCCGGCTGGCTGGCCAGGTGGCGGTAGATCAGGGCCACCAGCGGGCCCGCACTCAGGCGCCGAATCTCGGCGTAAATGCGCGCGATTTCACCGCTGGCCGATTCGCTAGTGACTTCCGCCAGGTAGCCTGCACTCATGTTCTGTACCTTTCCCCGTGATATGCGTCCACCGCCGGCGCTGCTGCCGTCCGAACGGGCGCGCAAAGCCTGTTTCGCCGCCCGCATCAACGCAGTTCCAAAAAAGCCTTTAGCATACGCATCCCAGTTTACGGAGATTTGTCATGAATTTCGACCGCATCGACGGCGCCGGCTACCCACTGGCTTTCAAGGTTCGAGGCGGCCGACGCGCCGCCACGGTCGCTGGCATCGCCCCGGCGCGCGACGTGTTTCGCGTCGAGGCGCGCACCATGGGCGGGCATCAGAAGGAAGTGGTGGTCAGCGAGGGTGCCGACGGCGCCACCTGGCGCCTGACCAGCGACGAGGGTGCGATCCTCAAGGGCACCGACCTGGCACCATTTCCGCTGGCCTTCTACAACGCCGGCCTGCATGCGGACTTCGTCAATCGCGCTCTGGCCGTAGCGCGCGCGAGGCGGATACCGCTTGCGATCACCGGCATCACGCTCAACAACCAGTACTTCTTCAACGGCTCCTTTTTCCGCGGCACCGGTGAGGGCAGCGCCGAAGCGGTGACCGTGCAGGTTCGCGCCCGCTCTGCCGCTCCGCGCGACGAAGTCATGCGGGTGCTCGAAGCCGCGCTTGCGGCATCGCCGGCCCACGCGGCAATGGCTTTGCCGCAGGTCAACACCTTCGCACTCTATGTCAACGGGCGGCGCTGCCCGGTGACGCGCGTCGCCGCCTCCACCGCGGCCGATGAACACGACCCGTTCAAGGCGCATGCCGGCGCACCGGCGCCGCTGGCCGGGGCAGCACCAGCCTACGAAATCGTCGAGCGCATCCTGCGCCCGTTACCCGAGGGCGGGCCGCCGGCGATGCCGGCCGAAGGCCGCGTGCCGATCACCATCCCGGGCGAAAGCGTGCTGCGCGATGCCACCGGGATCGTCGCCACCACGGTGGCGCCACGCTCACCGGGCGCCGCCTTTCGCATCACCTGCGATGAACGTCCGGATGGCGGCGAGGCGCCTTCGGGCCTGGCCATGATCGCCGCCGGCATCGCCTTTTGCTACATGACGCAATTCACCCGCTACATCGAGCACCGCAAGCATAAAGTGCGCGCGATCCGCTTTGTGCAGACCCTGCCCTTCACACTCGCCGGCGACATCGCGGCCGGCACGCAAAAGGGCGGGCTGGAACCGGTCGACACCCATGTGTTCCTGCATGCCGAGGAACCGGACGAAGTCATGCAGAACCTGCTGGAGGTGGCGGAAAACACCTGCTACCTGCACGCAGCCCTGCGCAGCAGCCTGCCGGGCCGGGTCGAACTCGATCTGCAGGCACAATGAGGCAGCCCG
>CAYYFR010000093.1:17661-20992 GCA_964470865.1 uncultured Burkholderiales bacterium | reverse complement strand
GCACGTCATCGACCGCATCGCGCCAGCGCAGGGATGCAAGGCGCAACGGACCCGCAAAACTGCCTCGCGGGGCTTCGATGCTGAGACGTCCGGCGCTCATGCCGCTGGCGACACGCGCTATGGCGATCAGGCCGCTTTCGGTTTCAACCAGCCAGCCAAGCCCGGCCAACACCAAAAGCGGGATCGCGACCAGTACCCACGGCCAACGGCGGCCACGCTTTTTCGGCGCGCGGGTGTCGCTCATCAGAAAGGCACCGCCAGTGAAAAATGCAGGTGCGTCTCGCCGGTGCGGGTGCCGTGACCGATGTCGATCGCAACCGGCCCCGCCGGGCTGCGCCAGCGCGCGCCCATACCCACGCCGGTGGCGAAGCGGAAATCCGCGCGGGTATCGGCCGCGTCGCCGGCATCCACAAAGGCGGCGATACCCCATGGGCCGGAGAGCCAATGGGTAATTTCCGCGCTCAGCACGGCGAGATAGCGTCCGCCGACTGTGGCGGAACCCTCCCTTACCCCCAGGCTCTGGTAGGCGTAGCCGCGCACCGAATTGGTACCGCCGGCGCGAAACAGGAAATCCTGCGGAATGCCCTGGCGCGAGTTCGCCAGCGTGGCACCGAGTTCGGCGCGCAGCATCATGCTGTTGCTGCGGTTAATGTTGAACAGGGTCTGATAGCGGCCGTGCAGGCGCACAAAGTTCTGGTCCGACAGCACGGCCTTGGCGCCGCCGCCGATCTGCAACTGCGCGGACTGACCTTCGCCGGTGTCAAGGCGGCTGCCGCTGGCGCGCCACGTCAGCCCGAGATTGAGTGTGAGGGCCTTGTTGTCGGATCGCAATGCATCGAGCGGCAGTTTTTGCTCGGTCTGCCAGTTGACGCCAAGGCGATAGTCGACTTGCCCGCGTTGTTGTGCGCGAGCCGCCCCGATGGCAGCGCGGTTGATGGTCAAGCCGCGGATGTTGGACTTTTCGGCCAGGGCGCCGAAACTGTCGCGATAGTTGTCGGGCGTAGGCGGCAGAAACACATCGGCGTACGCGGTCTGCTTGAGCTGTTCGATGCGCAATCCCGTACTCAATTCCCAGGCGCGATGGAACAGGTCTGCGGTGCGGTAGTTGGCTTCGACGCGCGCCCCGGTATTGCTGCTGACGCCTGCGCCGAAGCTGACGCGATGCGGCGAGCGTTCGCGCAGACGGATGTCGACCGGTGCAGTGACAGTGCCGTCGGCCGCAACGGGTGCGCTGGTGTCGATGTCGATCAATACCGACGAGAAATAGGGTGTGTTCTGCAGGTTGGTCTGCAGCGTGAGCAGATCACTTTCGCGGTATATCGCGCCGGGCCGGACGCTGCGATTGAAACGTTCCACCAGTTCCGGCCGATAACGCAGCAGTCCATCCATGCGCAACTCGCCGTAGCGGTAGCGCGGCCCGGCCTGGTATTCGACGCGCAGTCTCACGCTGTGGCCAGCGGCATCGACCTCGGCCTGACTGAATGTCAGGTTGGCGCCCGCATGGTCTTCGGCGAGCAACTCGCGCAGCACTTCCTGCTTGGCGGCGTCCCAATCGGCCTGCCGGAACGGCGCGCCGACCTTGAGCAACCATTTCCGCTCGATGGCCTGGCGTCGCTCTTCACTGATCATGCCCTCGATCTTCAGGCTGAGCGCGGTAATCGTGGCGCGCGGTCCCGGCGTAACCACCACGGTGACCGGCGCTGTCGCGCCGTTGAGCGCGACGGTAGCGGAGAAATAGCCCTCGGTGGCGAGCAGCGCGGGGATTTCCAGCTGCATGCGCCGCAGCATGCCGGCAGGCGAGGCGGGCACTGCACTGTCTTCAAGATTGATATAGCGGGCGATCAAACCCGCCACAGGCTCGGGTGCCTCGAGGCGCACCTTTGCGGCGTGGACCGGCAGTCCGAGGAGCAACAGCAGCAGGAAGACGAAGCGTTGCATGGAGCGGGAAGAATGTGGGGACGAAAGTGCAACGGATGCACCCGCGCACGCGTTTGACCCGATCAGCCTTTTCAGATCGTCTCGGTGCACCCGGCGACCTCGGTGATGGCCGGCCCGGACATCGCCCGTGGACTACGCCGACGACTCGGCAGCGACGCACAGGCGGATCGGTGCTGGCCCCGCATGGAACAGCTACCCGCTGATCTGGTCCTGCTGGTTGTCGGGACCCCGTCGATGGGTCGGCTGGCACAGGCGCAGACGGGGCTGCCCCTCGAATGACGCCGGTTGGGCAAGGCTCGCCTGGGTGAGCGTGTCAGGCGTATGAGTGGTCTTCATGTCGTTTCCTTCGATGGCTTTTATGGCGCGGCGCGATGCGCCGATATCGGCACGCCAAACGCTGCATGACCGGGACGGCAACGGGCTCAGTACCGGGAGACTAAACACTCTGCCGTGCCCGCGCGACCTCGTCTGTGTGACAGCGCACACGCGCTCGAGCGTTGGGCAAAGCAGAATGCAGCCGGGACGCATCGCGATATTTTGCATGGCGGGGGATCCCGAGTCGGCAATTCGGCTTCTCTGTACGTCAACGCACAGACGCGGCGCGGCCGTACGCGCACCTTGCATACGGGTATGCGCGTACCAACTCGATACCGGCCGAGATAAGAGCAAGGTGGCCACGTGACTGACTTCCAGAGGACAAGACATGCTCAAGCAAATGTTGCGAATCTTTTTCCTGATTTCCCTGTTCGCCGCGGGCCACGCCATCGCGCAGCTGCCCGCGCCGAAGACACTTGGAGGCCTGACGTATTTGTCCGGTGGTATCGGCGATGGGGAAGAGAAAGCTATCCGCGGTCAGGCCGATCAATACAGCGCACTGCTGGAATTGTCTGCGGTCGAGGCCTCCAATCTCCACGGCCAATGGGTCGCTGACGCGGCGGTGACGATCAAGTCGGGAAATGCGGTGCTTGCGCGACTTGAAGGGCAGGGCCCGCTGCTGCTTCTGCGCTTGAAGCCTGCGCAATACACCGTCGAAGCTACGCGGCATGGCGATACCAAGGTCGTCCGGTTCAATGTCAAGTCCGGTGGCAAGCTGGTGCAGGAACGCTTCGTGTGGGTCGAGCCGCCAGGTACCCTGCGAAGCCTGCCCAAATAGCAGCGCGGTAGGCGTTGCTAGCGTCGTCGGCAGACTTCCTGGCCCTCACCTGGGCAACGCATCGGTTGTAGCCCTGCCTGATGCGGGGCATTCGCATCGACCGGTTGCTGCTTGCCGACAACTTCCGGTGCGCATGCCCGGAAAGCCTTGCTGGTAGAGGGCGTGTGAGTGACTTTCGAAGAGAAGAAGAATTTCGCCCGCTGCGGCGACGATCGGGAAGACTACGAAAAATGTTTACCA
>CAYYFR010000093.1:15968-17561 GCA_964470865.1 uncultured Burkholderiales bacterium | reverse complement strand
AACCAGGGATTTGCGGCGCCGCCTGTTACGTTGGAAGACGGTCGCCTTTTGCAACAAGGCGACCTTGCATCCCTGTATTTCTGCAACGCGTGGGTGTGCGCCTTCGTGAGTGCGCGGCTTCTCGAAACAGTCCGGCCGTAGCACCGCCTCTGCCCGAGCGGCGCCTAAGCTCAAGCCTCGTTTTGCGTGCATGCAATTCCGCGCTTGGCGAAGCGGCGCGGGGCGAGGCCCGGCTTCGATCGATTTTTGGCGGGCACGGGCCCGTCTGCCGGCAACGTAGTCCTCGCGCATAAAGTAGCGGTTGAAAAGAGCCTGATGGGTTTCACGATCGAACGACTTGAAATTTTATTGCTGATCGCCGGCGTAGTTGCGATGCTGTCACGCAGGCTGCGCGTCCCTTACAGCGTCGGGCTCGTTCTTACAGGCGCGGTAGTGACTCTGCTGCCGGCAGGCAAGAGCGTCGTGCTCACCAAAGAAGTGATTTTTTCAGCGCTGCTCCCGCCGCTCATTTTCGAGGCAGCGCTGGCGCTCCCTTGGCGGGAGCTGCGCAGGGAACTGCCGGTGGTCATCCCGATGGCAACGCTCGGCGTGGCACTGGCGGCAGCGATCACGAGCGTCGGCATGCACTACTTCGCTGGCTGGCCATGGCTCAGTGCGGCCATATTCGGCGTACTGATTTCCGCGACTGACCCGGTCTCGGTGATAGCGACCTTCAAGGAGGCCGGTGTGAGCGGGCGCCTGCGTATCCTGGTGGAATCGGAAAGCTTGTTCAACGACGGCGCCGCGGCTGTCATGTTCGGCGTGCTCGTCGCCGTGGCCGCTGGCCACCAGTTGACTGCGACCGGGGTGGTCACCGAAGTCCTGCTCACAGTCGGCGGTGGTGCGGCCTGCGGCGCCGTGGTTGCGCTGGGGACTCTCTATCTTGCAGGCAAGACCGAAGACCATCTGGTGGAAATAACCTTTACAACCATCGCCGCATACGGCTCGTTTCTGCTGGCCGAGCACTTCCACATGTCGGGCGTTTTGGCAACGCTTGTCGCCGGCCTGATCCTGGGTAATACAGGGTCGCTCGGCGCCATTTCAGCCCGTGGCCGCGGGGCGGTCGAAGCGTTCTGGGAGTACGCCGCGTTTGTCGCCAATTCGCTGATTTTCCTTCTGATCGGCGTCCACGAAGCGCAACAGGATCTGACCGGGCTTTGGGGCCCCGCATTGGTTGCCATCCTCCTTGTGACACTCGGCCGCGCGGTTGCGATCTATCCGCTCTGCGCTGTGTTCATGAGATCCGGATTGCGGGTCTCGTCGGCGCACCAGCACGTCCTGTTCTGGGGGGGATTGCGCGGCGCCCTGGCACTGGCCCTGGCGCTTGGCCTGCCGGTCGATCTTCCCTATCGTGGTCAGATCGTCGTTCTCACCTTTGCCGTGGTTGCGTTCTCGATTCTGGTCCAGGGCCTGACTGTCACGCCGCTCTTGCGAATGCTGGGAGAATTGAAGTCCCGCGGCAATATCCGCTAACCGAGGATGGCAAATGGCCATTGACAGTCCGACGCCAGAGCTCTGGTGCAGCGCTTCAAAGCGGCCGTCGCGGCGCGATTC
>CAYYFR010000093.1:8401-15868 GCA_964470865.1 uncultured Burkholderiales bacterium | reverse complement strand
AGCATTTCGTCGACGCCAGGAACGAAGTGAAGGTGCGGCGCTACCTGACCCTCGTCGTATTCGTGACTGTCTTGCCGAGCTGCTATATCGCCTACCAGTTGGTCAGGAACGAACTGTTCAAAGGGCGTGCCAAGGAGTTAGTCAAGCAGGAACTGACATTGAAGGGAACGCATGTGGCCGAGACCAACGTCGACCCGGCAAGTCGCTCGATCGAGGTCACGGTAGTCGGCGATGTGATTCGGCGTGAGCAGGTCGAGCTTGCCCGTGAAAGATTGCGCAACTACGGCATCGAAGGCGCTGAACTGGTTGTCCATCAATCGACCGCACAGCAGCCGGACATGAAGGTCCGGCGCGCTGGCATCATGACCGACCTGTACAAACAGAGCCAACGCTCGCTGGAAGAAAAAGCCCGCCAGATTCAGGCGCTGCAAGCAAAGGTCCAGGAAGCATCTGCGGCGCAGGCAAGATGGACCGAGATTTCGCAGGAGTTCTACGCACAATATCCGCAAATCCGGTCCGTCGCCCTTGCCGAAGCGTTTGCAACCAAGGCCGGATCGGACAAGGGAGTGACAAGCTTCTCTTGGTCAGCCTGACGGTAACCAAGCCGCTGACCCCAGAGGAAAGGTTGCGCATCGAAAGATGGCTGCGGGTGCGTGTCAAGGTCGAGCGGGTGAAGCTGATCGTCGAATCGTGAACCGCCGATCGGCGCCGCGCTGCGGCGAGCCGGCGTTGGCGCCTTACTTGCCTGACATATCGACGCGCCGGTTTTCCGCCCAGCACTTCTCCTCATGGCACAGCCCGCGCGGCTTCTCCTTGCCATAGCTGACTGCTTCCAGCCTGGACTCCGCAATGCCGTGTAGCGTCAGGGCGCGTCGCACCGCCTCGGCACGCTTTTGCCCCAGCGCGAGGTTGTATTCCGAACTGCCGCGCTCGTCGGCACTGCCCACCAGCCGCAAAGACATCTGCGGCGCGGACCTGAGGAGATCGACATCCTGCTTCAGGACGTCCTGGTACTTTGCGTTGATGGAAAAATCGTCATAGTCGAAGAAAATGCTGTGCGCCGCCAGCGCCTTGGCAATGCGGTCGCGCTTCTGTGCGTCGGTCTCCACGGTCACCTTGGGCTGGGCGGCTACCGGCGCTACCCCGGCCGAGGGGGGTGGAGAAGGTGCTGCTTTCGAGGCCGGAGCTGCGGCGACCTCTGCAGGTTTGGGCGGCGTCGACGAACAGGCTGAAACCAGTGTGCCAATCGCAATGACCGTCAGTGCAAGTCGCATCATCATTCGCTCCTTCAAAAAGATTTGTACAAATATAATACCATTGAACGGATGATAAAAGATCGCGTTTTCTCCTTCGGGACCATCGACAGCGCAATCCGCGGGCGGTGCCGGTCCGGCCCCTCCTCGATTCAAGCCAGTATCCTCAGCGCCCGCAGGCTTTTGGTCCCGATGATCGCGGTCAGGAAGATGCGGCGAAGCATCAGCGGGGAGATGCGTGTGGTCGCGAGACGAGCGCCGACATAAGAACCCGCTGCGCCTGCCAGGCAGAGAACGAGGACGAAGCGAGTGTCTGGCGCCATGTGTGAAAGGCGGAGACTAACGCCGTAACGCCGTAACGCCGTTCAGGATCAGGCTTGGCGGGTGTACCTGATTGACCAGATCGCTCAAGCCGAGCGACAGGACCGGAACCGCGACAATCGCAACGCCGATGCCCAGCATGCCTGAAATGATGGACAAGAAGAACAATGCGATCGAAAATGCGATTTCCATGACCAGAAGCTCCGCCAGTTCATCGAAAAATAAAGCGCGTCGTGCGGCCCCTTCGGCGCCTGCTGTGCCGAAACTGCAAGACCCAAAAAAGGGTGCCGATCCGCACGCTGCCCAAGCCGTCGCGGTCCTCGGCCAATTTCGCCTGATATTCAAATCGGTGCGCAAACACTTCAGGTCTGTCGAGGAAAGCGCAGGCGTGAGCGGCGCGCAGTTGTGGGTACTTTCCGAGGTTGCGAAAAAACCCGGGCTCCGGGTGACGGAACTGGCAAGAGCGATGTCGATCCATCAATCGACCGCCAGCAACCTGATCGAGCGTCTGGAACGTGAAGGGCATATTGAGCGCAGGCGCGACCTGGCGGATCAGCGCGTCGTGCGGCTCTTCCTCACGCCTGCGGCAAGGAGGGCGGTAGCGAAGGCGCCCGGTCCTGCGGAAGGGGTGCTGCCGGATGCGCTCAAGCGTCTTTCTACAGAAGATCTTGTCGCGCTCGGAAAGCATCTTTTCAAACTCACCAGCCTGCTCCGCGTGCGCGACGCCAGCGGCAAGAAGACGCCGCTGTCGGAAATCTAGAAAAAAGGGCGGGCTCCGCTGGAGCCCGCCAAAGGCACGATGAAGTGCCCTCCTGGTCCGGCACAATGCCTGACGCGACTGATGATACACAATTCCGGTGATTGTATTTGCACAAATATAAAAGCCGGGCTATGCTGTTTTCAGGCACGCCCGCGACCCCGGATCGAAAGTTTGCGCAACCGCGGCCGGCGGCCCGAATCGGGTTCGTGTTCGACCTTTTTTGAACCGCTAGCGGGCCTTGTCCCGCAGGAAGGAACGGCATGCGCCTTTCGTTGCGCTTCGTCATCCCGTTGGGCATCGCGCTTACTGCAATCGCGTACGCGGTCGTTCCGCTGGTCGACCAGTTGACACTCAAATGGTTCGTGCGCGATCTCGACATCCGCACCTCCCTGATTGCCAACACGATGCGTGACCGCGTGGCCGACCTGACGCGCGAGGGATCGCGCATCAAGGTACAGAAATATTTCAACGCGATCATTCAAGACGAGCGGCTTTTCGCCCTCGGCTTTTGCGACAAAACCGGCAAGCTCGTCTATCGGACCACAGCTTTCCCCGAGGACGTGAAGTGCCCGGGTCTCGGGCAGCGCGCCACCGAGCATTCCCACGTACTCGCGCACTCAGGCGGCGCGCTCCACGTTGCGCTCCAGCCGATCGATTTTGAAGGGCAGGAGATCGGCTATCTGGCGATCGTGCACGACATGAGCTTCGTGCAGCGGCGCACCGACGACACCAAGCAGTATGTCTTCGTCTTGTTCGCGGCGATCGCGGCCGTGGTTTCCCTCATCACCGTGGTGATAGCCGAACTCAGCTGGCGCGGCTGGATGTCGGGGATCAAGGCGATCATCACCGGCGAGTCGATCCGCGGCGCGCGCGCCGGACAGCCGGCGCCGGAACTGCGTCCGATCGCGCGCGACCTGCAACTGCTGGTGCGCGAAATCGAGGCCGAGCGCGCCAGCCGGGACGAGGCTCAAATGTCATGGACGCCCGAGACCCTGCGCAACATCCTCAAGCAGGAACTCAAGGGCGACCAAGTACTGATCGTCTCCAACCGCGAACCCTACATCCACGCCCGGCGCAACAACGTCCTTGAGGTGCAGCGCCCCGCCAGCGGGCTCGTCACGGCCCTCGAGCCGGTGATGCGCGCCTGTTCCGGCACCTGGATTGCGCACGGCAGCGGGCCCGCCGATCGCGAGGTGGTCGACAAGCACGACCGCGTAATGGTGCCGCCGGACAAGCCCAGCTACCGGATTCGCCGCGTCTGGCTTTCCAGGGAGGAGGAGGCGGGCTACTACTATGGCTTTTCCAACGAAGGACTTTGGCCGCTGTGCCATATCGCGCACACCCGGCCGACTTTCCGTGCGCAGGACTGGGAGCAATACCGCGCGGTCAATCGCCGCTTCGCCGACGTGGTCGTGCAAGAGGCACACACCGAGGATCCGATCGTTCTGGTGCAGGATTACCACTTTGCCCTGCTGCCCGGCATGATCCGCGAGCGCCTGCCACGTGCGACCATCATCACTTTCTGGCACATTCCCTGGCCCAATCCCGAGACTTTCGGCATCTGCCCATGGCGGGAAGAGATTCTCGAAGGCATGCTCGGTTCCTCCATCCTGGGTTTCCATACCCAGTATCACTGCAATAATTTTTTCGATACGGTGGACCGCTATCTGGAGGCACGTGTGGATCGCGATATCTTCAGCATCACCCATGGCGGCGAACCGACCGAGGTGCACCGCTACCCAATCTCGATCGAATGGCCGCCGGCGGCGCTGGCCGGCCTGCCCGATCCGGCCGAATGCCGCGCGGCCGTGCTCCGTGAATTGGGGCTTCCTCCCGAGATCAGGCTCGGAGTCGGCGTCGACCGGCTCGATTACACCAAAGGAATCATCGAACGCTTTCGGGCGGTCGAGCGATTGCTCGAGCTCGAACCAGACTGGATCGGGCGCTTCGCCTTCGTGCAGATCGCTGCCCCTTCGCGCTCCTCTATCGACGAGTACCAGGATTTCGAGGCGCGCGTGCGTGCCGCCGCCGCGCGCATCAACCGGCGCTTTGGTCGCGAGAGTTATCAGCCCATCGTCCTGCTCATCGAACACCACGACGCCGCCAGCGTCTACCGCTACTATCGCGCCTGCGAACTGTGCTTCGTTTCCAGCCTGCACGACGGCATGAACCTGGTGGCCAAGGAGTTCGTCGCGGCGCGTGCCGACTGCGCCGGCGTGCTGATCCTGTCGCAGTTTGCCGGCGCCGCGCGTGAGCTGGCCGAGGCGCTGATCATCAACCCTTACGACGTCGAGCAATGCGCCACGGCGCTCAAGCTTGCCCTGACCATGCCACTGGAAGAGCAACAGGCGCGCATGAAGAGCATGCGCGGCCTGGTGCAGGAATTCAACGTCTACCGTTGGGCCGGACGCATGCTGCTCGACGCCGGGCGCATGCGCCATCGCCGCCGGGTGCTTTCGCGCGCCGCGCTCAGGCAGGCAGCATGACGGACATGTCGGAGGCACGTGCTGTCGCGCCGCTGCCGCCGTATGCGCGCGATTGGTGCTTTTTCCTCGATTTGGACGGCACTCTGCTGGACCTCGCTGCCACGCCCGCTGCGGTCCGGGTCGACGATGAATTGTCCGAATTGCTGACAAACCTGAGACGCGCGGCGGGCGGCGCGCTCGCGCTGATCAGCGGACGTTCGCTGCGCGATCTGGACCGTCTTTTCGCGCCAGAACGCCTTTTGGCGGCCGGTCAGCATGGCGTCGAGCGCCGTGATGCGGGCGGCAACGTGCACCGCCACGCCGCGCGCCGCGAGCTTCTTCGTACTGTGTCGGCGCGCCTGTCGGCCTATGCGGCGGCGAACCCGGGCTTGCTGTTCGAGGACAAGGGGCAGAGCCTTGCATTGCACTTTCGCCGCGCTCCCGAACTCGCCGGCGCCGCACGCGACGCAGTGGCGGCGGCGCTCTGCATGCTTGGCGGGGTGTACGAAATGCAGATCGGCAAGTTGGTGTTCGAAATCAAGCCCACCGGCTACGACAAGGGCAGCACCATCGAGGACTACATGCAGGAGGCGCCGTTTGGCGGACGCGTGCCGGTTTTTGTCGGCGACGACCTCACCGACGAATACGGCTTTTGCACGGTCAATGCGCTGGTTGGGCATTCGATCAAGGTCGGAAGCGGGGAATCCCAGGCCCGCGCCCGGCTGGCGGACGCCGCAGCCGTGCGGGCCTGGCTGGCCGGATGGATCGCCTATGCCGCGACGGACCGAACCGCATGAATTCCGACCTTGAACTCGCTCTGGTAGGCAACGCCAGTGTTTCCGCCCTGATCGACGAGCGCGCCGAAATCGTCTGGTGCTGCCTGCCGCGCGTTGACGGCGACAGCGTGTTCTGCTCGCTCCTGCGGCCGCGCGCGAACAGCGCCGAAGACGAGGATTTCGGGTACTTCCGCTTCGAACTCGCCGATTTCGCCAGGAGTGAACAGGAATACTTGGCCAATACCGCCGTTGTCGTCACCCGCCTGTTCGATACCAAGAACGGCGTTATCGAAATAACCGACTTCGCTCCGCGCTTTCTGCATTTTGGCCGCATGTTCAGCCCGACCATGCTGGTGCGTCGCGTGCGCTGCCTGTCCGGCAGCCCGTTGCTGACGGTCCGCTTGAGGCAAGCCCGCGGCTACGGGAGCGCGCGCTCCCAGCGGACCTGGGGCAGCAATCACGTGCGCTATGTCGGCCCGGAATACGTGACACGCCTGACCACCAACTGCTCGATCACCGCGATGGTCGAGGAAACGCCATTCGCGCTCGTTGGCGAACTCGACTTCATCCTCGGCCCGGACGAGACGCTGCAGGGTTCGGTGGGTGAGGTGGCGCGGCGCTTCTGCGAACAGACGGTCGCCTATTGGCGCGAATGGGTACGTGGCCTGGCGATTCCCTTCGAATGGCAGGAGGCCATCATCCGCGCCGCCATTACCCTGAAGCTCTCCGCGGTCGACGACACCGGCGCGATCATCGCCGCGGTGACGACATCGATTCCCGAGGCGTCCGGCAGCGCGCGTAACTGGGATTACCGCTACTGCTGGCTACGCGACGCCTACTTCACGGTCAACGCGCTCAATCGCCTGAATGCCACGGCCACGATGGAACGTTACCTCGACTACATCGTCAACGTCGCCGCCCAGGCGAAGGACGGATTTCTTCAACCGGTCTACCGGATCAACGGGCGTGTCGACATGCCGGAAAGCGAAATCGCCACCCTTGCAGGGTACCGAGGCATGGGGCCGGTGCGTATCGGCAACCAGGCGGCCCTGCAGCTTCAGAACGACGTCTATGGCTCGGTGGTGCTGGCGGCCGCCCATGTCTTTTTCGACAAACGCCTCACGCGTACCGGCAGCGAAGCCCTGTTCAACCAGCTCGAAGCGCTGGGCGAACATGCTGCGGATTTGTGGCAGGAGCCCGATGCCGGCCTGTGGGAACTGCGCGGCTCGCGCAAGACCCACACGTTTTCAGCGCTGATGTGCTGGGCGGCATGCGACCGGCTCGCCAAGATCGGTGCGCACCTCGGGCTGGCGCAGAGGACGGCGTACTGGAGCGCGCGCGCGACCCGCATACACAAGGGCATCTGCGAGGCGGCCTGGAATCCGCGCCGCCAGAGCTTCGTCGCCGACTTTGGCGGCGACGCGCTGGACGCGAGTTTGTTGCTTATGCATGAACTCGGTTTCATCGCGGCGGGCGATCCGCGCTTCGCGTCGACAGTGGCTGCCGTCGAACGGGAATTGCGGCGCGGTGACTTCATTTTCCGCTATGCGGGTGCCGACGATTTCGGCGCCCCGGAAAACGCCTTTCTCGTCTGTACGTTCTGGTACATCGATGCCCTCGCCGCGCTCGGCAGGCGCGAGGAGGCACGTGCGCTGTTCACCAAGCTGCTGGGCTGCCGTACCCGCCTGGGACTCCTGGCCGAGCATATCGACCCGGTGACCCACGAACTTTGGGGCAATTTTCCGCAGACATACAGCATGGTCGGACTGATTCAATCGGCAACGCGGCTTTCGATTGCGTGGGATGAAGCGTTTTAGGGCGCCCTCGAGGCGCGCACCGGTGATGGACAGGTCGATTCGATTCGCCGTGTGACTCGGTCCCGCGCTGTCATG
>CAYYFR010000093.1:0-8301 GCA_964470865.1 uncultured Burkholderiales bacterium | reverse complement strand
ATGCTTTTCGACAAGTTTTCAGCCCGCTCGCTGCAACTGGCCAATCACATGGTGATGGCGCCCCTGACACGCAGCCGGGCGACGCCCGATCACACGCCCAATGCACTGATGGCAACCTACTACGGTCAACGCGCGACAGCCGGTCTCATCATCACCGAGGGCACGTCGCCCAGCCCCAACGGCCTGGGCTACCCGCGCATCCCCGGGTTGTACGACAAGGTGCAGGTGGAGGCCTGGAAAGCCGCGACGGCTGCTGTCCATGCGCAAGGCGGCGAGATTTTCGTGCAGTTGATGCACTGCGGCCGGGTGGCGCATGTCGCCAACCTGCCGGGCGGCGCCGAGGTGATCGGGCCGGGCACGGCGGCCTGCCCGGGCGAGCTATACACCGATACGCTGGGCATGCAGCCGTACAGTGCGCCGCGAGCGATGACCGGGGGCGACATCGCGCACGCCGTGGAGGAATACGCGACGTCCGCGAAACTCGCGCTCGACGCGGGGTTCGACGGGGTCGAATTGCATGGCGCCAACGGCTACCTGATCGAGCAGTTTCTCAATCCACTCGTCAACCTGCGCACCGACGGCCATGGCGGCAGCATCGAAGGTCGCAACCGCCTGGCGCTGGAGATCGTGCGCGCCACGGTCGCCGCGATCGGCTCCGACCGGGTCGGCATCCGCCTCTCGCCCTATGGCGTCTTCAACGGCACAGGCGAGTTTCCCGAAGTTCAGGCGCAGTATCTGGCGCTGGCCAACTCCCTTTCTGCGGCGGGCCTGCTCTACATCCATCTGGTCGATCACTCGAGCATGGGCGCGCCGCCGGTTCCCGCCGACTTCAAACACAAGCTGCGCACCGGGTTCGCGGGTCTGTTCATCCTTTCCGGAGGCTTCGATGGCGCCAGCGCCGAACAGGCACTGCTCGACCAGCGCGGCGATCTGGTCGCTTTCGGACGCGCGTTTCTGGCCAACCCCGACCTGGTGGCGCGGATGCGCAAGGAAGCCCCGCTCAATGTGCCGGACATGGCGACGTTCTATGTGCCCGGCGCCAAGGGCTACACCGACTACCCCGCCCTGGCGGCCTGACCCACGAACCCCGCGCGACCAAATCACCATATGGCCCACCAGAATTTCAATCGGCCAGCCGGCGCTTGTCTTCCGATGGAAGATCAACCGCTGCCGGCTTGGCCAGGTCCGCGCGCGGCGTTGCAGCGGCGTGCCGCCTGGCTAAATGATCCGGGTGGCGCTCGATGGCGCGCAATCGCGATCGATAGCGGCGGCAGTCCGGCTCCCGCGAGCGCTGGTGGTGGCGCGCACCTTCGTCGGTTAATTCGTCTTCCTGTCGCACCAGCGTCTTGGGCTTTGGAGATGGAGAGATCGGCGGGTGCTTCAAGGCTGGTTTCCTTACTTCGGCCGCGGCCATTTGATTCTGCGGTCGGGCTGCGCCAACTCGCCGGCACGCAGTTGCGCCACCGCGCCGACCACCGCGCGCGCCACGTTGCGTACCTCTTCCTGCACGTCCGTATCCTTGTCGAGCGTGTCGTGGCTGTTGTAGTAGGGTTCGTAGAAGCCGATGTAGCGATCGAGTTTGGCCGCTGCACCGGCGGCGATCAATCCCATCCATTCGAGCCAATCGGTCAGGTTGCGCCGATGCACCTCGACCCCGGCGACATCGCCATGCACCACCACGCCGTATACGCGTCCGGCCACGTGCTTCGGATAGTCCCAGCCCTTTTCCTCAATGCGTTTCGCCTCGGCCACCTTCTTGCCATGGGTCGAGCTCGGATCGGGGTTGCCGCCATCGGCACAAACCATGCGGTCGATCATCAGCTTCAGCGGGCTGGGCGACTGGTACCAGTATGTCGGCGCGAGGATGATGACCCCGTGCGCCGCCACCCAGCGCTCGTAGATCTCCGCCATCCAGTCGTGGGCCTGGTCAAGCGCGTGGTTCGGATAGCAACTGCAGGGCCAGTGGCATAGCGGCATCGCGCTCGAAACGCATCCCTTGCATGGATGGATGGTGCGACCGTACTCGGAGGTCACCAGGCTCAGGTCGAGCACGTCTGCCTCGGCGCCCAGGCCTTGCACCACATGGCGCGCGCTTTCGGTGAATCGCCAGGTCTTGGAAATCTCTCCCGGACAGGTGCCGTCGTTGCGCGCGCTGCCGCAAATGATGAGGACGCGCGACGGGCTCGACTTGTCGTGCCAGCGCTTTTGCGCGGCCTTGAGGCGTTTGCGGGTTTCAAGCCACTCCACCGAGATGGGATAGGACGGGTCGGCATAGCCACGGCCCGCCGGGCGTGTGATCGGGGCCTTGCGGCCCTCCTGGTGTGCTTCCCAGGCGATATCCTCCAGGCGCCCGATCGCCGCACGCTCGACCTCGTAGGCCGGATCGTAGTAGCGCCCGATGAAACGTTGGTGAAATTCGGCGCGCGTGAGCGGTGCCGGGGCTTGGCCCTTGCGGATTTTCGTCATGAACGGCGCGCCTCAGGCAAGTTGGTGCATGGCCGAAGAATAAGGACGGGGGCCAAGCTTCTCTGTACGATATCGAACACAACGCGTGCCGTGCAGCGCTTTTTCGTTCCCAAAGCAGGTGACCACTGACGTGGTGAGCGTGGTCCACATGAT
The DNA here is from genome assembly GCA_964470865.1 of uncultured Burkholderiales bacterium. GTDB lineage: Bacteria > Pseudomonadota > Gammaproteobacteria > Burkholderiales > JAEUOS01 > JAEUOS01. Next base: position 5,682 of record CAYYFR010000093.1, on the reverse strand, counting down.
TCCCGCCGCCGACAGCATCGAGACGGACTCGGACAGTTTCTGGGGCAGCCTTACGTTCGAACTGGCGGCCTGAAGTCGGCCATCGCGAGTAAAGCTTGTGTGTGCGGGCTCGAACATACGCAGACCTAGCTCCTGTCTATATTCAATCTTCAATCCCACACACGCAAGCGCGGACGAGATCAGGCAATCATGGAATCCAACGTAGTGTCGAACATTCCCCTCCACTCACGCTACGGCCGCGCCGGCAATGCAGTCATCGACAAGGCCCTGACCCGCGCGCACGGTGCCGTCAACGCCGGGGCCAAGTTCGCCCACCAGACCGTCCTCAAGGCCAAACCTGCGATCGACCGGCTCGCCGATGGCGCGCATCAAGCCGTCAGGAATGTCGCTTGCGCGGTTGCGCCGACGGCGCGATGGCTGAGTCGACAGCGCGCGAGTCTCGACGCGACCCGGCAACAACTGGTAGGCGATGCGCGCGCCCAGGTCTCGGCCAAACCGTTGACGGCGGTGGCGCTCGCTTTGGCTGGGGGATTGCTGATCGGACGTTTTATTCGCTGACAAACGTATCGGCGCGGCGGCTTCTGCGGCGCGCCTGGAAAAATGATTTTGCCATCACACAACACAGCGTCAACGCCTCGTCCGGCCGTGCGCCGGGACTGCCCCACCTACCTTCAATGCGTTGCGTCGATGCCCCCAACCGCGCTTGACTTCCGCCGCTGAACGAGCGCGCTTCCCACCCTCCGGAGAATGTCATGTCCGTAAAGAAAGCACCCTTGCGAACCACCAACGCCAAACTCCTCAACGATGAACAACGCGTGGCCGCCAATCCTGGGGCTGCCGACGGCCCCGCGACGACGCCGGAAAACCCGACCGCTGCGCATTCGCCCATTTCAGGGCAACGCGAACCCCGCCTTGGCGGCGAGTTGCATCAGAGCGCCGGCAACGGCCATCCTGCGCTGACCACCAACCAAGGCCTGGTCATTTCCGACAATCAGAATTCGCTCAATGCGCATGCCAGCGGCCCGGCCCTGCTCGAAGACTTCATCCTGCGGGAGAAGATTTTCCACTTCGACCACGAGCGCATTCCCGAACGCATCGTCCACGCGCGTGGCAGCGCGGCCCACGGCACGTTCGAGTTGACCGAGTCCCTCGCGCGCTATACGAGCGCCGCCATCCTTACCGAAGTGGGCCGCAAGACACCGGTGTTCGCGCGCTTCTCGACCGTGGCGGGCGGCTCGGGTTCAATCGACACCCCGCGCGACGTGCGCGGCTTCGCCGTCAAGTTTTACACCGGGCAAGGCAATTGGGACCTGGTAGGCAACAACATCCCGGTATTTTTCATCCAGGATGCGATCAAGTTTCCCGACTTGATACACGCCGTGAAAATGGAGCCGGACCGCGGCTTTCCTCAGGCGGGGTCCGCGCACGACACCTTTTGGGACTATATCTCGCTCACGCCCGAAGCCATGCACATGGTGATGTGGGCGATGTCCGACCGCACCTTGCCGCGCTCGCTGCGCATGATGGAAGGTTTCGGCATTCACAGCTTTCGGCTGATCAACGCCGAGGGCAAGTCGACCTTCGTGAAATTCCACTGGCGGCCGGAACTGGGATTGCAGTCGACGATCTGGGACGAGACGGTGAAGATCGCCGGTGCCGACCCTGACTTTCATCGCCGCGATCTGTTCGAATCCATCCAGAGCGGCGCCTTCCCCGCATGGCAGCTGGCGGTCCAGCTTTTCACCGAAGAACAAGCCGATGCGTTCCCGTTCGACCACCTCGATTCGACCAAACTGATTCCCGAGGAACTCGTGCCGCTCAAGTTCGTCGGCCGCATGGTGCTCGATCGCTGGCCGGACAACTTCTTCGCTGAAACAGAGCAGGTGGCGTTTTGCCCCTCGCACGTCGTGCCGGGCATTGATTTTTCGAACGACCCGCTGTTGCAGGGCCGCTTGTTCTCATATCTCGACACCCAGTTGTCGCGCCTGGGCTCGCCCAACTTCCATCAGTTGCCGATCAATGCGCCGAAGTGTCCGTTCGCCAATCAGCAACGCGATGGCCGGATGCAAATGACGCAACCGCGCGGGCGCGTCGCCTACGAGCCGAGCTCGCTGGCCAAGGATTCTCCGCGCGAGTCCGCCGACGCCGGTTTTCATTCCACCCCTGTGGCCGGAAGCGGCGCCAAAGGGCGTGTGCGCCCGGAGAGTTTCGCCGACCACTACAGCCAGGCGCGCCAGTTTTATCTGAGTCAGACAGGTTACGAGCAGGCCCATATCGCATCGGCATTGGTGTTCGAATTGTCGAAGGTTGAAACCCCGCATGTGCGCAGGGCGATGGTCGGACACTTGCGCAATATCGATGCCGATCTGGCGCAGCGCGTGGCCGATGGCCTCGGCCTCGAACAGTTGCCGGCGGCGCCGGCGCCCGCCGCACCGGTCAGGCAATCCGCTCCTTCGCCGGCGCTGCAAATCATCGGCAAAATGAAGGACACCTTGCAGGGGCGATGCGTCGGCATCCTGGTCGCCGACGGTTCCGACGGCAAGCGGGTCGCGGCGACTCGCGCAGCGGCCGAGAAGGCCGGGGCCAGGGTCAAGATAGTCGCCCCGAAGGTAAGCGGTATCACGCTGGCCGACGGCAAGCGCCTGGCGGCCGATGGGCAGCTCGCCGGCACGCCTTCGGTGATGTTCGACGCGGTCGCCATCGTACTGGCGCCAGCGGCCGCCGCGCAACTCTCGAAAGAAGCCGCCGCGCTCGAATTCGTGCGCGATGCCTTCGGACATTTGAAGGCCATAGGCATCGATGCCGGCGGTCAGCAGTTGCTCGTTGCTGCCGGCATCATGCCTGACGCGGGTATTTGTGATGTGACCGACGGCAAGGCCTTCATCGCGGCGGCGAAAACGCGCCAATGGGCGCGTGAAGCGTCGGTCAGGACGCTGAGCTGAAGCGATGGCGCCGACCGAGCCGGTGACACCAACAAACTTTCGGGCGGTTGAACGCGGCTCAGTGCAGTGAGCGGCCGTTACCGAGAGCGAACTCATGATGAATTGGAAACGCTACTGGATCGTTCGCGTGCTGCAGGCGCGACCAAGACTCTTGATCGCGGCTGTTTTTGGCACGCTCGTATGCGTTCTTTTGCCGGCCAGCGACATCCGCAGCCCGATGACGCGCGCACTGATCGCGTGGAACAGCGCGACGCTTTTGTACGTAGCGCTGGCCGCGATAATGATGATTCGCTCGTCCGAGCACCTTCTGCGCCGTCGCGCTGCACTCGAGGACGAGGGCAAGTTGCTTATCCTTATCCTGGTCGTGCTGTCCGGCGTAGCCAGTCTGGCGGCGATTGCCGGAGAACTTACGGTCGCCAAAGGCTTGCACGGGTTCGACAAGGCGGCCCATGTCGTGCTGGCCGGCGTGACGGTGATCTCATCCTGGGCGTTCATTCAAGTGATGTTCGCGCTGCACTATGCGCATGATTACTATGCCGCTGCGCAAGCCGATGCGCCCGGTGGCCTGGAGTTTCCGAACGACGAGCAGCCGGACTATGGTGATTTTTTTTATTTCGCCGCCGTGGTCGGCACGTCCGGCCAAACCGCCGATGTTGCGATTTCGTCCAAACCGATGCGCCGAATCGGCACCGTGCATTGCATTCTTGCCTACCTTTACAACACCACCGTGTTGGCGCTGCTTGTGAACATTGCTGCAAGCACGTTCTGAGGCAGGCCAGTGGCCAGCATGACAAGCATTTCGCTGTGTCTGGAGCCCGGCAATGCTCGGGGTGGGGCCGCCCTCACTACTTCAGATGTGCCTGTCGAGAAAGGATCGGGTGGGCGAATCCCCATCTTCATCGCGCGTCCGTGTTGCCGCCGTCGATGACAATGATGCGTTCGCCGTGACGCCAGGTCGCCCGACTGGCCGCGAGCAGCATGCGAGTCGAGCCGTTGCGCATGCGCACCGTGACTTCGTAACCGGCCGACGTGTCTGCGGACGAATCGGCCGTCGCGGCGGTGGCACGCACCGTTTCGACAACACCACATTGGTCGCACCGGCCCTTTAGTAACGCCTCGCCTGCGGCCGGCGCGCCCGACGTTAGCGCCGCGACGGCAGGCGTCGGCGCGGCGACGGCAGGCGACACGCTCGGTGCGTACGAGGCAGCCTCAGGCTCGAAGGATCTAGGCGACCATTCGATTCCATGCAACAGCGTCACCGCCAGGGAACTGATAACGAATACGGCTATTCCGGCCAAGAGCAAGGCCATGTGCGCGGATCTCGGGGTGTGCGTATTCATCTCTGTCCTCTTTTCGGTTCGTGGGTCGATACAGCCTTGGCACCTTCCACCAAGTGTGCTTTGCGGCCATCGCCTAGTCCGTGCGCTGGCGCGCGCAGGCAGCGAAATGGTGCGTATGCCACCGTACCGACAGGCGCGTGCTTTGCGTTGAGTCTGTCCCGGCCGTCCAATCCAAACGCGGATCCCGATGAAACCCGATGACAAGAACGCCCTCAAATCGCCCGACAGCCGTCCGTTTCGCATCCTGATTCTCGCCGGCTCGCAACGTCGCCAGTTCAACTGTCCCGGTGTCGATTCGAAGGCTCGCACACTGATGTTGCGAATGGCGCAGGCCCTGCCCGAAGAATGGGAGATCGATTACGAAGATCTGGGCAATGTGTATGGCCGTGAGGCGATACGGCCGTGCAACGCCTGTGTCTCGACCGCGATGCCGTTGTGCTGTTGGCCTTGCAATTGCTATGAAAAAGGTAGTGGCGCGGAACCCGACCTGATGTGGAATCTGGACCTGTATGGCCGCCTGGATATGGCCGATGCCTGGGCGATCATCGGCCCGATCAATTGGTATGCGCCCACCACCAACCTGAAGCTTTTGTTCGATCGGCTGGTGTGCATGAATGGCGGCAATCCACGCGAAGATCTGATCGACCACAAGAACCCGGAACTGGCCATGCAGTTGGAGACCAAGCCGGAGTGGAAGGAATTGGGGCTGAATCATCTGGAAGGGAGAACGGCGGCCTTCTTTGCCTATGGTGACGACGCCAGTGACGAGCGCGATGCCAGCGGCAGGCCCGTGTATCTGCAACATGCCGACTACTTCGACCCGAAGAGCGAGCCGTATCGCGATCTTCGCGACTGCTACGCGCCCTTGGTCTGGCAATGCCGCTTCAGCGGCATCGAGGTGCCCGAATCGTTGTGGCGCTATGAAGATTTCGGCAAGGGCCGCAAGTACAGCGAGAACCAAGCCGAACAGATTGCCAACGAGCCGCATTTCACGCAGGCTTTTGACCAGTGGGCACATGAATTTGCCAGCTTTGTCGGCAACAAGGGCAGGGTGACAGCGGGCAAATATCGGGCCGCCGGCTATACGGCGCCCAGCCATCGCTGGGCCGATATCAAGCTCAAATGGCGCGAGATTCGCATCAGTTCGGGATTGGCGCCGGCCGATTCGTCGCCGCGCAAGCAAGACGATCTGGGGCTCAATCAGGACGATCGCTTTGATCGCAAAAAGGGCGAGGGCGAAATCTTGCGGCGCAAGTGAAGGTTGCCGCCAATGCGGCCGCGCCGCGATCGCAAACCAATCCATGACCCAATCGCTCGCCCTGTCTGTGCAACGACCCTCACTGGCTCCGCTGGGCGCGGAACCGTTCCGCGCGGCGATGGAGTTTGCATGGCACAAGCTG
>CAYYFR010000092.1:2060-21029 GCA_964470865.1 uncultured Burkholderiales bacterium | reverse complement strand
ATGACCGGGAATCGCCTTCATCACCGCCGTCTCGGTGATGAAGGCGATGATCTTCTCTTCGGGCACAGCATGGGCAGCACCTCATGGATGCGAGCGAGCAGAAGTGCCAAGACGTTGCGCGCCGCCTGGCGATGTGCCGGCTCTGCCGCCGCCGCCGCCGGCGGGATCGGTTCGACCAGCGTCGGTGCAAAGGCAATTTCAGTGGGATGGGCCAGTGCGGTGACAGCATCCCGTAGCGTCGAGTTGGGTGCCAGCAGCGATCGTGGCCTGCAAGAAGGCTGGCAAATATGTCGGCATCTGCGGCCAGGGGCCCTCCGACTACCCCGACCTCGCGCAATGGCTCAAGGACGAGGGCATCACCGCGCTCGGGTTGAATCCGGATACGGTGGTTGGTACCTGGAACAAGCTGGCCCGGGCGCCCTGATGTCGCACACCTGCTATCGGCTTCTCCCTCTCCCCGCCTGCGGGGAGAAGGCCGGGGTGAGGGGCTCCCCTCAACGGGGGGTGTGAACGCGATCCCGAGGAGCAGGCTGCTCATCTCCGGCATCGTGCCGGGCATACTCACGGCGCTGATCTACTGCGTGGGCATCTACATCATCGCCCGCTGGTGGCTGAAGCTCGCGTCGCTTGCCAACATGACGATCACCTGGGTGGATCGGTGGAAATCGCTCTACGGCGTCTCCGGCATCGCCATCCTGTTCCTGCTTGTCGTGGGCGGCGCGATCAGCATGGCCGCGATGTTGAAGAGAAGCGCGAGGCCTTCGCTGGTGCCGCAGGTGATTGCATCCATGCTGCTGGCATCGATGTTGGGCAGCGCGTCCTCGCCGCCGGTGGCCGGCTCCTGCGGCGGAACCAGCATGACCGCGAAGACAATCGGCGCCGGCGCGCTGATGAAAGAGGCCGCGAGAATGTGGCCGAGTGCGCCCGGGATTCGGTCCCCGGGAATTCCGGCGTACAGCGCCGTGACCATGCCGGCCGACAGGACGATGAACAACTCGCCACGCGAAACGCGCGCGAGATAAGGCTTGGCCAGGAGCGGCGCCTCGACCATGCCGACGAAAACATTCGCCGCGGTTGTAAGCCCCACCGCGCCACCCACACCCGGCAGCTTTTCCAGCAGCAAGGAAATGAGTCGCACCACAGCGGCAGGATGCGCCAATGGAACAACAGCGTCGACAGCGCGCTCATCACCAGCACCAGCGGCAGGGCGCGAAACGCCAGCACGAAGCTCGCGCCCGGCGCCGTTTCGGCAAACGGCAGCGGCGCCCCGCCAAGAAACCCGAACACCATCGAAGTGCCGGTGCGGGTGGCGGCCTCGAGGGCGGGCATCGGATCGTTGAGGCTGGCGAACAATACCTGCGCACCGGGCAGCTTCAGGAATGCCAGTGCCAGCACCCACTGGAGCAGCACACCGCCAGCGCCCAAGACCGGCTAGCGCTTCGCGCCGCGGCCGATGGCGTCCGCAGCTTCGGGACGCGGCACCAAATGCGGTCCATGAAAAGTGCGATGCCGGCAAGCGCGCGTTGGCCCGGGGGCGACCTCGTCGACTCTATTTCGGCGGCAGGCTGCGCAGGTAGGCTAGCAACGCGTCCAGATCCGCTTCGCTCACCTTGGCCAGGTAAGGGATGGCCATCGGCGGTTTCAAGCGGCTGCCGTCGGGCCGCACCCCGGGGGTGATCACTTTCTTCAAGTCGGCATCCGAATAGCGCGCAAGGCCCGTCGGCGTGATGTTGGACGAGACGCTCACCCCCCACAGCCCGGTGAGAACGAAGCCGCCGGCACCCAGGTTGTTCTCGGTGTCGGGCGCGCCGCGCGGCCCGGATGGTGAATGGCAATTGCCGCATCCCATGATCGCGGTGATCAGGTGGCGTTCCGTTCGAGGCGGGTTTCGGCGCCCGTGGGCGAAGGCGGCAGCATCATGGCGGCAACCGCGGTCAGTGCGGATTTCAGGAGGTGCATGTCGGTGTCCTTTCGCATACGTGGTTGTCAGTCACGGGCACGCGGCGCGGTCGCACCCTGAAAGCGGAAATGCGCCATGATCAAAATCATCGTTGAAGGAGAAATGAACATGAGCGCCCTCACCGTAAGACTTCCCAACTCCGTGCACGAAGCCATCAAGGACCTTGCCAAGCGCGACGGCATATCCGTCAACCAATTCATCGCCAGCGCAGCTGCGGAGAAGATGGCGTCGTTTTTGACCGTCGAGCACCTCAAGCGTGAAGCGGCCAAGGGATCACGCAAGGATTTTGAAAAGTTTTTAAGCCAAGTACCGAACCTGCCGCCAATGCCCGGGGATGAGTTGAAGTAGGCGGGCAGTACACAAGTGCCTGATCCAAACTACGCCCCGGTGCAGCACGATCATCAAGCGTTTCTCGCCAAGGCCGCGAAGCGGCGCAGCTTCAGGCAGCCCGGTCGGTCGGAGACATTTCTTCCTCGAATAAACAATGTTTCGTGCCAAGAAGACCGATTCTGCGTTCTCAACTTGAACCAGCCAGCAACCACGAAACCCCGGGCGATTCACCACTGCGCTTGCGATTACGCTGTCGCGCGTCATTGCTTCCCATGCACCACGAGCAATTTGGTGGGCAATCGCTGCCAGCAGATATTGATCGCCCACACATCTGCCGCTGGCCTTGCGTGCTGACCAGACAGATTGCCCGCCCCCGAGAGATTTACTTGCCTCCGGCCGGAAACAGGTTCCTGAAGGCTCTGCGTTTGTCGGTGCGGTACACCGAAAAATCCGCGCGGTCGATCGTTATGATGTCGGTTATGCCGCTACTGTTGGCGAGCGACACGAGCGAAGCATCCGCCAAATCCATCGGACGGTCCGCATATTTGCGCATCATCTTTGACAATCCCGGTAAATCGTCCGGCTCCAGCGCCTTGATTTTCATCATTCCGCGGCTATGGCCCAGATGCACCCAATCGAGAAAATCACCCTGCGCGTGCGCGTTGAAATTGAGGAAGTACATCACCTCGGAAATCACTTCCCAAGTGGTGTGACAGCGGATACCTGCCCCGTGCAAGCGGAAAAATTCGACAGCGCGCGCGTGATACTGGTCGCCTCGGCTGTAGAGAGCGGCCAGCGGGCCGCTGTCTGCAAGCACATCCATCACTTGTGTTTGGCTTTCACAATCGCGCGAACGACGTTCTTGATGTCCGACGCTTGCCGGGTCGCGTCGCCATAGCGGCCGAAGCGCGCCGCGCCTAGTTCATACAGACCGCCGCCAGTTGCCGCGTCATCCTGCTCTGCCATGCGGCGCAGGGCGCGTTTGACGATTTCGGATTTGCTCAAGCCGGTTTTCGAGTGCAAGCGGGACATCAACATGGAGTCGTCTGCTGTCAGGCGGATGGTGAGGAATTGAGTGCTCATCAAATTTCTCCTGCGTAACACATATTGCAGACAATGTAACACGACTTATTGACTTGCCGGTATCAATGGTCTGCTGTGAAATTCGACTGCAGAAGTCGCCATAGCGTACTGCCTGGCGATGGGCCGGCTCGTCTGCTGTCGCCGCCGGTGGCGCGACGGCTGGCTGCGATAGTGAAATCGGCAGGCGCAAGAACAATGCCTTCGGTCGGCTGCGCCAGTGCGGTGACCGCTGCCCGCAGCGGTGAGCTGGGCGCCAGTGCCCCGTAGGTGCGATGCCGATGCTTGCGCGGTGGCGGGATCAGCGCCGCACGGCGGCCGAACAACTGCATAGGTATTGGCATCAGGCCCACGCTGCCACCCGGGCCGGGCTTGATGCTCTCATGGATCATATGCTCGGGATCGATATCACGCAGCCGTTCCAGCGCAAAGGCCGGCGGGCGCAATAGCGCAGCAGACGTTCCAGGCCATCGTGCTCGCGGGCCTCGATGCGTCCCTGGGTATCGACCGAGAAACGTGCATCGGCGATGGCGCGCACTTTATCGCGATCAACCGGCTCGGCGCGGGCGGCGTCATCGGCTCGGAACACCGGCGTCCGTTCGCGCTCGTGACCATCTCGACCACGGTCTTCCCTGAGGCGCTCCTGCGACTGCTCTACGCCATCTTTCTCGAGAAGGAAACCGAAGCCGAGGTCTGAAGCGGCGCGTGTGACGCGCGGTTGCGTCGGCGCGCCATCCAGCCTGCCAGGCCCAGGCCGGCGAGCATGAGCGCACAGGATTCGGGTTCCGGCACCGGCGCGAGCGAGGTGACCAGCAGGCCCGAAGGCTACGCCATCCGAACTGCGCCAGGTAAGCGCAGCGTGAGGGGCGCTACCTGCCAAGTACCAATCTGGGCTCACAGGCGCCCGAGCTGCTGTGGACCTTCTACATCGAGATCACCCACGTCGAACAAGCCTTCAAGGAACTCAAGCAGGACCTGCCAGTGCGGCCAATCTTCCATCGCACCGACGAGCGCATACAGACGCATATCTTGGTCGCCTTTCTGGTCTATTGCCTGCGCGTCACGCTCAAGGCCAGGCTGCGCTTGCTCGCCGACGGCCTTAACCCCGCAGGAGGCGCTCGACAAGTTCAAGACCATGCAGATGGTCGATGGGCAGGTTCCGACCGCAGACGTGTTGCAAGAGTCCTTGCTGCTATCCGATGTACGTCAGGTCCAGCCGCCGCGCATTCAGGTCGCCGGGTACCACGGTTGCCGCATAATCCGCAAGTCGCGCAACTCCGGAACAGGCAAACACGATGGCTTCCCGACGCACCGCAACAAGGAAGCCGGCAGTGCCTGCGAAGTCGCCGCGCAAGCGCGCGGGCCGCGCGCTTGCGGGACCGGTCGATACCCTGATGGGAAAATTCGTGCCCAACCTGCCGCTTCTTGGCATGGTGCGTGATCTCGGACGCTGGGCCGACGGCATGCTCGCAAGCGCCGGTGCCGGCGCCCGCATGGCTGGCCTGGTTGCACCAGTGATGGCGCGCCCGGCCGCCGCGGCTTCGCTCAAGCGCGCCGGCGCGCTGCTGCACGACGTGCGCGAGACCGCCGGCCTGTCGGTAAGTGATCTTGGTGCGGCAATCGATCTCAAGGATGCGACCCTGCTCGAGCATTTCGAAGCCGGCAAGGTGGCGCTGCCCTTCGATGTGATTCTGCGCATCGCCGGCGTGCTGGGGCGCAACGATCCGGTGCCTTTCGTGATGCGCCTGTTGCGCGAATCCAACCCGCGGCTGGCCAAGACCCTGGAAGACATGGGCATCGGCAAACTGGTGGCGCATGTTGGCCGCGAGCGCGAGTTCGTCAACCTGTATCGCGGCCGCGATGAGTTGCGTGCCCTTTCAAACGAAGAGTTCGCGGCCATGCTGGAAATTGTCGATGGCGCGCTCAAACTCGTTCTGGCGGCGCGCCGCGGCGCCGGCGCGGGCAGTCCCGGCGGCCGCGCCAGGGCCACTGCTAGAACGGCGTTGCAGGCGTGACGCGTCACCAACAGAAAACCCGAATGCGCCAATTGAGCGGTAGCGATGCGCGGTTCCTTCACTCCGATACCGCGCAGGCCAATGCCAACATCAGCAAGATCCAGATTTACGACCAGTCGACCGCGCCGGGCGGCAAGGTGCGCTTCAAGAGCATGCTCGCGCACATCGCGGGGCGGCTGGATCGCTCGCCGATCTTTCGGCAGAAGCTGCAGCGGGTACCGCTGGAGCTCGATTATCCGTACTGGATCGAGGACGACAGTTTCGACCTCGAGTACCACGTGCGCCACATCGCCCTGCCCAAGCCCGGTGACTGGCGCCAGTTCTGCATTCAGGCTTCGCGCATTCACGCGCGCGTGCTCGATCTGAACCGGCCGTTGTGGGAAATCTATGTAATCGAAGGGCTCGACGGTTTTCTCGACCTGCCAGCCGGCAGCTTCGCCCTGCTGACCAAGGTGCACCATGCCGCCATCGATCTCGACGGCGGCGGCATCACCACCTTGTTGCACGACACCACGCCCGAGCCGGCCGCGCCTGCGCCGCCAGAGCCCTGGTTTCCGCAGGCACCACCGGGACGACTGGCGCTGTTCATGCGCGCCATCGGCAACAACGCGGTCTCGCCATTTCGCCTGGCGCGCTCGCTGGCACGCCTGGCGCCCGGCGCCATCACGTTGGCGGGCGATATCCTGCTGCGCCCGGAGCGTATCGTGCCGACCCGCTTCAATGCAGTCGTCTCGGCCCATCGCGTATTCGAGACCAGGCGTTTCATGCTTGACGAGTTCAGGGCGATTCGCCGGCTGGTCGATGGCGCCACCGTCAACGACGCGGTGCTGGCGGTATGCGGCGGTGCATTGCGCCGTTATCTGGATGCGCAGCATGAGTTGCCGCAGGCGAGCCTGACGGCGATCGCGCCATTTTTCATTCGCGGTGAGGCAGGCGAAGCGGGGCTGAAGCCGATCATGTCCTGGGTGCGGGTCCAGTTGGGTACCGACATCGTCGATCCGGTGCTGCGACTCGCTCATGTGCGCGCGCAGACCGCTGCCTCGGAAACGGTGAACCAGGCGATCAGTGCGCGCGAGCTCACCGATGTGCGGCGCCATACGCCGGCTGCCACTCTGGCGCTGGCCAGCAAGATGATTGGCCGGGCCGCCGCCGGCATCGGGCGTCGCGCACCGCTGGCCCACTGCACCATCAGCAACGTGCCCGGCCCGTCGCAGCCGCTCTACATGTGCGGGGCACGCATGACTTATTTTTCGGCAATCATGCCGATCGCCGACGGCATGGGGCTGGTCATCGCGGTTACCAGTTACGACGGTCGCATCATCATTTCGCCGACCTCCTGCCGTGAACTGATGCCCGACCCGGCGCACTTCGCGCAATGCATCCGCGATAGTTTCCAGGAATATCTGGCCCTGACGCAAACGTCGGCCAAGCCGGTGGTCAAGGGGCGGACCAAGGCCGCTACTGCGCCGCAAGTCATGCGCAAGCGGCCGCGCAACGCAGCCGCGGGCACATCGGCCAGGACTACGCCGTTGCCGGTGTCAGCATCCGGTACAGCGCGCCGGAAACGCCCTTTGGCCGGTACGGCCGCCACTGCCCGTCCGCCTGCGCCAGGCGGTCGGCCACGATACAAAGCACGATCGCATTGACGCCCAGCCCGGTGTGGCTGCCGGGCACGCGAATGTTTTCGTGCATTGCCGGATTGCCATCGATGGTGGCTTCCTGCGGCGGCACCACACCGTCGGAGAGCGAGTAAAGACAGCTCATCGGGACCGGCGGAACTTTTTTCTCGCGCAGCTTGCGCACACGTGGCTGCATCGAGTGCGCTGCCGGACCCAGCGGATGGGCGATCAGCCGGTACAGGGCCTGCACCATCGGCGGCGACTTGCTGCCTTCGGGATCGACGCTGACCGGGCTGCCCAGCGTGATCAGCATGCGCACACACTCCGGCGCCTGATGCGCACCGTACAGCCCGAACACGCCGCCCAGGCTCCAGCCCACCAGGCTTACCTTACGCCCGCTCTTGTGGTGCAGGTGGCGGATTTTCTGTTCCAGAGCCGAGGCGTATTTGTTCTGGAAGCCCAGATTGCGCCCCAGGCCCCAGGTGTGAACGTCATAGCCGCGATTGCCGAGAAACAGCTTCAGTGCCATCAGCGAGACCTCGCTTGCCATGAAGCCAGGCAGCAGCAGCACCGGGTGGCCGTCACCCTGCGGCGCACTCAACAACAGTGGCAGCGAGTACGGCAGGGCGGCCATTTCCAGCAGGGCGCGGAACTCGGTGGCCGAATGCAGCGGATGGGGTGCGTCCTGATGGGGGTGCCGGGTAGCCATGGCCAATAAGGTGGATGAGAGTCGTCGCCCGCTCTATCTTGGGGCACGAGGGTGCCATTCAAGCAGTGCGCCGGCCTGCCATTTTTGCTCTTGTGCGGCGCGCTACCGACGCACCTTCAGCGGGGTTGCCGGCGCTTAGGAAAACGCTGAACAAGTCTCCGGACTTCGGATGTTCGAACGAAGAGTCTTTTCGATTCAACATGTTGCAAGAACGACTTTCTCGACCTACGGACTTGTGCAGTGTTTCCTTGGGCGCGCCAGGGTTGGTTCGGGCACTACACTGGAAATCGGCCGTTGCGCAGCATGTTCACGCCGCCTTCGTATGCATCACCTGATGCGGTGCCGGGACCGGCCAGCCGGCGGCGGCGCCGACTTCGGCGATCACTTTGTTGGTATCGAAATAAACCTGCCAGTAATTGTTGTTGTGGCAGAAGGGCCGCACGCCTGTCAGGCAGCCGGCGGCGTTGAACTCGATGATCTCCACCTGCGGCGCCGGATTGGTCAGCACGTTGACCACCTGGGCTACGCGTTGCCCGAGGCGCGCGATCGCGTCCTGCGGGTTGACGCCGTTGGCGATCTGGCACTTGAGGTCGACCGGGCGATACGGGTTGTGGGTGTAGTTGACCACGTTGTCGGCCAGGATCTTGCCGTTGCCGACGGTCACGCGCAGGTTGTCGATCGTGTCAAGGGTGGTGACGAACAGCCCGATCTCGCGCACGTCGCCGGTCACGCCAGCGGCGCTGATCATGTCGCCCACTTTAAAAGGGCGCAGCACGATCAGGAAGGCGCCGGCGGCGAAGTTGGCGAGCAGCCCCGACCAGGCTGCGCCGATGGCGATGCCGGCGGCGGCGACAAAGGCCGCGAAGACGGTCGCGTCGCGTGGATTCACGCCGCGCGCGTCACCATCGGCGCCGGTACGCCCTCGATCATCACGTTCAACAGCGCCGGCAGGTTTGCCGCCTGCGCGCGTTGTGCCGCCGGCAGCAAGCGCGCCGGATCGTCGACCATTTCGCCATAGGCGCCGAATGAGGCTGCCGTCAGGTCATAGCGAGCGGGGGTCAATTCGCAGCCCACCAGCCGATCCGGGCCGTAGGCCTTGAGCTGAATCTGGTATTCGGCATTCCAGCGTGCGTCGTTGCCGATGACGGCGACAAAAGGCAGCCGATAACGCATCGCGGTATCGATCTCCATGGCGTGAAAGCCGAAGGTGCCGTCGCCCATCAGCGCCACGATCGGCACGCCGGGTTTGGCCATGCGTGCACCCAGGGCAAACGGCAGGGCGGGGCCGATGGCGCCGGCCGGGCCGTTGATGATTCGATTGGGTGCCGCCAGGCAGGCCTGCGCCCATTGCCCGAACTCGCCGCCGTCGCACACCAGCACCGAATCCGGGTGGCTGTCGAGCAGAGCCTGCAGCGGCCGGCATGCCGCCACCGGATGCAGGCGCCCGGGCTGCGATGCGACCGCCGTATCCCAGGCGGCCGGGCGATAGGCGATCGCCGATTGCACCTCCGCAAGCCAGGTGCCGGGCGAATGCCTGGCCGCCTGCGTCAGTGCGGGCAGTGCAGTGTTTGTGTCGGCCGTGGTGCTGAACACAAGGCGTGCGCCCAAGGCCGCGCGTGCGCGCGCCTGCTCGCTCGCATCGGCATCGATTTGCATGAATTCGCCGTCAACCGCAAAGCATTTGCCGAACTTGAGCGTGAAATCGACGCGCTTGCCCAGCAGCAACACGCGATCCGCCAGCGCCAGCATCTGGGCGAATGCGCCCAGCGAAGGGTCGGCCACGCCGCGCGGGCTTTCCATGCCGATGACCGCGATGCCGGCGGCATCTTCCAGGGCCTTGCGAGCGGCGCTGCCGGCACGCGTCATGCTGGTCGGGCCGGTCAGGATCAGCGGCCGCTTGGCCGCGCCGAGCCAGGCCATTGCCGTTTGCGCATCTGCCGCCGCCAGGGGCATGTCGGTGGCGGCGGTCACTGGCATGCTGTGGTCACGCGCGGCGGCGCTTTCGAGTGCATCGGTCGGCAGGCTCAGGTGCACCGGTCCCGGGCGGCCCGAGCGTGCCTCGCGCATGGCGCGCGCGATGTCGGGCCCCAGTGCATCGGCAGAGGCGGCGGTCCACGCCGCTTTGCATACCGGCGCTGCCATCTCGGCCTGGCGCATTTCCTGGAACGCACCCAGGCCCAGTTGATCGTTGGGGGCATGGCCCGACAGCAGCACGATGGGGGATTCGCCCATTTGCGCGGTGTAGAGCGCGCCCAACGCATTGGCGTGGCCCGGGCCGCCGGTCACCAGTGCGATGCCGACCTGGCCTGTGAGCTGCGCATAGGCGTCGGCCATATGCACGCAGGCGCCCTCGTAGCGCACGTGCACCAGTTCAATCCCGGCATCCAGCGCGGCATCGAAAACCGGCATGATGTGGTTGCCCGACAAGGTGAAGATGCGCGTGACACCGGCGCGTTTTAGGGTGGTGCACAGCGCATCTGCGCCGCGATGCTGCTTCATGCGGGTTCCTCGGTGAGCAAAGTCTGGCCGGGTACTACCCGGGTGAATCTGACCGCTTCGCGCGCGATACCGAGCACGTCGCCTTGCAGGCGTGCGACGGTGTAGTCGGAGGTGGCCAGATCCCCGGTGTCGGGAAAGTCTTCGCGATAGTGCGCGCCGCGCGAGTCCTCGCGGGCGAGCGCCGCGGCGGTGATTACCTGGCTTGTGCGGATCAGGTTCTTCAGGTTCAACCAGTCATGCCAGGTGAGGTTGAAGCCGCGGTCGTCGCCGGCCACGCCGGTCGCATCGAGCTGGTGCTCGAGCTCGCGCAAGCGTGACGCGCCGCGCGCAAGACCGGCGGCAGATCGCAAAATGCCGACCTCATCCCACATGCTGTCATACAAGCCTTCGCGAATGCTTTCCAGGCTGCCGGGCGCTTGGCCGAACGGTGCTTCGGCCGCAGCAATGGCGGCGGCGATCGCTGCTTCATCGGGGTTGCGAAGTGGCGCACCGGCGCCCACCCAGGCGGCCATGCTGTCGCCGGCGATGCCGCCGAACACGGTGGAATTGGCGACGCCATTGCCGCCCAGGCGGTTGGCGCCATGCACGCCGCCGGTGTCTTCACCGGCCGCGAACAAGCCTGCAAGCGCGGTCGAGCAATCCACCTTGAACTGCACGCCGCCCATCATGTAGTGCGCGGTCGGCACCACTTCGACCAGGCCGCCGGCCAGGTCGAAGCCGCAGTCGTCGCAACGCTCGACCATGCCCTTGAACTGCTTGCGCACATTGGCCGGTCCCAGATGCCCCATCGAGATGTACAGGCCGCCGTTGGGGCTGGTGTTGCCGGCACGCATCTCGGTCTGCATGGCGCGCGAGACGATGTCACGGGTGGCGCGCTCGGTGCGTGGGTCGTACTTGTGCATGAAGCGCTGGCGATCGCCACCCAGAAGGTAGCCACCGGCGCCGCGCAGGCCTTCCTCGATGATGGTGCCGGTGATGCGCGTGCCGGCGCCGGCCAGCACCCCGGTGGGGTGGAACTGCACCATTTCCATGTCGCGCAGGGGCAGGCCGGCCGCGAGCGCCATCGCCAGGCCGTCGCAGCTCTTGTCGCCCGATGGCGTGTGGTACTTGTACATGGTGGGGCCGCCGCCGGTGGCCAGCAGCACCGCGCGCGCCTGCACAAACACGAAATCGCCCTCGCGCATGTCGATCATCAGCACGCCGGCAATGCCCGAACCGTCGGCCGCCTTGACCAGCGCGATCGCCCGATATTCTTCCAGCCGCTTGATGTCGCGCGCCCACACCTGCTCGGCCAGGCGATTGATGATCTCGATGCCGGTCAGATCCCCCTTGTGCACGGTGCGATCGAAGGTCTGGCCGGCAAACGCCTTCTGGTGAACCGTGCCATCCGGGTTGCGGTCGAAAAAGCAGCCCAGTTCGTTCTCCAGTTCATGGATGCGCACCACCGCCTGCTCGACCAGGGTCCAGGCCAGGTCCTGGTCGGCCAGCCACTTGCCGCCTTCGATGGTGTCCATGAAATGGCGCTCGACCGAATCTTCGCTGGCAAGCGCGACGTTGTAGCCGCCCTGCACCATGCGCGTACAGCCGCTCTTTCCAAGCAGGCCCTTGACCGCGATGGTGATGTCGAGCCTGGGGTTGGCCTGGTGCGCATGCAGCGCCGCGAACAGGCCGGCGCCCCCGGAACCCAGGATCAGTATGTCGGTTACGAGGCGGCGCATGTTCATTGCTTCATTGCAGTTTGATGTCAAGGCGCCGGATCAGAGCCGACCAGCGCAAGTGGTCGGCTCTTGTAGGGCGAGCCCGCGGAAACCACCATCCACACCGGAACCCGCACGCCGCGATGCACCGCCACCAGTTCGGCCTCGGGCTTGAAAGAAAGGTTCGGGATCAGTGCGGAGGCCGCTGTGATGTTGCCGCCCGGCGAGAACAACAGCGTGTAGCCGTCGGCCGGCGCCCTGATCGCCGCTTCGACACCGATCATGCTGTTGGCGCCTGGGCGGTTCTCGACGATCACCGGCTGCTTCCAGGCGCGGCCAAGCTGCTCGGCGACCATCCGTGCGACGATGTCGCCGACGTTGCCCGGCGGGTTGGGCACGATGATCCTGACCACGCGCTCGGGGTAGGTC
Organism: uncultured Burkholderiales bacterium; assembly: GCA_964470865.1. Classification (GTDB taxonomy): domain Bacteria; phylum Pseudomonadota; class Gammaproteobacteria; order Burkholderiales; family JAEUOS01; genus JAEUOS01. Next base: position 8,691 of record CAYYFR010000092.1, on the reverse strand, counting down.
TGGGCCTGGGACGATAGCGCGCTGGCTGCCATCAGCAGCCCGCAAACCAGGGCCCGCAGCGCAGTAGATCGAATCGCAATCATGGTGTGATGTCCCGCTTCATCCTTTTCACGCGGCCTTGACCCCGAGCCCGGCCAACACCTGTGTGCGACGCGCGTCGACAGCGGCCCGCACCTGGTCGTACAGGCTGCCGCCGTGGCTGTCCATGCCTACCAGCAGCGGCCCGAAATCGCGAATGCGAAATTTCCACAACGATTCAGGGTTGAGATCGTCGAGATCCACATCCTCGATCTGCTCGATCCAGGTGGTCTCGAGCGCTGCGGTGCCGCCGATGATCGCCAGGTAGGCGCCGCCCAAGTCACTGAAAGCCGCGCCGCTGGCTTCGCGCAGACCACCCTTGCCGATGATCAGGCGCACGCCGTTCTGGCTCATCAACGGGCGGGTGAAGCGCTCCATGCGGTCCGAGGTGGTGGTGCCCACGCACACCGCCGCATAGCCTGCCGGGAATTCAGCCGATGCGGCGACCTTCTTCACGTTGGGCGCAGTGTGGATCACCGCATGGCCGGCCAGAGCGAAGCGCGTGGTGCGGCCGCGGTCGAACATGTGGATCTGGGTGGCATCGCGAATGCCGAACAAGGTGCCCTGCAGAGTGACTGTGTCGTTGACGCGCAAAAGGCGCACCTGCGCCTCGGTGATCGGGGTGGTCAATACATGGTGTGCCATGGAGCGCCTCCTAGAAACCGTAGGCCACGCCGGTCGGCGTGAAGGTGGCACGCGCGCGGCGCGCCGAATGGCACTGCATGTTGACCGCCACCGGGTTCATGGTGATGTGGGTGGCCGCGACTTCGATGTGCACCGCGAACGCGGTGGAGTCGCCGCCCAGGCCCTGCGGCCCGACTCCCAGAAGGTTGACCGCAGCCGACAGCTGCGCCTCCAGCCGGGCGGCGTCGGCATCGCCACTGCGGCTGCCCAGCGCTCGCGTCGCGGCGCGTTTGGCCAGGGCAACGCACAGGTCCGAGGTACCGCCCACGCCTACGCCTACGATGGTGGGCGGGCAGGTTTTGCCGCCGGCGGCGATCACGCAATCGACCACGAAGGTCTTGATCGCGTCGATGCCTTCGGCGGGTATCGCCATCTTGAGAAACGAGTTGTTCTCCGAGCCGGAGCCCTTGGGCACCATTTCGATTTCGAGCGTCTCTGCGGTGTCGCTGAAATCGATGTGGATCACCGGCACCTCGATGCCGCAGGAGCTGTGTTCGTTCTTGCGCGTCAGCGGGTGCACCACGGACGAGCGCAGCGGGTATCCGCGCGTCGCCTGTTCGCAGCCGCGGCGGATCGCCTGCTTGAGCGAGTAGCCGTCGACCCGGGTGTTGGCGCCGATGCGCACGTTGTAGATCGGAATGCCGGTGTCCTGGCATAGCAGGTTGTCGGTGTCCTCGGCCACGCGGATATTGGCCAGCATGGTGTTCAGCACGCTCTTGGCGGTGTGATCGGTTTCGCCGGCGTCGAGGCGCGCGAAGCCCTGCTTGATGTCCGGCGGCAGTATTTTCAGGGCACGGATATACAGCTCGCGCGCCGCTTCTTCCACCTGCTGCAGATCGACAATCATGTGGGTCCCCGGGTGCGTGTTCAGTTAGCTGAGAGCTTGCGATCGCCGACCACCTTGGCCCAGCGTGCCGATTCGGCAGCGATGGCGCGCGCGAAATCTTCCGGCTGGTTGCCCACCGGTGTCATGCCCTGGACGAACAGGCGGCCGCGCATTTCCGCGCTGTCCAACACTCGCGCTGTGTCGCGGGCGATTTTCTCGATCACTTCGCGCGGTGTACCGGCGGGCGCCATCAGGCCGAACCAGCCGGTATTCTCGAAGCCGGGCAGGCCGCTTTCGGCCACGGTTGGCACATTGGACAGCATCCTGGAGCGCTCGCGGCTGGTCACGCCCAGCGCCTTCAACTTGCCCGCATTCACAAACGGCACCGCCGCCGCCATGTTGCCGACCATCATCTGGATCTGCCCGGCCACCAGGTCGTTGAAGCCCAAGGCCTCGCCCTTGTAGGGCACATGCACGATGTCGATGCCGGCGGCGCTGGCGAAGTTTTCGGCCGCCATATGCACCTGGCTGCCGACCCCCGCCGAGCCGAAGTTGATGCTGCCCGGTTTGGACTTGGCCAGCGCAATCAGCGCTTTGATGTCGGCCACCGGCACGCTGGGATGGACCACCACCAGCATGGGCCCGGTGGCGACGTTGGTGATTGGCACGAAATCCTTCTGCGCATCGAAGGGCATGCGCTTGTACATGTGCGGGTTGACTGTGAAAATGCTGCCCGAGGCCATCAGCAGCGTGTAGCCGTCGTTCGGTGATTTGGCGACCGCATCCGCACCAACGTTGCCGCCGGCGCCGCCGCGGTTCTCCACCAGCACCGACTGCCCCCAGAGTTCGCCCAGTTTCTGGCCCACGATGCGCCCCACCACGTCGGTGGTGCCGCCGGCGGCAAAAGGCACCACCAGCTTCACCGGACGGGCCGGCCAGGCCTGGGCGGCGACTTGGCCGTTGATGCCGGAAACAATGGTGACGGCCAGGCCGGCCAATACCAGGCGCCTTGCAAAAGCAGGACTGCGATTCATTTTGATCTCCTTGATTTGGTGACGGCGTGGCGTGGTTGATTGTGCGCCTTTGCCGACCTTGCCTGTCTACAACTTCAGCGCCAGCGCAAACACCAGCCCGGTGGCCAGCGCAAACCCCAAGCCGCCGGCGATCAGGTTCTTGCGTTGCCCGGACCACGGGCCGAATTCGATGAGCAGCACGCGCACGCCGCCGGTCAGGTGGGCGCAGAGCAGCACAACCAGGCCCCATTCGGCGAACTTGAACAAGGGCTGATCGGCCCAGTGCAGGAACTGGTCGAGCGCGGCGGCACCTTCCAGCGATTGGCCCAGGGCCCAGAAATGCAGCGGCAGGAACAGGGCCAGCAACAGGCCCGAGACGCGATGCAGCACAAACGCCCAATACGAGGCGTGGTTGCGTGCACGGTTGTCGATGCGTCGCATCCGGCTCATGGGGTTGTTCGGGATCGGTTGGCCATCCTGGTCGGACTCGCAGTCTTAGCCCGCATAGACGCCATAGACCGCGCGCAGTCCGAGAAACAGGATCATGATGGTGAAAAGCTTGGATGTGGTGATCGCCAGAAAGCGGCTCATCGAGAGCCATTCCTCGAATATCTTCGCCAGACCGATCGGTACATGCACCACACAGGCCAGGACGAAGGTGGTGTAGAAGGCGGCGAACGCCAGGTTGCCGCGGGTGCGTCCGAGAATCTCGGCGGCCGACAGGCCGCCGCGCACCGCATAGATCATCCCGGCGACATGCACCACCACGCACAGTGCCAGAACCATCGCGCTGATGCGCTGCCAATACCAGCGCTTGGCTTCGCCGACCGCGTTCAATCGAGCTCCCCGCGCAGCGCCGCGAGCGCGGTCAGGCGCTTCAAGCCCGCGATGCCGGCGGTCGGCTCGATCTGCTTCGGGCAGCGCTCGTTGCACGAACCCTGGGTGTGGCAGGCGTGGCAACCGGCGTCGCCGGCCACCGCGCGCAGGCGCTCGGTTTGCGCCTTGTCGCGCACATCGTTGACCAGGGTCCAGGCGCGGTTGAGTGCCGCCGGCCCCAGGTAATCCGGGCGCCAGGCCACCACATCGCAGGAGGCATGGCAGACGCCGCAGCCGATGCATTCGATGCCGGCACTGGCGGCGCGGCGCTGCTTCGATTCGGGTTCGACCACTGCGAAATCGTCGTATCGCGTCAGGCTTCCCTTGAACTGCCCCTTGGCGCGCGCCCATTTGTCGAAGAAATTGCGCATGTCGGTGGCCAGGTCGCGGATCACCGGCAGGTTGGCCAGGGGCGCGATTTCCAGGCGCTCGTCTATCGCCACCTTGGACACATGGGTGCGGCAGGTCCAGCGCGCGCGGCCATTGACGGTCATTGCGCACGAGCCGCACATGCCGACGCGGCAGGCGAAGCGATAGGCCAGGCCGGGCTCGAGATTGCGCTGGATGTAGGTGACCACATCGAGCACGGTTTGCGACTCGCGGCGCGGCACTTCATAAGTGGTGAAGGCGCCGCGCGCCTTGCCGCGCCAGACCGAGACCTTGAGTGTGGCAGTGTTTGCGATGCTCATTTCGCCATCTTAATGGGTAGCGGGCTTTTGCCTGGCAGCGACCTTGCGGTGCCTGCTACGCGTTGCTTGAGATACGGGCTGGTTGGTGACGCATCACTGCGTGGCGGCGGCCATCGCCAGACGCACGATTCGCCCAATTACCACACACTCGTCCTGCGTTAGCGAAAGCGCAATGCGCACATCGCACAAGCCGCGCAGCAGCGTCCTGGTATGTGGCAACACAGAAGGTTCGAGATAGCGCCAGTGTTCGTCCGACGGCCGCCAACACCCTGGCGCCGCTGCCACAGGCCTTGCGCGCAAGGTCGGCCAGATCGATGGTGTAATCGTCGGTCATTTCGACCAGTACCGCGCGGCCGTTGGCGTGCGCGATCGCGCCTGGCACCGGTGCCAGGGTAAAGGCGCTGCTCAACACCGGGTCGCCCGGCTTCACGCCCAGCGCCTTCAAGGCGGCGAACAGGGTGGCGCCGCAGGAACTCATCGCCACACAATACCTGGCGCCCACGATGGCGCCGCTGTCCTTGCCCGAACACATCAGCTTGGCGCCGGCTTTTTCTTCCAGCGTGTAAATGTTGGGCGCCCACAGGCCGGCCAGTTCCGCGTTGTTGGATGACACCGCCGAGATGATCTCGGCCTGGCCCATGTTCTTGAGCGTGACGTCGGCTTTCTTCAGGCCGTATTTGATGAGGCAGGACTGCGCCGCGCAATCGACGGTCGAGTTGGCGGTGAGCAAAATCGTCTGGCTTTTGAGCCAGGCCGGGTTCTTCATGAAGGCGTCGGTCTTGTTGCCGCGCACCATCAGCGCGTTGCCTTGCGCTTCATCGTTGGTGGCGCCGATGGTAAAAAGGTTGAAGTACAACTTGCTCAGCACCGCCGGCACCGAGCCGGTGCCGCCGATGTCCCAGGATTTGGAAGCAGAGGCGGCGATCTGCTTGACCGCACCGAGAAACTCGGTGAAATTTGGAAAGCCTGCGGGTCCCACCCAGCCGGTGAGTGAGGTGCTGACATACCAAAGCAACGCCAGAGCGACAAGCGTGGCCAGGCTGATTGTGGTGCTTGCGCTCAATACTGGTTCAACCTTCCCCGGCCAGACTGTGCAACTGCGCCAGTAGCGCGTCCGGAATCATCACGCCTTCGGCTGCCGCTTTTTCCGCCAGCGCGCTACGCCGCGCGCCGGGTAGGCGCACGCCTTCGTCCGCCAGCATTGCCTTGAGCAGGGTCTCGACGCGCTCGGTATAGGTGTCGTTGCCAGCCAGCGCGGCCGGGTTGATGACGATGAAGGCTTGCCCCAGTTGCGGGCGGTTGCCTTCAGCTACAAAAAACGAATCGGCCTCGAAGCCGAACTGCGCGCCGGTGAGGGCTACGACCATCAGTTCGACCATCAAGGCAAGCAGTGCGCCCTTGGTACCACCCGCCGGAAGCATCATGCCTTCCAGCGCCGCCTTCGCATCGGTGGTGGGGTTGCCTTCCTTGTCGAGCGCCCAGCCAAGCGGAATGCGCTCGCCCTTTTGCGCTGCGAGCATGATCTTGCCGCGCGCAACTTCAGAGAGTGAGAGATCAATCGAAATCGCCGCGCCATGCCGGCGCGGGAACACCGCGGCGATGGGGTTAGTGCCAAACAGCGCGCGCTTGCCGAATCCCTGTGATGCGGCCATCGGCATGGCTGCCGGCGAGTTGCCCATCGCAATCCCGGCCATGCCCTGTGCGGCCACCGCTTCCAGGTGATACGCCGCCACGCCAAAGTGATGGCTGTTGGTCACACCCGCAATCGCGATGCCGTATTCGCGGGCGCGCGCAATCGCTTCGCCGATGGCGAGGTCGCACGCCGGGAAGGCGAGGCCGTCTTTCGCGTCGATCAATATCGCTGCGCCTTTGGCGCGCGTCAGCGCCGCAACCGCCTTGCCATCGGCACGGCCATTCTTCAGAAAGCCGGCGTACTGCGGTACGCGCGCGACGCCGTGCGAGGCCAAACCCTGCGCATCGGCTCGCACCAGGGCTTTCGCGGTGCTTGCTGCCATCGCAGCACTGGCGCCCGCCGCTGCGAGCGCGCACTCGGCCAGGTCAAGCAAATCGGGGAGGGAGATTTTGGCCACGGGGCACTCAGTCAGGTTCAAGCGGGTTAAATCGGCTTTTATCAAATTCAATCGGGTTTGATGTTCGCGCCCTTGACCAGCTTGGTCCAGCGCGCGCCTTCATCATTGAGGAACTTGGTGAACTCTTCCGGCGTGCCGCCTTCGGCAAAGGCATAAGCCTTCTGCAGCCGCTCAATCACGTCCGGCGATTTCAACGCCTTGTTGATCTCTTCGTTGACGCGCCGCACAACGGCCGCAGGGGTGCCGGCCGGCGCCACGAAGCCGAACCAGCCCGAGCCGCCCAGCACATCATCGAAGCCGCTCTCGGCCAGCGTCGGCATATCCGGCACATCGTCGAGCCGCTTGGTCGAGGTGGCGGCAAGCGCCTTGAGCTTG
>CAYYFR010000092.1:0-1960 GCA_964470865.1 uncultured Burkholderiales bacterium | reverse complement strand
ATCCGGCACATCGTCGAGCCGCTTGGTCGAGGTGGCGGCAAGCGCCTTGAGCTTGCCGGATTTGACATGCGGCAGCAGCAGTGGCGGCGCGCGAAAAAACACCTGTACCTGCCCCCCGATCACGTCGGCAATCGCCGGCGGCTGGCCCCGATAGGGAATCGGTACGATGCGCAAGTCGGATTGGGGCAATAGGCGTTTTCGAACACCGTGCCCTGCGCCGCAAGGCGATCGGGGTTCGGCGTCTTGACCAGCTTGTGGCCGTACGCCGCAAGCGTGCTGGCGGCGAGCTGGTCGGCCATGATGAACAGGATGTTCGGGCGGTTTTTCACCAAAGCTCCTCGGATTGAGTAAAGGACGTCTTGCGTGGCATGTCGAGAATCAGCTGCATGAAGCCTTCACCCAGGGCCTTGGCCATGCGACAACTTCTCCAGAAACTCGGTGACGCGGGCGGTGATCATTCCCGAGACCCGCGTGTTGGCTTCTTTGGTGAGCCCGGCGATGTGTGGTGTCAACACAAGGTTGGCAACCCCGGCGTCGACCGCGCGTGCCAGTGGCGTGGCCGCTGGCAGCGGCTCCTTGACAAAGACGTCGATGGCGGCGCCGCCCAGGTGGCCGTCGATCAGAGACTGCGCCAGCGCTTCCTCATCGAGAACGCCGCCGCGCGCGGTATTGATCAGGATCGCGCCCTTGCGCATCCCGGCAATTCGCACCGCGTCGAAGAAGTTGCGCGTGCTGTCATGCAGCGGCACGTGCAGGGTGACCACATGGGCCTGTGCGCAAAGGGCATCGAGCGAAACACTGGTGACTCCGGCGGATTGCCAGACCGGATCGTTGGTGGCGACAAACGGGTCCCAGGCGATGACCTGCATGCCAAGGCCGCGGGCCAGGCGTGCAGTGATGCGGCCGATTTCACCGAAGCCGACAATGCCGAGCGTCTTGCCGTGGGTCTCGAATCCGGTCGAAAGCTTGACCTTCTGCCAGTCGCCGGCTGCGGTGGGGCGGGTGGATTGATACGCGCCGCGCAGCAACATCATGGTGGTGCCGATCACGTACTCGGCCACCGACAGGGCATTGGCGCCGCTGGCCGGGTAGACGGTGATACCGCGTTCCCGGCACAGCGCCATGTCGATGTTGTCCAGACCGACGCCCAGGCGCCCGACCACTTTGAGATTCGGCGCGGCGTCCAGTACCTCGCCATTGACCTGCGTCAGGTTGCGCACGATCAGTGCCGGCACATCGCGCACCGCGCCTAAGAGTTCAGCGCGCTTATGCACGTAATCCGGCTGGTAGTTGACCTCGAACTTCGTCCGCAACGCATCAACTGCGGGCGTGTCCATGAATTCGGTGATCAATATCTTGTGGGTCATGGCACGCGCTTTGTCATTCCCGCGCCGGCGGGAATCCGGGTTCAAGGTCGAAAGGCTGGATTCCCGCCGGCGCGGGAATGAGGGTCTGCAAGCGTCAGGCGCTTTCGTAGAGCCGGGTCAGCACGAACTCGCGATGCCCGAGCGCCTCGGCGGCGGTCAGGCGCCCGTTGGCGGTGCGCAGCATGCATTCGAGCAGCTTGTCGCCGGCCCCTTCAAGGGTCAGCTCGGACTGCAGCAGGGCCGAGGTGTCGACGTCGACGTGTTCGCTCATCAATCGCACGGTGCGCGGGTTGGCGCAGATCTTGATCACCGGCAGGATCGGGTTGCCGATCACGTTGCCCTGGCCGGTGGGAAAGAAATGCACCGCGAAGCCGGAGGCGGCGCACAGGGTCACCATCTCGGCGGCGGCGGAGGAGGAATCCATGAACCACAGGCCCGGATGGGTCGGCATCTCGGCCTTGTCGATCACGCCATCGACGCTGCATTTCTTGCCGATTTTCTGGATGTTGCCCAGTGCCTTTTCCTCGATGGTGGTCAAGCCGCCGGCGATGTTGCCCTTGGTCGGCTGGCTGTCTGACAGGTCGCTGGTCTTG
>CAYYFR010000091.1:0-21123 GCA_964470865.1 uncultured Burkholderiales bacterium | reverse complement strand
GCCTGAACGACTCCAGTTCATGGCGATCGTTCTCCAGAACGCCGGGTCCGCGCGCCCGGTAGGCGATGCGCTCGTTCGTAATACTAGACGAGCCGACCAGGGGCGGCTAACCCCAATGCCTGCGACCCGGCAACCATTGAAGCCGCCGGCTGGTACCGTGATGCGCTCCCTGGCGACAGCGCGGAAGGTGTATTTCGAATCGAACTCGACCTTGCTCGCGCCGACCGCGCGCAAACGCGTCCTCCACTGCCTGCCCACCGTGTATTCGGGGGGAGGGCCTGATATGCGGTATAGCGGCGCCCGGCGCCAGCGCGCCGCAGGGTTGCAAAAGATTGAACTATCGGCCATGATCGGGCGTGGTCAAGCTTCCGGGGAGGCAGGTGTGTTTCTCAAGGGATCGGCGGCAGCCCGGGGCTTGAGGGTATCGTGAAGCGGGCATTGATCCCGAATCAATGTTGTCCCACCAGATAGAGGAGTGCCAGGCGTCATGCGCAAGCCCTTGTTGATCATCGCGACGTTTGTAGCCTCGTTCGCAGCAGCGCAGACAGTCTGCGCCCAGGCCTATCCGGCGCGCCCGGTGAAAGTCGTGGTGCCTTTCGCTCCAGGTGCGGCCACCGACATCGTGGCACGCCTGGTGGCCGATGAGCTGCGCTTGGCGCTTGGTCAGAATTTTGTGATCGACAACAAGCCCGGCGGCTCGGCGCGCATCGGCGCCGAACTGGTGGCCGCGGCGCCGGCCGATGGCTATACCCTGCTGGTCACCACCAACACCTCGCATTCGGCCAACCCGCATCTGTTCAAGAAGTTAAGCTACGACCCGATCCGCGATTTCGCGCCGGTGGGCGGCATCATGCACATCCCGGTGATCGTGGTGGTGAACCCCAAGCTTCCCGTGAATTCGCTGCAGGAACTGATCGACTACAGCCGCGCACGCCCGGGCAAGGTTTCCTACGGCTATGGCAACAGCATCGGCCAGGTCACCGGCGCGGCCTTTGCCAAGGCCGCCGGCCTTGACGTGATCGCCACCCCCTACAAAAGCTCGCCGCAGGCGATGACCGACCTTCTGGGCGAGCAGATCAGCTATGCGGTGACCGACATGGCGGCCGGCCAGGCGCTGGTGAAATCCGGCAAGCTCCGTGCGCTGGCGGTATCGAGTGAAAAGCGCTCGAGCATCATGCCGGAGCTTGCGACCATGGCCGAGACCCCGGCGCTGGCCGGCTTCGAGTTGATCGCCTGGGTGGCGATGTTCGCACCGGCCGGCACGCCGACGGAAATCGTCAACCGCCTGAGTACCGAGGTGCGCCGCGCGCTGGCCAAGCCGGAGATTCGTGAAAAGATCGCCGGCTTCGCCGCCGACGTGACGCCTTCGACTCCGGAACAACTGGCCGGCTTCGTCCGGGCGCAACTTGTCATCTGGGGCAAGCGCATCAAGGATGCCGGTATCGAGCCGGAATAAGCGGTCGCGCACCGGTTCGTGTGTGGTCCACGAAGATACGTCAAGCCAGTGGTGTAGTCTGCGCAAGCCTTTCCTACCTGCCGCGCCATGAAAACCGTCGCGCCTGAGCCCACCCGCAAGTCCCGAATCGACGGCGGAACTTCGGCCCGGTCTAGACTGCCGGCCATGTTCATTCGGCGGTGTGTATCGTGAATCTGCTGCTTTGGTCGCTTGGCTTGCTGTCGCTGCTGCTGGGCGCCGGCTTTTTCTTCACCCGCAGCGTCAAGGCCCAAGTCGAGGCGTAAATGCGGCTGCGCCGGCGTAATGGCCGGTTGAGTCCGGCCCGCTTTCCCGCGACTTGAGCCGTCAAGGAGGTATCCGAGACTGGAACATTTGCCGCAGGAATGGCGATGCGGCCGGGGTGCCGATGCAGGCGTTTGTGACATCGCGCCTTGCTGCGGGCCGGCGCTTGTTGCTACCACCAGCTCCAGTTCGCGCAGTGCCGATGTTTGATGTCGAACACCGGATCGAAACCGGTATCGGCGATCCATCGGCGCAGCATGCGGTCGTTGAACGTATTGATACGACGGTCGAAGTGCTTGCGATACCACGCAGGTGCGGCGCTTCGCATGGTCTCGTTGGCGTCGGAGTGAAACAGGGCGATGGCTTTGCGGCCTGCGCGTCGGCGTGCGTCGAGTTCGCACACAACGGTCCAGCGACTATCCCGGTCGCGCAGCACCAAGGAGTCCTCGTAAAGCGCGGAGCGGCGACGAAAAGTGCGGGACATGAAGTCTTCCTCATCAAGTGGACATTTACGTCATGCCGACCTCCTGAATAATGTTGCGTACAAACCCGAACGGGTGAAGGAGCAAAAGGATAGCGATAGCGTGCGCGCGCGTAAAGCACACCGGCTTCGGTTGTCGCGTTAGTGGTACAGGCCCGCAGCGCCGAACCCCGTATCGATACAATCCCGAATCTGATTCAATCTTCCGAGATTTGCAATGAAACCATTGTTCGTGCGCGCGGAATGGGATGACGAAGCTGCCGTTTGGGTGGCGACCAGCGATGATGTCCCCGGTTTGGTTACGGAGTCGGAAACACTTGAGGCACTGGTCGTCAAGCTCAAGGACCTGATCCCGGAGTTGCTTGCGAAAAACGGCTTGGGCACTTCGAACGCGGTGCCGTTTGAATTGCTCACCCGCCGATTTGAGATGGCGCCGGCGCCGGTCTGATGGCGGACTTCAATCAGCCGGAGCACCGAAACAGAACGTTTCTACGCGACGGAAAAATCGCGACGCATCCCGCCCGAGATCCGCGTACGCGCGGCCAGGCGACTGACCCAATTGGGTGCAGCAACGCGGGTCGAGGATTTACGGATGCCCCCGTCCAGTCAATTGGAAGCATTGATCGGGGACCGTCGAGGCCAGTGGAGTATTCGAGTGAATTCCCAATGACGCATTTGCTTCCGCTTTGAACAGAGCGATGCCTTTGATGTTGAAATCGTCGACTACCACCGATAAAGGTTCAACGTGATCAAGAATGGGTTGCCGCCGATACACCCCGGGAAATTTCTCAAGGAGTCCCTTGAAGAACTGGGCATCTCTCAAGTCGCGTTGGCTCGCGGTTTAGGCGTGGCCCCGCTGCGAATTTCGCATGTGCTCAAAGGGACGCGTCCGATCACCGCGGAGCTGGCGCTGCGGCTCGGCCGCGCTTTGGGACAGTCTCCGCAGTACTGGCTTAACCTTCAGGCGGATTTTGCCTTGAAAGTCGCGATTGGACGCGTCGATCACGCCCTTCGTTCAACCGCTCGTCCGATCTGCCAAAGCGCCACTCAGCCGTTCGCTCGTGGTGGACATCGAAATCTTCTCGGGCTCTCAAGTGTTTACAAGGATTGATGTTGGTGCTTGAGCAGCATTGACATCGATTACGCCGCTCGCGCCGTGGGCATCGCCAGGCGCGGTGCGGTAGCGCTGAACGCGCGCAGCACCTGGCCGGGCGTTTCCCGGGTGTAGTCCGCCCCGTCGAACACCGACCGGCCGTTCACCCAGACACCGTCCAGGCCCGGCGCCGAACGTACGAGGCGGGTGGCGCCGGCCGGCAGGTCGGCGATCCGCCTGGGCTTGGAAATGCCGATGCGCTCGGGGTCGAACAGGATCATGTCAGCCCAGGCCCCGGGCGTCAGGCGGCCGCGATCGAGAATGCCATAGACATCGGCTACGTCGCAGGTCAGCTTGCGGATCGCGTGCGGCAGGGTGAAGCGGCCGAGTTGGCGCACCCAGCGGCCGAGGAAATACATCGCATAGCCCGCATCGCAGAACAGCGTCAAGTGCGCGCCGGCATCAGACAGGCTGACCAGATTGCCATCATCTGCCAGTAGCTGGCCGACGCGCGTTTCGTCGACATTGAGCAGCTTCGCGGTGAAGATGGTCGCCAGGTCGTCGGCAAGCCCGATGTCGAGGAATACGTCGACCGGATCCTGGCCGCGCTCCCGGGCGATCTCGGCGATCGAGCGGGTCTCCAGCTCCGGTTGGGTCGGCGACAGGCTCACCTCGACCAGGTGCCAGGTGCCGTTGAAGATGCGGCCGCCTTTGGGCGCGCCGACATTGTCCTTGAACGCTGCACGGAACGTGGGATCGGCGAAGGTGCGTGCGTGATGCCCCTTATCGCCACGCGTCGGCCACGGCTCGATGGTGATCATCGGATAGGCGTTCAGCAGCGTGAAATCCATGTTGAGAGGCTGGCACGATGCCTGGGTGTAGACCGCTCGGCCGCGTCCGCGCGCCTCCGCGCAGGCCCGCGCGATCCCCGGCGCCCGCTCCGGCCGCGTCGGATAGTCCAGCAGCGGGCAGTAGATCATCGGGCGCTCGCAGATCGCGGCGAGCTCCTCCAGAAAAGCAATGCCGGTGCGGTCGCCGCAGGTGGCCTGGATCATGCCGCGTCCGTGCTTGGCCAAGACACCGGCGAAAGCACGGAACTCATCGTCGTCCGCCAGGCGCGAGGGCACCGGGATACCGCCCGAGCCATTGTGGTTCTCGAAGGTCGAAGAGCCCAGACCAATGGCGCCGGCCGCCATGGCCTGGTCGAACAGCGCCAGCATGCGCTGCAGTTCGTCCGCCGTGGCGGCGCGCTCGGAACCCGCATCGCCCATCACCACCGTGCGCAGCGCCGAATGCGAGCAGAACGAGGCAACGTTCGGAACGACGCCGCGCCGCTCGATGAAGGCTAAGTACTCTGCGAAGCCGTCGAACTGCCAGTCGACACCGGCGCGCAGGGCGTCGAGCGACATTGCCTCCACCTCAGCCAGGTTTTTTAGCAGCGTGTCGCGGGTAGCCGGTGTCGCCGGCGCGATGCCGAAGCCGCAATTGCCGATCACCACCGTGGTGACGCCAAGAGCGGGCGAGGGCGATGCGGTGGAATCCCAGGTGAGCTGCGCGTCGTAGTGGGTGTGCACGTCGATCACACCGGGCGCCAGCACGCGGCCGTCGGCGTTCACGGTTTCACTGGCCCGGCCCAGGTCGCGGCCGATCGCGGCAACACGGCCGTCGCGCACCGCCAGGTCGGCAGTAACCAACGGGTTGCCCAGGCCGTCGGCCACGCGGGCATTCTTGATCAGCAGGTCGAACATGTTTCCTCCTCGTTCCGCTGGCAGGTTAGCGCCAATTCGAAATGAGCGCAACACATGTCCACCCAGCGCCGCGCTGCGGCACTGTTCGATGGCCGACATGACCTTGCGCTGTCCCAAGCTCAGGTGTTCTTGCCGGGATTGGCGCGCGGCAGATCCATCCGTGAGGGGAGCGCACACGACCGGCACGGCGTAAGCGCGTAAGCTTGATTGACAACAATCGGCATCAGCCGAGGAAGGAGACGCTCCCCCAAATCGGACCACAGCAATTGCGCTCCTTGCGAACTCGATCAGGTGTTTTTGCGAAGCACCAATGCGCTTGCGAAGCGAATCGAGGTCGACATCGAAGAGTTTCCCGTCCTGCTTACGCAACTTTCCGGCAATCATCAATTCACTGACGTCCGATGCGCGCGCCTGCAAGACACTGGACGCAACCGGTTCTGCGGGCGGCATGAAATTGAGTCGTGTTGTCGCGATTGAAATCAGGTCAGCCTGTTTGCCTGGGACAAGCGAGCCGGCAACCGTGCCCAGACCCATTGCCCGGGCGCCATTCAAGGTTGCAAATCCCAGTGCGTCCCTGACGGTCGGGCTGATGGTGGGCGACAATTTGCGAAGATCGAGGACCGGCTGATTGCGCAGCGCCCGCTCTGAAACGCCAGTCGCATCTGCGAGAACATGTCGCCCGCGTAGTCGGAAGCGATGTCGATGCCGAGACTCGGGGCGATGCCTACCTTGAGGAGTCGACCCGTGACCGGGTATTCCATCGCCATCTGCAGCTCGGTTTCAGGGGTGACCACAACGGTGCCACCGGTATCGGCGATGCGTCGGAGTTCGTCATCACTGAAGAAATTGCAGTGGACGTGAAGCATGTCCGGACCAAGCAGGCCGGCGTGGTCCAGTTGGGCCACCGCGTCGGGTGAACGTCTCTCGAGGCACGCGCATGTAGTGGGGTCGGCGTAGACCCGGTAGGCGATACCGCACAGGGTGTCGTCCTGCGAATTTTCAGTATGGCGTCACACGCCCCATTCCTTCTCAAAAAGCGAAAAGCACAACCTCCAAGACTAATCGCCGCAAATCAGGAGGATGGCGCCGGGGCGAGCGCGGCAGCGGTCACCGAGCGGGAATTCCGCCGCTACTTCGACTGTGGCATCCTCGCTCACGGTTTTGCCCGCGCCCGCTTCGCTGCCTTTTCGGGGCGGATTGGCACGGCGTGAGATCAGCGGTCAACCCCGCCATCGGCAGCAACTTCGACGCCATCGCGCGCGCTGTTCAGGCTGGCGGACTGATCCGGCCCTTCTCGTAGTGGACGGGAACATGGTCCGATGACGCGGCCGTAGCGATCCGGTATTCTTGGCCTTTCGGCACATCAGGGACAAAAAGTGAACCAAACGGGAGTGCATGGAGCAGATTCTGAACAGCGCAAGGCGCTGATCGATAAGGCCCGCACGCTGGTTCCCGCGCTGAGCGAACGGGCAGTCCAGACCGAGAAGGATCGGCGCATCGCCCGCGCTACGCATGAAGCGTTCGTCGCGGCGGGTTTTTATCGCATCCACCAGCCCAAGCGCTTTGGCGGGAGCGAGTTGAACTTGTCGATCATGATCGATCTGGCCGCCGAACTGGGGCGCGGCTGCGGCTCGAGCTGCTGGATCTTTACCAACCTGGCCATCCAGAACCTGATCCTTGGCACCCACTACCCGCAAACGCAGGAAGAGGTGTGGGGCAACAGCGGCAACGCCCTCATCGCCTCGTCGTTTCCCGCCAAAGGGGGCAAGGTCCGCAGGGTCGACGGCGGGATCGTCGCCGACGGCTTGTGGAGCTTCGCCAGCGGCGTGGATTTTGCCGACTGGAACAACATGCAGGTGTTCGTCCCGCAGGACACCGGCCCGCCACAACATCGGTTCGCCCTGGTGCCCAGGTCGGATTACGAAGTCGTCGACGACTGGAACGCGGCCGGGCTCGCCGGCACCGGCAGCAAGTCGATCCGCCTGCAGGAGTGCTTCATTCCCGAGCATCGCACCCTGCCAACCACCCTGATTCTTGGCGGGGTCACGCCGGGCAGTGCGCTCAACCCCTCGGCGCTATATCGGATTCCGCCGCTGACGCTCGGCACCAAGGTCTTCGCCGGGCCCGCGCTGGGCATCGCGCGCGGGGCGCTCATGGCCATGGAAGAGGAATTGCGCACGCGCAACAACGTCGCGGGCATTCCGATGCGCGAGCTGCCGACCACGCAGGTGCGCATCGCCGAAGCCGGCGCGGAGATCGCCGCCGCGTGGGCGCTCCTGGTCAAGGATTGCGACGATGCGCTGGCGATTGTCAGCGACGGCACCGTCCCCGACATCGACACGCGTGCCCGCTGGCGCCTGAACAACGCGTTCGCCGGCCAGTTGTGCCTGCGTGCGGTCGAGCGCCTGCATCCGCTGGTCGGTGCGCGCGGCCTGGATCCCGACAGCGTGTTCCTGCGCGCCTGGCGCGACATTCACGCGGCGGTCTTGCAGATCACGATGGCGTGGGACGTCCAGGCGGTCAACGCCGGCCGGATTCGATTCGGCCTGCCTTCGCTCGATCCGCGCGTCTGAAACTTGCGATTCACCCTGAGCCACGGAAAACCAGGCGCATTCGAGCGAGCCTTGTCGTCTTCTGCCTTACCACGCGACGCGCAGGTCAAACTCGTAGTTCGGTTCTGGCTGGGCTTGTGGATCAATTTCGCCAGATTCGCGGCCCGGCGTCTCCCAAAGCTGCGCCCTGCGCGCCGGCCACAGCAGAGGCAGCACCTCGTAGATGCGCGCCAGCAGCAGCGCCCAGACGTAGCGCGCTGCCCGGATATGCGTCGGCTCGCTGGTCGCGTCGGCCGCTGGCGCCACGGCTGGCTGCGAGAGTGGAATCGGCAGGCGCAGGAACAACGCCTTCTGCCGCCTGCGCCAGTGCAGTGGCCGCTGCCGGCAGCGCTCCGGACGTGTTTCATCGCGAGGTCAGGCGAGTGTAGTAGTCTGCGCAAGGCTTACCTACCTGCCACGCCATGAAAACCGCCGCGCCTGAACCTACCCGCAAGACCCAAATCGACGCACTGCTCCTGAAACTGCCAGGCGTGGTCGGCAAAAAAGTCAACGGACTGGACGCCTATTTCGTCGGCGACAAGATGTTTGCCTGCATCAGCGGCGAGGGCATCGGCCTGCGGCTGCCTTCCAAGACCGCCGACGAACTGCAGTTCTCGCGCGCCAACGTCAGCCACTTCAACCCCGGCGGCATGTCGAGCACGCGCGAATGGATCCAGATCAACCGCGCCGATGCGGCCGACTATGTGCAGGATCTCGAACTTTTCCAGGCCGCGCACGCTTTCGTGAAAGCCGCGCGCAGCAGGTAGTGGCAGTCAGCTCTTGAGTTCGACCAGCACCTCGTGATAGCGATGCTCGTCGACGTTCTTCGCCGCATGGGTATCGCCGCCGCTGCGGTAGTACACCTTTCCAGCCTCGAGTGTCGCGCGCAGCACGCCGCTCTCGCGCGTGACTTCCAGCGTGCCGCCTTCAATCGGGTAGAAAAAGTAGTCGTGTTCGTGCTTGTGGGCGTCGATCGTCTCGCCGGGTTGCAGGGTGAATTCCCACACGCGAATGCGTTCGTTCTCGAAAATCAGCTTGCTGCCGACGTCAGCCATGGTGGCTCTCCTTTGGTGACCGGATGGTCGTTGAAATGGGTTCTGTGAAAACAGGCACATGATGGAGAGAGCCGCATTTGATTGCGCCAGACTGTCGCGCCCGCTTGTATCCCGCGCGTAGGTACTATGCCTGTCAGCCTGTGTTGAACGGTGGCGTGATCCAAGCATGGCAATCAACCTGATTCTGGCGCTCAACATACTCGTGTTTGTCGGCGTTACCGCTGCACGCATCGTTTTTTCGCTGTATGCGCTGGAGCTCGGCGCCAATGCTGCTGGCGTCGGGGCGATTCTGGCCATGGTGTATCTGTTTCCCCTGCTGCTTTCCTGGCCGATCGGCGTGCTGGCAGATCGCTTCGGTTCACGCTGGTTGCTGGCAGGCGGCGCCGCAGGAGGCGCCGGCGGCATGCTGGTGCCGTATTTCTTCCCGGCCCTGCCATCGCTTTATGTAGCTGCGGTCATGCTGGGCCTGACCATCGTGCTGACTACCGTGCTGGGGCAAAACCTGGTCGGCATTCTGAGCCAGGTGCACCAGCGCGCGCGCAATTTCAGCAACTACAGCATGACCGGGTCGGCCGCCATTTTTCTCGGTCCGCTGTTGGCAGGCTTCGTGATTGACCACTTCGGATACTTGCACGCGTGTCTGGCGGTTGCGGCCCTGCTGCTTGTCGCGCTGGGCACATTGCTGGTGTTTGGCGGCGTGTTGCCGGCCAGTGAAGGCCGGCCGAGTTCGGGCGGCAAGCTGTGGCAAACGCTCAAGAACCCGCAATTGCGGCGCATGCTTGCCGTCAGCAGCCTGTCGCAACTCGCCAACGACCTGTTCCAGGCATTCCTGCCCATCTACGCCCATGGCATCGGCCTGTCGGCCTCAGTCATCGGCGGCCTGCTCGCCGCGCTTGCGGTGGGCTCCTTCGGTATCCGCATCGTGATGTTCCGTCTGATCAAGCCGATCGGTGAATACAGGCTCCTGGCCATCGCGTTCTATCTTGGCGCGACGGTGTTTGCGCTGGTGCCCCTGGTGCAAGACCAAACCCTGCTGGCGGCACTGGCGTTCGGATTCGGCATTTCGCTGGGAGCCACGCAAACACTGACCCTGATGTTGATGTTCAGCGGCGCGCAAGAAGGCAGCGCCGGTGCGACCGTGGGCTTGCGTTCGACGGTGAACAACATCGCGCGCATTGCCGGGCCGGCGCTGTTTGGCGCGATCGGCGCGGTGGCTGGCTTGATGGCGGTTTTCTGGATCAACGGCTTGCTGATGGCTGCAGGCGGGCGCTTGAGCAAGGCCTGGAAGGGCGCCAACCAAGCGGGCCCATGAAGCATGCGCAAGGCGAATACCCAGTCCTGCCGCGGGCCGCTGTCCGGATGATGGGGATTACCTGCGTCCCGCGGTCCGCATCAATTCCTCCACTTGCGCTTTCCAGAACCGCGCCTGGCCGGTGGTGCCATGTCCAAACGTGTTCTCGTTGCCAGGTACCAGGTAAAGGCGCGCGTTGCGGATGCGCTTGAGTTCCTTTTCCATCACGCCAAGTTCCGGCGGGTTGCGTTCGTCATCCGCGGAATTGATCACAAGCAGTGACGCATTGATGCGTTCGAGCATCGGCGCCACGTTGTAGTCGCGCGAGGCGTCCCACTGATAGAGGTGGTCGTTGGCGTCGGCGGTGAAGGGCCCGTTCAGGCGCTGGTTGACCAGTGCGTCCGCGCGGTCGCGCGTAGGTGCCGCCTTGTACAGCCCCTGGTTGCCGCCGTTGGTGCCGAAGCCGAAGAATACCGAGGCCAGCTGAAAGCCGCGCGGTTGTCTGGTGTAGTTGCCCTCCATCCATTCGGGATCGCGGCGGATGGATTCGATCAGCAGCTTGCGCATGATCCAGTTGCGCCCGGACATTTCGCTGGGCATCGAGGCCATCGGCACCAGCGCATCCATGAAATCCGGATACTTAACACCCCATAACCAGGTGTGCATGCCGCCCATCGAGTTGCCCAACACCAGGCGCAGGCGTTTGATTCCCAGGCCTTCTGTGACCAGCCGATATTGCGCCTGCACCATGTCGTCGTAGTTGTATTTCGGAAACTTCGCGCGCATGCCGTCGGAGGGTTTGCTGGTCTTGCCGGTGCCGATGGCGTCGGGCAGGATGATGAAATACTTGTTTGCATCCAGTGCCTGCCCGGGCCCGAACAGTTCGCCGCCGAAGGTGGGGCCGAGCATGCCGGCGCCGGAGCCGGTGGTGCCGTGCAGTATCAGCACCGGTTCGCCGGACGGAGCGCCCACAGTGGTGTAGTGGATGCGCAGTTCCGGCATCACTTCGCCCGTGTGAAAGCCGAAGTCCCTGGCGATCCAGGTACCTTCCCTGGGCGGTGGCGCGTTCTGGGCCGATGTGGCGAACGACAGCAGCGCCAGCATTAGGGGCAAGCTTGCACCTACCAGTACTTGCAGCGGATTCATATCTCTCTCCTTGTCGTTTTGTCAGCGCAGGACCGCGCTTTTTTGCGTGGCACCGACCAGGGCGGCGGCGTCTGGCAATACCACAGGCACACCACCCGGTTCGTTGCCGTCGGCATCGACCTTGGGCGCAAACATGTTCAACACCTGCCTGATTGGCGGCGCTGCGTTCGAGGCGATGCTGCAACCATCTACCGGGTTGAACTGCGGGCCCGAGTGGTAATCATGTACCGGCATGATGAAGTCCGACCCTGGTAGCGTTGGGCTTGCGGCAGCACAGCGTCGGCGGCGCGAATTGTGGCGACCAGCGCCACAAGAGGCTGGGTTCCGGCGTCGCCAGAAACCTGGTGTAGACCACTGGCGCGCCGATGTCGCGAAACAACCTGATCAGGCGCCGATGGACGTCGAAGGTGGCGCGCGCATCGGGCACTTCAAGCGGTGCGCCGGCACGCACGAAGTCGTTTTGCATGTCGACGATCAATAACGCCGGTGCGGCAAAACGAGTATCGTCGGTCATCACTTGCCTCGCAATTCGCGCGCGATACGTTCCAGCAGCATCCCGGTTGCGCCGTCGGTGAAGGCGGCGGCCTGCGCGCCTTCAAGATGGCGCAACAGCGGGTGGTGGTCGCTCAATCCTTCCGCGCCCATGGCATGCAGCAGGGCCCCGAGATGGCGGTGGGCCATGCGGGTGGCAAACACCTTGGCGCGCGCCGCCGCGCCCTGCACGTCGGCGCCGGCATCGAGCGCATTTGCCGCGGCGGCCACCATCAGGCGCGCCGCCTCCAGATCGACCGCGGCGTCGGCAAGGTGCCAGCGCCAGCCCTGATGATCGAACAGCGTCTGGCCGAAGGTACTGCGCTGGCGGCCGTAGTTGGCGGCGATGGTCAAGGCGGCCGCGACCATGCCGCAGCACATGGCTGCCACGTAGATGCGTGCGCCGTTGATCGAGGTCATGGCGCGCTTGAAGGCCTGGCCGGGTGCGAACAACATCTCGTCAGTATTGGCGACATAGGCTTCAAGGCCGAAGCTGCCCGTGCCCATCGCCGGCATGGCACCGGTCATCGCGGCGCCACGCACGAAGCCGGCGCGGTTGGCGTCAACCACAAAGGCAGCGATGCCGGCGGCGCCGCTGCCGGGCCGGGTTTGCGCATACACCAAGAGCACTTCGGCGTGCACTGCATTGATGATCCATGCCTTGGCGCCATCCAGGCGCCAGTTGCCGTCGATTTGCGTGGCGGTGGTTTTGATGGCGGCAAAGTCAGAGCCGGCGCCGGGTTCGGTCAGTGCGGTGCAGGCGGATTTCCGGCCCGCCATCAGGTCGGGCAGATGGCGTTGCGCCACCGCGGCCGCGGCGCTGCGCGCCAGATGATTGGCAACGTTCTGGGTGTTGATCAAGGACATCGCCAGCCCGAAATCGGCGCCGGCCAGGATCTCCGCGATGCGCGCCTTGACTGCAAAAGAGGCGCCGGCGCCGCCCGCTGCCGGCGGCACCTGGAAGCCAAATAGCCCCGTAGCCGCCGCAGCCGCGGTCAGGCGGCTGTCCACGACTAGCGGTTTGCCGTCTTTGTATCGCGGTGCAACATCGTCTTGTACGAATCGTTGGACGCGGGCTAGCAACTCGTTTTCATGGTTCATGGACTGGTCCGGACGCGGGCAGGAAGAGTGGGTGCGGCGAGGTGGCGAGTCGATGTCCGCATCATAACCAACCCGCATTGCATTGCGGCTATTCCTGGCGGTGATTCACGCCTTATATGTCGAACCGATGCCATCAGCATGAAACCGCCGTGCCGATGGCCTGCACAGGCTATTGCAACGACATCCAGGCCGATGTGAATCTGACGTGGTCGACTGGCCCGGTGGCAATCTGAGCGGCGGCTGGACCGCGGTTGCCGGCTACACGCTCAATGCGAAAGCGGGCAGCGACAAGAATTTTTCGGGCATGACCTTTGTCAACCCCGGCAAGATCACGGGCGGCGCGACGATACAGACCGCCAAACACACCAATTCCGGTCACATTGCCCCCGGCAATTCCCCGGGCACACTGACCCTGGCCGGCAACTTCGAGCAGACCGCAGCCGGTGTGCTCGATATCGAGCTGGCCTGCAGTGTCCTGTTCGACAGGCTCGTGGTCAACGGCACGGCCACGCTCGGCGGCACCTTGGCGCTCGGCTGCATCGGCAGTTGTGCGCTCAACGCCAACGACACTTTTGTGATCCTCAATGCAAGCGGCGACTTGAGCGGGACATTCGGCAGCGTCACCGCCACCGGTTTCGGCAGCGGCTTTGACTACTCGTTGCGCTACGACTATGCGGCCGACCTGGTCGAACTGCGGGTGATTCAGCCCGGGCTGCCGCTGCCGGTACCCGAGCCGGAAACCTGGGCCATGTTGATCGCCGGATTGGGCCTGATGGGTGCCCTTGCGCACCGCCAGGCCAGGCCGCGGTCAAGCGTGTCCTGAATCCACACTCCGGGATTCGAGTGCGTGTTGATTTTCCCAGCCGTTTCACGGCCGCTTTGCGTGCAGCGCCCCAGGCATGCCGCAGTTCCTGCTCGACGTCGCTCACAGCGGGCAGGGCTGCGCGCGGCGTCAGGCGTGTTTCGATCAGCGACAAATGCGTATGCATGGCCTTCAGCGCGCGTGCTGCATCGCCTTCGGCGAGCGCCACCAGGATTTCTTCATGTTCCTCGCAGGCGCATTCGGATGCCGCAGCGGCTTCGAAAAACGCCACCAGCATCGAGGTGCGGCTCAGCAGTTCCTGCAGTTCGCGCACCACCAACGGGCTGCCGGTGCATTCGGCCAGCAGTACGTGAAATTCGCCCGATAGCCGGATGGAAAGCGCGCGATCGCCGCGCTCGGGCGCCCGGCCAGGCGTCCGACGATGCCGCCTTCGACGATGCGCCGTGCCTCGTAGATTTCGCGCGCCTGCGCCAGGCTCGGGCTGGCGACGAACGCGCCGCGGTTGGGAACGATGGTCCATGCGTCACGTTATGTCCTGAGACTCATTGCTTGAGCAGCGCTACGAATCCGGCTTGTTCGAAATGGTGATCGGCGCTCAGTGCGTGCATCAGTCCCTGGTCTGACATCACGACGAAAGAAGCGCAGTCCGTCATGCTCCAGTTTTTGTCCGGATGCGCCAGGAACAACGCAGGGCACGGTCGTAGAGCATGCCGTCACAGGGCAGCACTTCAAGCGCCGGGTCGTCCCGGGCGCTCACAAGAATCGATTGGGCAAGCTGGCGCATGGGTGTGCGTGCGAGCGCCGCGCCCACTTCCATCAAGACCGCTTGGGTTGTGACGAGGCGGTAACGATGCTGTTTGCTGCGTTTGGCCCATTTGCGTGCAATGCCGTTCCAGGTGTCGCGCGGCAAAGCGAGTGCGAGAAAGTAACCTGTATCGACAAACAGCCGCGCGCCAGGCTTGACCGCGCCAGTCATCGAAGACTATGTCAGACTCAGCCGCGCTGCGGATAAAGGGACTGCTCGAAGTTGAGCGAGTAGTCGGCGGGAAGACTCGCCGCGGCGTACTGCGCGGAATTGCGCGACAACTGGCGATCCAGCTTGCTGGCCAGTGTCTGCAATTGATCGAACAGACTGTAAGCGGCGGATCGCTTGCTGCGCCCAGATGCCTGCTGTGCCGTGGCCACCACGCTGACGAGCGTGCCGGGCTGGAAGCCAACATGGCGAAGTGAAATGCGGTGTTGGGTGTCGACGCGGGCTTGGCGGCGGATGGTCAGGCTCATGGTGAACTCCTG
The DNA here is from genome assembly GCA_964470865.1 of uncultured Burkholderiales bacterium. Taxonomy (GTDB): domain Bacteria; phylum Pseudomonadota; class Gammaproteobacteria; order Burkholderiales; family JAEUOS01; genus JAEUOS01. The sequence goes on along the minus strand of CAYYFR010000091.1, from coordinate 6,232 downwards.
AAAATCAGTATCGGCATTTTACGGCAACGGCGTTGGGTGCGGAATGAACGGCGTATGCGCCGCTTGTCATACGCTGACCGGGTCGGTGGCCAGATCCAAGGAGAGGCCGTGTTTGGCGCCGTCCTTGTACTTTTGCTCAAACGGCAACTCGATGGAGCAGGAACGCACCCGCTGTTCGGCCTGCGCCAAACCCGGCAGCGGCTTGCCTTCGCGATTCGCTTTCGCGGCTTTTAACAAAGCCGGGCGCGTCATGATGATGCCATGGTCGGTGGAGACCAGATTCTCTTTGGGGCGGTCCTGGATCGCGCCCATGCTTTCCTTCAAATGTCCCGGCGTATGCCCATCCTGCACCACCCGCCGCATGGTGGAGACCGCCGCGCATCTGGCCGACCATGTCATTGCGCGCCTGCCGCTGCGCCAGTGGGTGCTCTCGGTGCCCAAGCGCCTGCGCGACCTCGGACTGCTGCTCGAACCGGGGCCGCCGCAGGCGCTCAACGAGTTCCGCGCCGCTGAACGCGGTCGCTGGAGCAAGCTGATCAAGGACATCGGCCTGCAGCCGGAGTGAGGGCTTGGCCGCAGCCGGGGCCGTGTCAAGGATTGGCGCCCGCATGAAAGCTCCTGTTGCCGCATCACGAAGGCGCGCAGCCTGAAACATGCTCAGAAGCGCAGACCGAGCGATATCCGCGTCTGATCGTCGTCGCTGAAGTTGACCTTGCGGTCACGCGCCAGGCGGAAGAAAATGTCGTCGTAGTCGAAAGTGATTGACAAGGCGGTACCGGAAACCGGATCCGCATCCGCGCTTGCGCGCCCTTGCTTGCGCGACAAATCGACTGTCCATCGCCGCCGCTCGGCCACGGCGTAGCGCCAGACCAGGTGCGTCACTTTCTGCCCGGTGTGCAGGCGGTTGTCCTGCACTCTGAACAATGTCAGGTTGGACCTGGGCAGGAGCCTTGTGCCGAACCCTGCGACCAGGGAATCATTGGGGTCGAAGTTGAGGTTGTAGTAGTCGCGCAGGTTGGTGCGTCCGAAACCGATCAGGCCGTAGACCGTGTCGCCGACCTGCGCGTTGAGCGAACCACCGGCGAAGCCGTGCGAAGCCAGTTGCAGCGAGGGGACGATCTGGCCGAAAGGAAATTGCGCGGTGTACTCGTAGCCGGTGCGGCTTTGTTCGAATTCGCTCCCGCGCCGAAAGTGCGCCAGTCAGAGCGCATGGGCGCCGAGGTTGGCACGCAGGTTGAGGTCCGTCGCGTCCTTCTGACGTTCGGTGACGTAGTACGAAGGGGTGAGCTTGAAGGCCCAGGCGTCGTGCCGGCCGATTTCCGTCTCGCCGCGCGGTGCCGGGTCGGCGAAGGCAGCGGGGCCGAATGGCGGCGCGATGCAGGTCGCGGCAACGATCAGTCGTATCAGCCGTGGCCATGTCTGGTGCCCGCCATGCGCGCGCGGAAAAGGGCGTACGAAAACAAGCTCCGGCCAGGCATTTTCGGCGCCACAAGCCGGCTTTTGTCGACGGCCGCGAATATGCATCCTCAACGCAGCCTCCCGTTCGATTCCTTGCGCACCGGCCATTGTGCATCAGGCCGGGTGCCCGACGGCTGTGCGCGGCGGCAGCCGGCGAAAAACTTCCGTATCGCCAGCCCGATCGGCGATAAATTCCATCGCGCAGACAATTGAAAGTGAAGCCGCTTCGTGACTTCTCCGTCCGTCGATATCGCATTGCATACAGCCCGCTGTAGTCCGCAGGTCAAGGATAGGAATTTCAATCCCGTTTTTGGAGTAACCCGGCGATATCCGTCAGCGTCAATCGTTGCTTTGGCACCCTGATGTTGATGTTCAGCGGCGCGCAAGAAGGCAGCGCCGGCCAGGATCTCCGCGATGCGCGCCTTGACTGCAAAAGAGGCGCCGGCGCCGCCCGCTGCCGGCGGCACCTGGAAGCCAAATAGCCTCGTAGCCGCTGCAGGTCATATCCGTCTGCGTAAATCGTTGATTTGGCGCCGAAGACGCCTGATCGCGCCTGAAACCCCTTCCCGGCATGCCGGTTGTCTGTGCCTGCGGCCACCTGGGCTGGAGAAGATTGCCGTGCAGGTGGCCGCAGGCACGCGTTGCCCCCGGCGAGCGAGCCTTGTCGTCTTGTGCCCTACCACGCGATGCGCTTACTGAACGCATGTTCCGGCATGAGTTGCACCTGCGGATTGATTGTGTCGGATCCACGGTCCGGCATCTCCGAAAGCGGCGGCCCCGGCGCCAGCCGTAGACGCGGCGGTGACTTAGGCTCGCCCAGGTGACCGGGAATTGCCCGGATCACCGGCCCCTCAGTGATGAAGGCGACGATCCGCATCGCGCCACCGCACTTCGGACACGGCAGGAGCAGCACCTCGTAGATGCGCGCCAGCATAAGCGCCCAGACGTAGCGGACTGCGTGGCGATGCGGCGGCTCGTCGGTCACGTCGGCCGGTGGCGCGACGGCTGGCTGCGAGATTGGAATCGACAGGCGCAGGCACAACGCGGATCCACTTTCCGCCATCAACGTTCTCGGGGGTAAAGCTGTTGGCGTCGGATTCGATGGTTATCCGTCGATTGCATGGCACGGCAGTGGTTGCGCCTTCTTCGCTTTACCGGAAAGAGGCGCCGAGGCAATCGCTCGCGAGTTCACGACATGGATGATCCGGCGCAGCGACCGGCGCAACACCAGCACGCATCACGGCTGCGGTGCGCGTTTCGACGCCGAGCTTGACGTACACATGTTCGATGTGCTTTTGCACCGTGCGCGCGCTGATGTCGAGTATGAGGCCGATATCGCCGCCGGTCTTGCCGCGCGCCAGCCAGGCAAGGACATCGCTGATCCCGGCGCCGACGCCGGATTACGTGACGACCTGCTTGCGCAGCTACAGGCCGGCGCCCTTGTTGACGTACTGCGTCGTTCAGGTGCGGGCAAGGAAGGCGCCGAGGGTACTTGCAAGCACGAAGCGGCGGGACCAGCCAATCGGATTGGTCATCCGGGAATCTCATGTGTGGTCAGCGCGGAGAACAATTCGGCGGTGGGCGTCAATTCTTCGTAATCCGGCAGGGTCTGGGTGACGCGCCGGCCGCGGTCGATGACGATACGGTCGGCCTGCGGCCGGCACATCAGCTCGTTAAGCGTGCGGGCGCCGAACAGGATGAAGCGCGCCAGCACGCCTTCGTCGATCCAGCCGATATCGGGCCGCTCGACGATGGCCGACGGGATCGGCCCGGCCATCGCCACCGCCTGCGCGATCGGGTTATCGATCTGGAAGACGCGCACCGATTGCTTCACGGTATCGACCATGTCGTGGTCGCCGAACGGGAACCACGCGTCGCGGCAGTTGTCGCCGCCGATCGCCACCGGAATGCCCGCGGCCATCAGTTCGTGTGCCACTGTCACACCACGCCAGCGCGGGGTGCGGCCGACGTGGCGGTCCTGCAAATACATCATCGGCGTGGGCAGGGTCACGATCGCCAATCCGGCCTGCCGGCACAGGTCGATCGTGCGCTCGATCACCGGCACGGGTTGCAGCGCCAGGTTGACGCAGTGATCGACGACGACCCGTCCGCCAAACCCGGTGCGCAGCACCGCCCGTGCGACATCGGGTAGGGTGAAGGCGTCGACGTCGTCGGACTGGTCGACATGCAGGTCCACGTCGAGGCCGCGTTCGCCGGCCACGCTGAAAAAGCTGTCCAGCAGGCCGTCCAGGTCGGCCCGCTCCGGGCCATGCTGCGCAATGCCGTCGGTCCACCCACCCAGGATGCCCTCGGCTGCGGCCACCCTGTCGGCCAGCTCGACGCCGGCACGATCGAGAAACGCCGTCAGCGGCGTGATGCCCACCGCCTGCAGCGCCACCTTGCCTGTCCAGGCGGCGCGCAGGTCGGAGAAGACCTCCCAGCTCATCGGCGTGGTGCGCGGCTCGACCGAATCTATGTGTGTGCGAATCGCCGATACCCCATGCACGTAGGCGCAGCGGATGCCGAACTCCATGCGCTGGCGGATGTCCTGCGGAGTCCAGCGGCTTTGGTCGGCCGCCGTCAGGGTTATGCCGCCGGCGAGGCTGCCGTCGGGCGCGACCCGTGGCACAACCTGACCCTTGTCGAGGTGGGCGTGCATGTCGATTAGCGTCGCCCAGACCTGACGGCCCTGCAGGTCGATCTCCGGCCGCACGCCATCTCCCGGCTGTGTGCCAGCCGGCCAGATGCCTGCGATCTTCTCGCCTTCGACCTCGATGTCGAGCAGAACCGAACCTTCGGGGTCGACCTGCTGGCCAACCAGCGGCCGGCGCAAGAAGCAGCCCGGCACCCGCGCGCGGCGCAGCACGTAGGAGCCGCGCGCGGGGATGGCGATGTCAGCGTGTCGTGTCATGGCGCGACATCACTTGTCGTTAAGGCTTTCCTTAAGCGGTGCGGATGTTGCGCTCAGCGCGGGGGGGCAAGAAGGCGCGGGTGATGACTTCCGACATGCCGGGCTGACGCGTCAGGCTGAAGACGTCGGAAACCTGGCGGGTCGAGCGCTCAAAGCGCGGCGTCTCGACATCGCCTATGCCGACGCTGCGCGACTCGGGCGTGTTGATGAGCTGGCGCATGCCGATCGACAGGCGCTCGGTTTCAGCCTCGCGGTTGAGGAGCGGGTTGCGGCGCATCACAGCGTCGATACCTTCGGCCGGGTTGGCTTGCACGTCGTTAAACGCCCGGTTGATGGCGCGCACCAGGCCGGCCGCCACACGCGGCTGCTCCGTGGCCATCTTGCGCGAGATCAGCACCGAGTTGCCGTAGGCCTCGACGCCATGGTCGGCAAAGAACATGGTGTTGTAGTCGTTCATGTTCTGGCCCAGGGCCTTCAGGTTCACCCAGGTGGTGGTGATGAACCCGGCCAAGGCGTCGGCTTCGTTGCGCACCAGCAATTGGTCCAGCAAAGGCGGGGCGACGTTGTTGAACTTGACAGTGGCCATATCCAGGCCGCCAGTTCGAGCCAGGATCGGGAACATGCGAAAGGCCGAGCTGTTGGCGGTGCTGAGGATGGTTTTACCAGCCAGATCGGAAGGCTTGGTGATGTTGGCGCTTTTCTTGGACATGATCACAAAGGCAACACGGTTGAACACCATGTAGGCGACCATAGGTGAGGTCGCGGCGTTGGTGGTAGCCACTTGCTTGACGGTGCTGGTGTCGCCAATGCCCGCGTCATAGGCGCCAGTCAATATGCGCTGCACCACACCGGAGGAGCCGTCACCCACGTCGATCTGGATGTTGATGCCTTCCTGGCGGAAATAGCCCTTTTCAGCTGCGAGCAAAAACCAGGCGTGAACGCCCTGGATCTGCCAATCCAGCGAAAACTTCACGTCCGTCATGGTTTGGGCGAAAACATAAGGCGCCGACAAGGCGGCTGCGCCCGCGACTGAGGCCTTGAGCAACTGGCGGCGACCCAAAATGGGGCGCGAAGTAGAGGCTTTCATAAAAATCCTTCCAAAATGGCTGGTTAATATTGGCGCAGATTTGATCGCGATCCCTTCCAGATGCACCCTGTCTCGAAGCTAGTTAGAGCAAACACCGTGCCAAAACACTCCAGCCAGATTTAGGGGAATATTTCCCAGTCGCAGACCAGACAGAGGCTCGGGGATGGCAACATTCGAGCCATGACCCCAAGCCCAACCCCAAGCCCAAGCCCAAGTTTCGCCCTGGGTAGTTTTACGTTTGGTCGCCATTGCATCGGGCTGCTCGGCGGCCCGCTACAGGCACCGGGCCATTCTGGTCACCGGCGGTCGTCTGTACGCTGCCGCGCAGCCATGGCTGTGGTGGCAGGCAGGGCCGCGGCCGGACTACTGGCGTGTGTGGTTTCCGGCGCAGTTGGTAGGCGGTGCGTCCATCGGCTTGAAGGGTAGGAATTTCAATGCCATTTTTTGAGTGATCCGGCGATATCGGTCTGCGTCAATCGTTGCTTTGGCGCCGAAGGCGCCTGACCCGCCCCTAAAAACCCCGCCCCGGCATGCCGGTTGTCTGTGCCTTTGGCCACTTGGGCGGCGGACGTTGGCCGCGCCGGTGGCCACAGGCACGCAGGGGGGGTGCGCTAAGGCCTCCTGAACAAATTGCGTTTCGTAGTGGAGCTATAAGTGGCATAATGTAGCCTTATTAACTACAAACGTCGCTATAATTGCTACATTATGCTTGCCTCGCTACTATTTGGCACTTACCGTCGCCGCGTCCTGGGACTGCTGCTCCTGCATCCGGAAGA
>CAYYFR010000090.1:0-21206 GCA_964470865.1 uncultured Burkholderiales bacterium | reverse complement strand
TGTGGCCACCCGAGCGGCAAACTTCCGCCGCCCAGGTGGCCACAGGCACACACAACGGGCATGCCGGGGCGGGGTTTCAGCGGCTTGTCCGGCGTCTTCGGCGCCGTATCAACGATTGACGCTGACGGATATGGCCGGATTACTCCAACAATGGCGTTGAAATTCCTGTCCTTCGGCGCGGATGCGCGAGTCGTCGGATTTGCGTATGCGCGATATGAGGCCGAAGCCGTCGAGCTTGGGCATGCCAAGGTCGGAGATCACCGCACGGATCGACGGGTCGGCCGACAGCTTGGGCCAGCCGTCCTCGCCGTCGACCGCCTCCACATGGGTGAACTTGCCCTTCAGGTGCCGGGCAATGGTGGCACGCACCATGCGCGAATCATCGACGATGAGTATGCGCGGCACGTCGTCGGTGGCGGGCATGCTCGGCTCGGCCGCGGGTTTTGAATGTGAGGCAGTGGGTTTTGCTGGGGTGGTAGGGGTAGCCATGGACGACTCTAATATCCATGCGAGCATAGGTGGCCAGGCTTACACCGACCTGACCTGCCCGCAGGTAGGGCGCTACGCGCGCGCCGCCTTGCGGGCAGTCAGGAAAAACCCCGGCACCGGCCGCGACAAACCCTTGAGCGTGAATTCCCCCGCATCGGCGAACTCGAACAGCTCCTCCGCGCGCGCCCGGGTGCGGCGCTCGACTAAGATCTCGCCGCCCTTGGCCTCGCCGCACAGGCGCGCGGCCAGGTTGGTGACGCTGCCGATGGCCGCGTAGTCCCAGCGGCCCTCGAAGCCGATCGCGCCCAAGGTCGCATAGCCTTCGGCGATGCCAATGCCCAGGCCCAGCTCGATGCCGCGCTTGGTCCAGCCGGCGCTTAAGGGAGTGAAGTCGCGCTGCATCTCCAGCGCCATCGCCAGGGCACGCTCGGTCGGATTGTCCACCGGCACCGGGTCGTTGAAAAAAATCATGATGCCGTCGCCGGCGAAGCGCTCCAGCGTTCCGCCCCAGCGGGTGATTGCCTCGCCCATCGCCCGATGATAGGCGCCGAGCACCTCCATGACCTCTTCGGGCTCCTGGGTGTCGGTGAAAGCGGTGAAGCCGCGCAGGTCGAGGAACACCACGGTCACCATCCGCCTGTGGGTCTTGAGGAGACTATCGCCGCCGGCCGCGAGGATCGATTCGGCGATCGGCGCGGCGAAGAAATTCTTCAGGCGCCCGAGGCGCTCGAGTTGCTGCACCTGTTCGGCGACGCGCGTCTCCAGCGTGGCGTTCAATTGCGCCAGCTCCAGCGCCAGCGCTTCCGAGCGGTCGGTCAACTCCTTGATGCGCAATAGCGAGCGCACCCGCGCCATCAATTCCGGCTGGTTGATCGGCTTGGTCAGGAAATCGTCGGCACCGGCCTCGATGCCCTTGATGCGCTCGCCCTGGGGATCAAGCGAGGTCACCAGCACCACCGGCAAAAGGGCCGCCTGCGGGTTGGCGCGGATTTCGCGGCAGACGTCATAGCCGCTCATGCCCGGCATCATGATGTCGAGCAGCACAATGTCGGGCAGGCGCGCGGCGAGCTTTTCCAGCGCCTCTTTTCCGGAAGCGGCGGTCTCGACCTGAAACCCCTTGACCTCGAGAATGCCCGCCAAGAGCTTGACATTGGCCGGGGTGTCGTCGACCACCAGGACCAGCGGCGGGGTGTTCATTGGTCGCCCTCTTCGAGCGACGCGTTCACTTAGGCGCCCCCTTCGAGCGACTTGTCGACCGCCGCCATGAATTCCTTGAGGTTGACCGGCTTGCTGACGAATCCGTTGAAACCGGCGTCGATGATCACGCGCCGGTCCTGGTCCATCACCGAGGCGGTCACGGCGATGATCGGAATGTGCGCAGTGCGCGCGTCCGCCCGCAGTTGCTTCAAGGCCTCGACGCCGTTGATGCCGGGCAACTGGATGTCCATCAGCACCAGGTCCGGCAGCGCGCTTAGCCCGAGCGCGACCCCGGTTTCGCCGTCGACCGCCTCCAGCACCGTGTGGCCCTTGAAGGTCAGCACGTCGCGCAACAGCTTCATGTTCTTTTCGTTGTCCTCGACGATCAGGATGGTGCTCATGCCGTCTCTCCCGATTTGACTGGCAGGTTGAAGAAAAAGGTCGAGCCTTCGCCGGGCACGCTCTCCAGCCACATGCGCCCGCCGTGCAATTCGACGAAGCGGCGCGCCAGCGGCAGGCCCAGGCCGGTGCCTTCACGCTTGGTCGCGTAGTTGCTGCCGACCTGGACGAATTCTTCGAACACGCGCGGCTGGTCTTCCGGCGTGATGCCGATGCCGCTGTCGGACACCGACACCTCGATGTCCTCGCCCGCGCGATGCGCCGCCACCGTCACCCGCCCGCCGTCGCCGGTGAACTTGACCGCGTTCGACAGGAGGTTGAGCATGATCTGCTTGAATTTGCGCTCGTCGCCGACGTACTCGCCGAGGGTTTCGTCGACCGCCATCTTGAGGTCGATGCCGTGGCGCAGGGCGCGCTCGCGCACCAGCGTGACCGCGTTGCCGAGCGCGGAGGGCAGGTCGAAGGTGGTGACCTCCAGCTCCATGCGCCCGGCCTCGATCTTGGACAGATCCAGGATGTCGTTGATGAGGGACAACAGGTGCTTGCCGGAGGAATGGATGTCCTGGGTGTAGTCGAGCTGCTTCTCGTTGAGGTCGCCGAACATGCCTTCGATGAGCACCTCGGAGAAGCCGATCACGGCATTGAGCGGGGTGCGCAGCTCGTGGCTCATGTTGGCCAGGAAGTCCGACTTGTGCTGATTGGCCAGCTGCAGCTGGCGGCCCTTTTCCTGGATTTCCTCGAACAGGCGGGTGTTGGCGATGGCGATTGCGGCCTGGTCGGCGAAGGCGCGCATCAACGCGACCTGGTTGTCGGTAAAGCCCCCGGCTTCGGTGCGGCGCATCGCGATGACCCCTAGCGCCGCGCCTTCGCGCAGGAGCGGCACGCAGAGCATCGAGCGATGCCCGAATTTCTGGTGCAGCTCGCGCGAGATCGGGTATTCGTCGTCTGACACCAAGGCGAGGTCGGGAATATGTATGACCTGAAGGTCGAGCACCGCGCGCCCGGGCGCGGTGCCGCGCACCAGGGGCAGGGTTTCGGGAACCTCGACGCGCGTCAAGTCCCCGTAGACCGCCGCCTGTACGAGTCGCTCGCCTTCGACCAGGAAGATATGGGCGTCGCGCGCGCCGCAAATCTGCGCCGCGCGAGTCACCACGACGTCGAGAATCGGCTTGAAATCGGTGACCGAATCGCTGATCGCGCGCAGGATGTCGGCGATCGCGGTCTGGCGATCAAGCGCCTCCCGGGTTTCGGTCAGCAGGCGCACGTTCTCGATCGCAATCACGGCCTGGTCGGCGAAGGTCTTTAAGAGGTCCGCCTGGCGCTGCGGGGTCTTGCCCGGCTTGCGCCAGCACACGACGATGGCCCCCACCGTCGCGCCGTCGCGGATCATCGGCGCACCGAGCATGCGGCGCCAGTGCCCGGCCGACGCCGTGACCTTCTCATACTCGGGATCGGCCAGCGTGTCCTCTATGGAAAGCACGGTGCCGCCGAGAATGACGCGTCCGCTGATCATCTGCGGGTGCGGCGGCGCCGGATAGTGGCGCTTCGCGTCTTCGAGCGCCTTTTCCGGCCAGTTGATGGTCGCGACCATATCCACGTTGGTCCCATCGTACAAAAATACCGCGGTCATCGGTTGGTCGAACAGTCGTTGCGCGGATTCCAGGATCGTCCGGAACACCGGCGTGACGTCGGTCGGCGACTCGCTGATCACGCGCAGCACTTCGCTGATCGCAGTCTGGTATTCGAGCGATTCCTCGACCTCGCGCGTACGCGCCTGCACCTCGTCGAACAGGCGCGCGTTTTCGATCGCGATCACGGCCTGGTCGGCGAATGTCTGGATCAGCGCCTCCTGCTTCGGTGAGAGGCTGCCACCGGTCTTGCGGCTGGCCATCCCGATGGCGCCGATGGCGCGCCCTTCGCGCAGCAACGGCACCGCGGTGATCTCGCGGTACCCGAACGCCCGGCCTGCCATCCTGCTTCCGGCAGGCGCTCCTTCCGCCTCCGTGTCGAAAACGCGCACAACCCGACTTTCTAGAATCGCCTGCCCGGTCGTGCTGCTGGCGTCGACCGGAATCGGATACAAGCGGCGCACGGCTGCTTCATCGACGACGCCATCCGGCGCAAGCGCCACGGCCTTGATGTGCAGTTGCCCGTCAACGACGATCTCGAGCCCGAAACCCTTGTCGGGGAAAAGCCGCTGGGCACTGGCAACGATGGCGTCGAACACCGGCTGTTCGCTGGTCGGCGATGAGCTGATGACCCGCAGGATCTCGCTGGTAGCCGTCTGCTGCTCCAGGCTTTCGCGCAGTTCGCTGGTCCGCTCGTCGACCTTGCGCTCCAGTCCCGCATACGATTCGCGCAGTTGCGCGGTCATCTGGTTGAACTGCTCGGCCAGGGACTCCAGCTCGTCGTTGGTCTTGATCTCGATGCGCTGATCGAGTTCGCCTTCGCCGATGCGCTGCGCGCCATCCTGCAGCACGCGGATCGGGCGCACCATGCTGCGCGCGAGAAAGGTCGAGACCACCGCCGACACCACAAGGCCGATCAGGAGCAACAGGATGGTGCGAACGATCGAGGCATTGAGGGTCGCATACACCTCGGCGACCGGCTGTTCGACGAACACCTCCCAGCCCAGGGTCTCGATCGCCGACCAGGCGGTGAGCACCTCGGCGCCGGAAAGCGTGCGTGCCAGGAGCGCCGTCTCGTTCTCTTCCTTGCCACCGAGCGCGGCCTTGACGTGCGTGAGGGACGACAGATCGGTTTTACGCAGCACCAGGCCGATGTCGGGGTCGGCCACCAGTTGGCCACGGGCGTCGACCACGTAGGCCTTGCCCTTGTCGCCGACGCGGATGCGCGAGACCACATCCCAGACAAACTTGAGGTTGACCTCGGCGACCGTGACCCCGCCGGCCGCGCCGCCGGAGCGCAGGCCCACCGAAAAGTAGGGTTCGGTCTCCTTGCGAAAATACACCGGCCCGATCCACGGCTTGCCCGGCTTGGCGTTGAGAAACGCGGGGTCGGCCGCGCGGTCCTTGCTCGCGCCGGCAGTATCCATCGACAGGCGCGATACCGCGAGCACCTCCTGGCCGCGCGCATCGAGCTGGACGATGTCGGTCACCGCGGGCGCCTGGCGCAGAAGCTTTAGAAACTCGATGCGGCGCTGCTCGGCGCCTTCGCTGCCCAGTTGCGGCAGCGCCGCGAAGGTGAGCTGCTGCTCTATGCCTTTGACGAACTGCTCGATGCGGGCCGCCGCCGCGACCGCCTTCTCCTTTTGAAGGCGCGCCAGTCCCGCCTTGTTTTCCTGGTAGGAAGCGTACAGGCTGATCGCGCCGCTGGCGAGCAGCGCTCCGCACACCAGCGCCATGATGAACAGGAAATAGCGCCGGAACAGGCGTCCGCGACGGCTGCCGGCGAGAGGTTGGGACGACATCGACGGTGTGACGGAGGTGGTCAAGCGCGCCCGCTACGCAAATTTGCTGCCGCAGTGTAACGGACCAAGGGCCCGGGAACTGCCTGGCAAACCAATCGCCGGCCGCACCCGGAATCGTGACTCAGGCACACCGTCGGTTCGACCGACCGGCCAAGCTACCGACGGCGCGCGTAGCCTTCACTGTATCGCCCGGTCGGCACGCGCCGCGATCGACGCCGGGATCGCGACCCCGAGTGCGCGCGCGGTCGCAAGGTTGACGACCATTTCGACCGTGGTCGGCTGCTCCACCGGAATGTCGGCTGGCTTGACGCCCTTCAATACCTGCGCCACCTTGTCGGCCGCGCGCCGGTAGCTATCCGAGAAGTTGGCGCCGTAGGAAATCAGACCGCCGGCCTCGACCCACAGGGAGTTGTTGTACACCCCGGGCAGGCGATGCGTGAGCGCGAGATCGCAAATCCGCACCCGCGCCCGCGCGAAAAAAGCCGACCCCAGCATCAAGAGGGCCTCCGCCTTGCGGCGCACTATCGCTGCGAACGCCGCCTCGTAGTCGTACGGCCCCTGCTTGAAATCGACGACATCCAGCGCAACCGCCAGCGTTGGCGCGGCAGTCTTGACGACCGCAAGTTGTTCAACCGTTGAACTATTGGCAAACACTGCGATACGTTTGGCCTTCGGCAGCAATTCGCAGAGCACTTCGAGACGCTTGGCGGCCAACTGGATTTGCAGTTGTGTCACGCCGGTGATCCGTCCACCCGGTTTGGCCAGGCTTGCCACGTGGCCGCCGGTCAACGGGTCATATTCGTTGGCCGCGAAAACGATGGGGGTGTCACGGCTCGCCTGCTTCGCCGCAATGAGGGCGGCCTCCGGTCCCGGGACGAACAGGACATCGCAATTAAGCTTCATCAGTTCGGCTGCGATCGCCGGCAGGCGCTCAGCCACACCTTGTGCGCTACGAACCTCGATGACGAGATTGCGGCCCACCACGAACCCCAATTCGCGCAAGCGCTCGACGAATGCGTTGTTGTACTCATCGACGAGCAACGCGCCGGAGGAAAGCCAGCCGAGGCGATAGGTGCGCCCGGGCTGCTGCGCGCCGCCGCGGCCCGAAGCGGCCGCCACGGCCGCCCCGGCCAACAGAAGTTTTCTGCGGGATGTCACAAGACCTCCCCTTTACCGCGGGCTGCGCCCCATCGCCCCGCTACACCGCCGCCAGCGCCTGCTCCAGGTCTTCGCGCAAGTCGTCGATGTGCTCGATGCCGATCGACAGGCGCACCGTGTCCTCGGCGACCCCGGCCTTGGCCAGTTCTTCGTTGGACAACTGGCGACGGGTGGTGGAAGCCGGATGGCAGGCAAGCGACTTGGCATCGCCGATGTTGACCAGGCGCGTGATGAGTTTCAACGCGTCCTGGAAGCGCGCCCCACCCGCCCGAGACCCCGAAGGTGAAGAGGCCCGAGGCCCGCCCGCCCATGTATTTTTGCGCCAGCGCATGGCTTTCATGCTCGGGCAGGCCGGCATAGTTGACCCATTTCACCTTGGCGTGGCCCTTGAGGTACTTGGCGACCGCCAGGGCGTTGTCGCAAATCCGCTCCATGCGCAGCGGCAGGGTTTCCATGCCTTGCAGGATCAGGAAAGCGTTGAACGGGCTGATCGCCGCGCCCATGTTGCGTAGCGGCACGACACGGGCCCGGCCGATGTAGGCCGCCGCCCCCAGCGCCTCCGTGTAGACCACGCCGTGGTACGACACATCGGGCTCGTTCAAGCGCTTGAACTTGGTCTTGTGCTCGGCCCACGGGAATTTGCCGGAGTCGACGATCGCTCCGGCGATCGAGTTGCCGTGCCCGCCCAGATACTTGGTGAGCGAATGCACCACGATGTCGGCGCCGTGCTCGAAGGGCCGCAACAGGTAGGGGCTGGGCACGGTGTTGTCGACGATCAGTGGCACGCCGTGCTTGTGCGCGATTTCGGCGATGCGCGCGAAGTCGGTGATGTTGCCCAGCGGATTGCCGATGGATTCGACGAACACCGCACGGGTCTTGCCGTCGATCAGTTTTTCGAACGAATCGGGCTCACGGTAATCCGCGAAGCGCCCCTCGATGCCGAACTGCGGCAAGGTGTGGGCAAACAGGTTGTAGGTGCCGCCGTACAGCGCGGAAGACGAGACGACGTTGTCGCCGGCTTCGGCGATGGTCTGGATCGAATAGGTCACCGCCGCCTGGCCCGAGGCCAGCGCCAATGCGGCGACACCGCCCTCCATCAGCGCCAGGCGCTGCTCGAGCACGTCCTGGGTCGGGTTCATGATGCGGGTGTAGATGTTGCCCGTAACCTTGAGGTCGAACAGGTCGGCGCCGTGCTGGGTGTTGTCGAACGCGTAGGCGACGGTCTGGTAGATCGGCACGGCCACCGCGTGGGTGGTCGGATCGGGCTTGTAACCGCCGTGCACGGCGATGGTTTCGAATTTCATGGGAACCCTCCTTGGGTGGTTGGCGTGCCGGAGCAATGATAGAACGGCGCGCGTTGCGAAACAAGCGCGGCACGGCCGACCGAGCTGGACTTTTCGACAACGTAGCGTCCACAGCGGCCTTTGCCCGCAAACCCGGCTTCCCGCTGCCCATGCTTTTACGGCGCCAAGATCGCTCGGCGACTTCTTCCGCACTGCTGCAATGTCGGGTCCCCTCGCAGCTGACGTAAACTTCTCCCCGATCAATGTCGCCGCACAGCCACAGGATCGACCATGGGGACTTTTTCAGTGGCTTGTCGAATCGAAAATTCCGTCGACCGCACGCGCCGGGCCACGCTGCCGCGTGTCCTGGTCGATACCGGCAGCGAATACACCTGGGTACCGGGCGCGACGCTGGAGAAAATCGGGATCGCGCGCGAGAAAAAGGATCTTGAATTCGTCATGGCCATCGGCCGGCGGATCACCCGCAGCGTCGGTTTCGCCATCATCCGGGTGGAAAAGTCGTTCACCATCGACGAGGTGGTCTTCGCCGAGAAAGGCGATCCGCTTCTTCTGGGGGCACGCAGTCTCGAAGGTCTCAATCTCACGGTCGATTCGCGCCGCAAGAAGCTGGTGGCTGCGGGGCCCCTGCCGGCGGCTTAGCCGATCGTGTCCATCAAATTTCGGGGCGCGACTGTCAAGGTTTGGAGTTCCCGCGCAGTGCCCGAATGAAACGATCGGTGTCGCCGGAAGCGCCAAGGCATCCATAAACTCTCGACACGGCATCGGTTTGCACCCTCGTCGCGATCAGCGCGCCGCCGTGCGCGCAAAATTCAAGTACGGTTCCGGGCCGGATGCCCAATCTTTCACGCAGCGATTTCGGAATCGTGACTCGGCCGTGCCGCGCGACAATCGCCTTCATCGCAGCGTCCCAACCCGATTGAGCGGGCAATCGCGCGCCGCCAGCGCGCGCAGCCCGCGCGCCAGGGTCTTGGTGTCCGCGATAGCCAGAGCGGTCACGCAGCGCTTGGCCCACGGCTTGCGTTCCTGCATGGCCGTGACGGCCTTCTTCAGGGCGTCATCGACAATCTTGCCGTACGCCGCGCGCGCGCGGTCGGCGCCGGCGGCGGCATCCTCCCGCGGCCACTTGATGATCATGAACGCGAGGTCGATGACGTCGCGCCCGCATACCGACTCGTCGTTCCAGCGATCGGCGTTGGCAAGCAGCTTCTCGGCGAAGCAATCGGCCCGGGAAAGCACCGCGAGCGGAAATCTAAGCTCGGTCGCGCCTTCGATGTCGATCCGTCCTTCACTCACGATTTCGAACTTGATCTTTTCGCCATCGAGTTCCAGAAAGGTGCGAATTCCATAGCGATCGGCGATCACTTCGCGTGCCAGTGAGATCGGGCTGCCGGCAATGCGCCCCAACGATCGCGCCCTCACGGTGGAGCGCAATTCGCGATAGCCGTCGCGGCTGGCGCACAGTATGTCGATGTCGGCGGAATCGCGAAATTCTCCCAAGGCCATGCTGATGCGCGTGCCGCCCCCGAAATACGATTTCGCGGACGCGAGAAAGCCCGCGTCCAGCCGCGCCAGCACCCGCGCAACCAGGCGGTGGCGCGGGCGGGCGAATTCAGACATTGAGGACGCCGTTGCCGAATTGGTCTGCCAGGCGGTCGATCAGGGCGCGTTCCGCGACCGACATGTTGCGCCGGTCGATGTGCCGCCAGTTGCGCTCGTAAAGGCGGAACGCGGTCTTGGCGTCGAGATAACGCTCTTGCCGATTCCACAACAGCATCTTGAGGTTTTCGCAGGCGTTTACATCGACCAAGCCGGTGGCTAGAAAATCGTGCAACTCCTCGGTAAAACCAGGCTGGCGCGCACGACACTTGAGCATTTCGGCGTCCTGGTCCGACAAGGTGAGCCTGCACTCGACCAAACCCTCGGCACGCGCGCGCTCGCGCTGGGCCCGCTTGGCGTGGCGCAACTGTTCCGCACGCGGCAGCGCGCTGGTTTTGGGGCGACCACGCGCCGGCTTTATGCCTGCATTCTTGACGACCATCGCGCATTGTTCATGATTATTGATGACGCGTCAACTTAATCATATACGGCCGCCGCCGGGATACACGCAGTCGGCACCCGCGCGCGCAGGCGCGGCGCGCCCGGATGACAGTGCCCAATGCGACCCTACTCGATCACCTCGTCGGCGCGCAACAGGATCGACATCGGCAAGTTGATGCCCAGCGCCGCGGCGGTCTTCTTGTTGACGACCATGATAAAGCGCGAGGGCTGCTCGATCGGCATGTCGGCCGGCTTGGCGCCCTTGAGAATGCGCCCGACGTAGTTGCCGGCGCGACGGAATACGTCGCCGTAGTCCGGGCCGTAGCTGAAGAGGCCGCCGAACTGCGCCCCCCTTACAGCTCAAGTAGCCGACGCGCGCCATGCGCTCCTGGGCCGCAGAAGACAATGAGGCCACCAACGTGGCAAGCAGTACGAGAGTGCGCAGTTTCATTCGATCACCTCCCCAGATTATTCGATTACCCGGTCCGCACGAAAAAGCACTGTTTGCGGCAGCTTGATGCCGAGCGCCTGCGCCGCCTTCAAGTTGATCACCAGTTCGAACAGCGTCGGCTGCTCGACCGGGATGTCGGCCGGTTTGGCACCTTTGAGCACCTTGTCGACCAGGTCGGCTGAACGCCGCAGTTGCTCCGATAGCGATGCTGCGTAGGTCAGCAACGCGCCGGCATCGGCCATCTCCGCGCGATGGCCGGCCACCACCACGCGCTTTGCGCGCGCCAGAGCCATAAATTGCGAACGCAGGTTGTATATCAGGGCCGAGGTGGTGATTAACGCGTCGATCCGCGCGTCGGCCAGCTTGGCGAAAACCGCTGCTAGATCGTCCGGGCCTTTGACGGTACCAACAATGAGCGTCAGGTCGAACACTTTGACAATAGGCGCCAGCGCCACTTCTTCGGTGTGCGTGGAGGGATCGTTGCGGTCACCAATAAGCCCGATGCGCCTGGTCCCAGGCAGGATTTCACGCAGCAGCTCGACGCGCTTGGGCGCAAGAGAGTCGGCATGACTGCTAACCCCGGTAACGTTGCCTGCCGGGCGCCCGAGCGCGGTCACCAGCCCCGCTGCCACCGGATCCATGACAGCGCCGAAGATGATCGGAATCATGCGCGTCGCGGCCTTCGCCGCCAGTGCCGCGACTGCCGGCGGCGCGTAGATCACCTCCGGTTTGCGGGACACCAACTCGGCCGCCAGGCGCGGCAGCTCGCCCTGGCTGTCGTTGGCATACGCATGATCGTAAACGAGGTTGTGCCCTTCAATCCAGCCATGCCGGCGCATTTGATCGAAAAAGGGTTTTAGCGTGACCGCTTCGTTGGCCGCGCTGCTCGGCGCCAGAACGCCGACACGGCGAACGCCAGTGCGCGGCTCCTGTGCGATCCCGTTGGCAGCGACCAACGCCGCACCGATGCCCGCCAAGCAGTCGCGCCGCGAAGTCATTCGATCACCTCGTCGGCGCGCAGCAACACGGCTTGGGATAGCGTCAAACCCAGGGCGCGCGCCACGCGCTTGTTGACGATCATGCGAAATTCGCGCGGCTCCTCGATGGCCATGGCGGCCGGCTTTTCACCCTTGAGAATGCGCGCGACGTAGTGTCCGGCACGCCGGAAGATGTCTTCGAAGTCGGGGCCGTAGACCGCCAGCGCGTCGCCGGCAAGCTGCGGCACGTCGTGCACGAAGGGCAGGCGGTATTTGGTCGCCAGGGCAGCCACCTTGTCGGTGACATCCTCGTTGCTGGTCATGGGGGCTGTGACCAGCGCCTGCACCCGGCCGGCGGCGCGCTTGATCGCGCCTTCGAGGTCGAGCGCATCGAGGGTCACGGGAAGGCGCTCGATGGCGATGCCCAGGCGCTTGGCCGCCTTGTCCATGAGGTCGAGTTCCTCGGAACAGGAATCGAGCAGACCCTCGTCGATGAGGGTGCCCACGCGCTTCAACCCGGTGATGTGCTTGCCCGGGCGCGCCAGCGAGACCGCGTAATCCACCACAACCGGGTCGGTCACGGTGGCGATCGCGGTGGGGATGCTGCGGCTGGCGTACCAGGCGGCGTCTGCCATGGGCTTGGCCGGCGCGAAGATCACGTCGACCTTGGCGGCGACCAGTTCGCGCGCCAGCGTGCGCAGGCGGCGCATGTCCATTTCGGCGGCGCGCTTGACGAATACGAGGTTGCGCCCTTCCTCGTACCCCGCCTCGCGCAGGCCTTTCACAAATCCGCGCCCGGTGATGTCGGCGTACATTCCGGTGGAACTCAACTGCAGCCAGCCGATCCGCGCGACTTGCTGCGCCTCGGCGCGCCAGGCGGTGCCTGTCGCTAAAGTGCCCACGACACCGATGAACTCTCTTCGCGTAATCATCAGATAACCTCGTTGGCGCGCATGAATCATTCCGGCGAGATCGCGAAGCGCAGCGCGCGCGCAGGCCCGCGATCGGGGGTGAATTCGACAGATGACGCCAGCAGCGAAGGCTTCCTGATCCACCATTGCGCACCAACCGAACCCATAGACGTTGGCTCTTGCATTCCTGGACCCGATCGCAGACGCCAAGCCATTTGTGATACATTTGTACTACACACAATGTCGCTCGGGAGACGAAACATGCCCACCTCAATACGCCTGAAGCCCGATATCGAAAAACTGCTCGACAAGGCCTGCAAGCGCCAGGGCCGGACACGCAGTGCCTTGATCCACGACGCGCTTGCCGCCTTTCTCGATCCGCAGCAGGCGCGCCTGGGCGACATAATCGGCGCTGCCCTGCGCAATTCGCCGCAAGGCTTCGGTATCGAACGGGACCAGTCAGCGCAGTCCGATACTCGCCACTGGGGTGATTGATGCAATACATGCTCGACACCGACACGCTTGTGTATGTGCTCGACGCCCGCCCCAACCACTAAGCCGTTCTCGACCGCTTCAACCGCGAAGATGCGCGGCAATTGGTCGTCTCGGCGATCACCGCGGCGGAGTTGCGCTACGGCGTCGCGCGGAGTTAGCGCACTGCCGAGTCCCGCCTGCGTCTGCAACGCGCGCTCGATGCCATCCAGATAGCCCCTTTCGATGCCAAGGCAGCCGACGCCTACGGCGCGATCCGCGCGGCCCTTTCCGCGGCTGGTCAGCCCATTGGCCCGCTCGATACGCTGATCGCTTCGCATGCGCAAAGCCTCGGGCTGACCCTTGTCACCAATAACACGCGCGAGTTCGCCCGCGTGGCCGGCCTGCGACTGGAAAACTGGGTACCGGAATAGGCGCTTCATTCGATCACCTCATCGGCCCGCATCAACAGAGAGTGAGGTATTTCGACCCCGATGGCCGCCAGCGCCTTGCGGTTGAACGTGACGTAGAAGCGCGACGCCTGTTCGGTCGGCACGTTGCGCGGGTCCGCGCCTTTCAGTATGCGGTCGACATGCCGGGCAACATCGCGAAACGCCTCGAGCGCCGACGGGCCGAAGGCAGCAGGCATGCCGGCGGCGGTGAATTCCTTCCAGCCCATCACGAACAACAGGCGTTCGGCGCGCGCGAATTCGGCCATCCTGGGCGCCACAGCCAGCATCGAGGTATCGGGAAAGACCACCACCCCATCGACCTTTTCGGCCTTGATGCGGGCCAGTGCGGCCGGCACGTCCTGCCCTTCGTCGACCTCAACCACGACGGTCTGCAAGCCCAAACGCTTCGCCGCCTCGACCGAGACGCGGGTTTCCTCCTTCGCACCGGGGTGCGCCGGGCGCACGAGAATTGCCACCCGGCGCGCCGCAGGTTTCAACTCCTTGAGCAATTCGAGCCGCTTGCCAACAGTCTCAAACGCCAGCATGGTGATCCCCGTGGAACTGCCGCCTGGTCGTCCCAGACTTTGCACCAGGCCGGCTTCAACCGGATCGCCACTGAAGGCGAACACCATGGGCAACCGGCCGCGCAAGGCCTTGTGCGCCTGCGGCGCCACCGGGCCTTCCGCGACGATCAGTCGCACTTGCGCACGCAGCAATTGCTCCACGGCCTTTTCGACAGCCTCCTGGTCGCGCGCGGTGTGCACCGTCTCGATCCGCAGGTTGCGCCCGTCCTCGTAGCCCAGGTCGCGCATGCCGGCTACGAACGCCGCGCGCGCGGGGCTCTCGCCTACCGCCGTGGCGAGAAATCCTATCCTCGCTGGACCGCCCTGTGCGCCAGCCAGGCCGCAATGCAAAAGGCATAGCGCCACAATCATTTTCGCGAGAGTCTTCATTCGATCACCCTGTCGGCACGCACCAGAATGGCTTGCGGAAACTTGAGCCCCAACTCCTTGGCGGTCTTGAGATTGAGCACCAGTTCAAACCGGTTCGACTGCTCCACCGGCAGGTCGGCCGGCTTGGCGCCTTTGAGGATGCGCACCACGTAGTGCGCCGCGCGCCGATACGAATCGCGCGCATCGGCCGAATAGCTGACCAGACCGCCTTCTTCGACAAATTCCTGGCTGAAGTACGCGCAGGGCAGATGCAGCGCGTCGACCAGCGCGAGGATTCAGGGCGAACGTTGAACAGGAACGGGTCGAGCGCCACCACCAACGCCTCGCAGCGCTCGCGCTTGGCGAGCGCTGCGAGTTGCCACACCTCGGCGGCAGTGGCCGCGCGCAGATCCACGAGGGTCATGCCGAAGGCGCGCGCGGCTTTGTGCGCACCGTTCCAGACCTCGACATGGACAACCGCCTTGCCGGAGTTCAGTACGCCGATGCGCTTGGCCTTGGGCGCGATCGCATTGATCGTCTCGAACAGTTTTTCGGTCAGGTCGTCGCCCTGATTGGTAACGCCGGTCACGTTGGCGCCGGGCCGCGCCAGGCTCGCGATCAGGCCGGTCTGGCGCGCGCCGGCGCCGCCGGACATCACGATCGGCACCGTTTTGCTCTCGTGTTGCACCGCCTGCGCGGCGATCACCGGCCCGGCGACGATGACCGCCGTTTGCATCGTCACCAACTCGCGCGCGAGGGCGGGCAGCGCGTCCGCGCGATTGTGGCTCCAGCGCAATTCGATGCGGAAATCGCGCCCATCAACATAGCCCAGGGAGCGCATCTCGTCGAGCCAGGCGTCAAGGCGCGCGCCCAGTGTAGAAGGCGAGCCGTGCAGCAGCATGCCGATCAGCGGCTTGGCGAGCTGAGCCAGTGCGAAATGGTGAGGGCCGAGTGCCAGCGCGCCGCCCGCCGGAATTAACGCGCGGCGCTTCATTCGATCACCCGCGTCGCGCGCAGCAACACCGTTTGTGGAATCGGAATGCCCATGGCTTTCGCAATCTTTCGGTTGACGACCAGATCAAACGTGCTCGCGCGTTCGAACGGCAGGTCACCGGGCTTGGCGCCCTTGAGGATGCGGTCGACAAAATAGGCCGCGCGGCCGTACACCGCGGCCCGATTGGAACCATAGGCGAGCAATCCGCCGGCATCGGCGAAATTCGGGAATCCCACCGCGGGCAGGCGCTTGCTCGCCGCCAGCGCGGCGACCACCGCGGCGTTCGAATTGAGCATGGGCTCTTCCTGGATCAACGCCGCCTCCATCTTCGCGCCGGCGACCGAATCGAATGCCGCCGGCAGGTCCTCGATCGTGCGCACGTTAAAGGCCTGCAAGGTCAGCTTTAGGGTTCGCGGCGCTGTCTCCATTTCGCGCAATACGCCCGCGGAATTTGGATGGTCCGCATTCATGATCACGCCAACCCGCGCAATGCGCGGCGCGACATCCTTGAGTAGTTCCAGGCGCTTCAAGGCGACTTCCACGATGAACGAAGTCGATCCGGTCAGGTGGCCGCCGGGCCGTGCCAGCGAGGCGACGAGTCCGGCGCTAACCGGGTCGATGCCGTCCATCTGGACAATCGGTATGCTCCGGGTCGCCGCCAGCGCGGCGCGCACACCGGCAGTTCCATGCGTCAGGATCACTTCGGATCTGAGCGAAACAAGTTCGGTCGCCATCGCACGCAGACGCTCCGGGCCGCTATCGGCCCAGCGGAACTCGATGACGAGATTCTTGCCCTCGACATGGCCCAGCTCGCGCAAGCCCGCTCGCACCGCTTCGACCTCGCGCACGTAGCCCGAGGCCGAGGCATCGCCGAGAAAGCCGACGCGGTGGACCTTCGCCGCTTGCTGGGCGCGCGTGCGCAAGGGCACGGCGAGCAGGGCGGCGCCCGCGGCAATGACAATGCGGCGCCGCCCGATCATTCGATCACGCGGTCGGCGCGCAGCGCGATCAGGTTCGGAATCGTGATGCCGAGCGCGCGCGCGGTGCGGTTGTTGACGATCATCTCGAACCTGGTGGCGCGCTCGATCGGCAGCTCCCTGACCTTCGCGCCTGTCAAGAGCTTGTCGACAAAATAGGCGGCGCGCTCCCACAGCACGACCAGATCGACGCCGCAAGCCAGGAGCGCGCCGACCTCGGCGAATTCGGGCGGGCCGATCGCCGAACGCGGCGTCGAAGTCGCCCGGGCCGCGCACGGGCAAGGGCTGCAACTCGATCTTGAGCGTCGCGGCGGCCAGCGCCATCGCTCCGAATACCGGACCCACCGCCGAGTTGGCGGGGTTTTGCAGCACCGCGATGCGGCGGATTTTCGGCATCAGGTCGCGCAGCACTTCGAGCCGCTTGGCCGCCAACTCGGCAGCGAAAAACGTCGAGCCGGTGACATTGCCGTCCGGCTCGCGCAGGTTGCTGGTGAAGCCGGCCAGCACGGCGTCGCCGGCGCTAGCCATGACGACCGGAATCGCGCTGCTGGCCTGTTTCGCCGCGCGCGTGCCCGGGGTGCCATGGGTGACGATCACCTCGACCTTGGCGACGGCCAGTTCGCGCCCACAACCGCCAGCCAGCTTCGGCGCGCGTTCACTCGATCACCCGATCGGCGCGCACCAAAACGACTTGACGAAATCCGTCAACTCCCCTGGCGATCACCGGCAACTGCGCCGGCGACGCGGCAGGGTCAAACATGGCCGGTACTCGATTTCGCGTGTCCATACACCCCTCACGCCCGCTTATCGCCCATAGCGTAAGCCTTTCCGCACCGGATTGCTTGCGCAGTCGGCGGCATGGTGCGTTTCGCCCATTCGCTATCCGCGCGCCGGCGCCAGCTTGCGTTCCACGGCAGAGCGCAACTTCGGCCATCGCAGTTCGATAAACCGTGGCGGCAGGTGGGCCGACACGATCTTGTTGTCGGCCTTCGTGCACGATTGTCACTGCGACTTTCTCAACCGCGCTGGTTTTTATCCCTGCCACGCCGCTCAAGTAATCCACCACCACGGCATCGACGACCCCGGGGAGCCGGATGGTCAACAGCGTCAAGCTGACAATTGCCGCCGGCACGAGTGATCGTGATATCATTCTAATCTATTGATATCAGTTAGCCAATCATGCCGCGCACCATCATCAGCCTCGATCCCGAAGACCATGCATGGCTCACGGGCAAGGCCCGCGCCATGCGCACTCCGATGACCGAACTGGTGCGCCGCGCGGTCAAGCAATTTCGCGCCCAATCGGGACCCGACGCCTCGCCGCTCGACCGCTTGCTCGACGATACCGCGGGCTTGTGGAAGAAGGGCGACGCACTCGCCTACCAGCGGCGCATGCGGCGCGATTGGGACAAACGCTAGATGAAGCTGTTGCTCGATTCGGTCATCCTGATCGACCACTTCAACGGTGTCGCGGCGGCTACCGGATATCTTTCCGAATCCGGGGGCGAGGCCGCGATATCGGTGATCACACGCGCCGAGGTGTTGACCGGATTCGATTCGAACGATGTGCAAAAGGCGATGCGCTTGCTCGACGCCTTCCCGACGCTGGCGATCGACCGTGGCATTGCAGACCTGGCGGCGGACTTGCGCCGACGCCACGGCTGGAAGCTTCCGGACGCGTTCCAGGCGGCCATTGCGTCCCATGCCGGATTGCGACTGGTGACGCGCAACGTGCGCGACTTTCCGCCGCAAAAGTTCGATTTCGTGATCGTGCCGTATCGCCTTTGAGTCCTGCGAGACTTGCGCGCAAGCAAGGCGCGATGGAGCTCACCTTCGCGATTCGCGATACCGGCATCGGGCTTTCTGCCGAGGGCATGGGGCGGCTGTTCCAGTCGTTCTCGCAGGCCGATTCGTCGACTACGCGCAAGTACGGCGGGACCGGGCTCGGGCTGGCGATTTCCAGGCGCCTGGCCGAGCTGATGGGCGGGGGCATGTGGGTCGAGAGCGCGGGCCCGGGCCACGGCTCGACCTTCACCTTCACGACGGTCGCGCCGGTGGCCGCCTCGCCGCAGGTGAACCGGCGCGACTTTATCGGCCAGCAGCCGGCGCTGGCGGGCAAGCGCATCCTGGTGGTGGACGACAACGCCACCAACCGCCGCGTGCTTGCGCTGCAGGCCGGCAAGTGGGGCATGCGCACGCGCGACACCGCATCCGCTGGCGAGGCGCTGCGTTGGCTCGACGCCGGCGAGGCCTTCGGTTCATTCGATCATCGTGGACGCCTTTAGCATCCTCGCGCCGGCGCCGGCCAAGCATATCCATCGATCCCTCCCGCGCGCCCGACCGATTCCGGCCTGAGGCACAGCTGACGCGCATGTGCCGGGCGCGTCATTGGCGAGCACACTCGCCCCCATCGCTACGAACAAATCGAAACCGCGTGCGCTCGAGTTGGGCTTGCGGCGGGAACCGGAGTCCGCTTATCGCGCTCGAGCCGCCGGACGCTCGATTTACGGTGAGCATGGTAATATGATTTGTATTACCTTATGCGTGACTCGATCGCCATGACACTCACCGTCAAACTCGAAGCCGAGCTTGAAAAGGCTCTCGACGCGCGCAGCGCCGCGCTCAAGCAGCCCAAGAGCGTACTGGTGCGCGCCGCCATCCGCGCCTACCTGCATGATTCGGTGTCGCCGTATGAATTGGGGCGCGATCTGTTCGCACGCCATGCCGGGCCGTCCGATCTTGCCGAAAATCGCAAGAAATACCTTGTCGAGGCGCTCGATGAAAAGCGTCGTCGCGGATAGCGGCCCGCTACTGGCGCTGTTCAACCGCAACGACTCGTGGAACGCGCGAGTCCTGGTTTGGGTGGAAACGAACCCGCGCGTGCACCTCATTACAAGCTGGCCGGTGGTGACGGAAGTTTGCGCACTACTTTCGAAACGGGTGAGTGTCGCGGCGGAACTCGATTTTTTGGCCTGGATCGAACGTGGGGGCGTGACTCTGGACGTGCCGGGACCCGCTTCGTTTCACGACGTGTTGGCAATTGCGCGGCGCTACCGCGATGTGCCGTTCGATTTCGCCGACGCGTCCGTGGCGGAATTGGCGGCGCGGCACGGCATCGTTGATGTGTTGACGATCGACCGCTACTTCGATATCTATCGCGGTGGGCGCGGCAAGCCGCTGCGCAATGTTTTGCGTATGGCGGTGCGGCGCCCTGCGTAAAAGGCCCCTTTTCGCTCTATTCGCCTTCGCCGTATTCGCCTTCGTCCATGGCGCCTTTTCACGCGCCTTTCACCCAGCCTTGCGCATCGACACCTACAACACCGCTTCCATTGCCTTGCGTTCGAGCGGATTGAGCAGTTTCGACGACGGGCCGCTGGGTCGCTTTTCGCCAATCTCCCATTTGCGCACGGTCGAGAGGCTGGTGCCTGGCACGGACGCGAGCACGGCCTGGCTGAGTAACAGGTGGCCGCGCAGAGCTCGAATCTTTTCGCTGTCGTACGCCGGCACGCGGCCCACACACAGCGCATCGTACTGGCGCATCTTGTGCATGTCGATGAATCCGAGGCGATGGAAGTCGCTGGCGGTCTCGTGAACCGCTGCTGGAATCCGGCTCTTGGGCTTGGGCTTTTTTGTCATGACATATCTCCTGCAAAGAACCATCGGTTACCGCTGCGTCCAATTGGCGGCCGGTTCTGGCCGGCAAGTCTTTCGCCAGAACTTGCAACGCATCAAGTTCATCGACCGGCCTGCCTCGTGTCAGCCGGAACGTTTCCGGTTCGGGACATAGCGTACGTACATGCGTCGGCCGCGTCATGCAGCTGCGCGCCGCTCGGGACTGCGTGGCACGAATTCGATCTTGAGCCGGCAGCCTACCGCTTCGGCGTATTTCTTGAGCGATGCCACCGAGGGAACATGGCGGTTGGCAGCTTCCAGGCGCGACACGGCGCTCTTGGTGGTGCCCATGCTGACGGCAACCGCCTCCACCACGACCTGCTGCTTGAAGCCCTCGGAGAGCTTTTGCGCGAGGAGGCGCCCCATCATGTCGGTCGCGCCACCCGCCGGGTAAGGCACGATCAGGTGTAGCGGCTTGTTCGGGAAGGATTGGGCAAAGGCGGTGGGCGCGAGTGCGAAAAGCGCGCAAAGCGTGGCGGCGCATCGGGTTTTCTCCGGCGGCAACGCCAGTCGACTGGTGCGTGACCGAAGGGTATAGCGAGTCGAGCTGGTTCTCCATGAAGAACTTCCAGTTCGAATGCGGGCTCATGCGATGGCACGTCGGCACGACTTCGACCTCGCCTTCGGGCTCAAGCTTGCATGACCGGATTGCAGACGGCGAACCCGGGTCGCGGGCATTTTTTTATGTGCGAAGGCGCACAGAAGCGCGGTCCCGGTTGGTCGTAGAGTTTGAGTTCGACACAGCCATCGAGCGATCATGACGAATACACAAGACATCCCGGCCGTCCTGGAGCGCATCGCCAGGGTGGAGACCGAGCGCGATGAATGGCAATCGCGCGATCGGCTCTACGAATACCTCCAGGCGCGCGATGTAGTTGCCGCCCTGGAGTTCGAGCTCGACGAACGCTTGCGTTGACCCGGCGGATCGCCGGCGCCGGTGCCGCCCCTGATTGAGTGGAGCGGGTGGCGCAAGGCGCGCCAATAAAGACCAACCCTCACTAAGTGCGTTACCGCACATATCGCCCCGAGCGGCGCAATGCGTACCAATAAAGACCAGCCATCACTAAGTACGGTACCGCAAATGTCGCCCCGAGCGGCGCAAGGCGCGCCGATAAAAACAACCACTCTAAGTGCGATGTCGCACCGACCACGCGCCTTGGCAGGTTCATTCTTGCAATGGGCCGAGTTGGGTCGGGTGCAAACGGGTAAGGCAGTGGAGTACCGTCGCAGGCGATCCCGGTGCCCAATGGGTCCGGCGCCGATTTCCAAGGCGGTATATCACCGGTCGGCGGCGCCAACATCTACGATTTGAGCACCACCGCTTGGGACTTTTTATCCTTCGGCTTGACAGGCTT
>CAYYFR010000089.1:0-21749 GCA_964470865.1 uncultured Burkholderiales bacterium | reverse complement strand
CAACACGCCGGCCAAGACAATTGTCGCCTGACAGCGTCCAGATTGACCGCCAGCAGCAGAGTTGGCATAATATGCCAATAATCTTGCCGTGGAGATCGACATGCCTACCCGTAATGTTGTGCTGACCAACCATCAGGCTTCCTTGGTGGAGCAACTTGTCACCAGCGGTCGCTACCAAAACGCCAGTGAGGTCTTGCGGGAGGGGTTACGCCTGATTGAACGACGTGAGAAGGAGGATGCATCCCGCCTAGAAGCCCTGCGTTCTGCCGTCAGCGTCGGCATTGCTGATATTGAGGCCGGTCGATTCAAGACTTTCGATACAGCGGAGTCCCTGAGATCACATCTCAAATCCATCACGGCCAAGGCGATCGCTGCGGCATGAGTCGGGCTTGGCGTGTTCGGCTAACTGAACAAGCCGAGTCGGATCTACTCGATATTTCAAAATGGACGGCAGAGAACTTTGGGGCTCGGCAGGCCGAGTCCTACGCAGAGACAGTGACGCTGGCAGTCGAGGCTCTCAATGATGGTCCAACGATCTTGGGGGCCAAGGCGCGGGACGAAATAGCCCCGGGCGTTTGCACCTTGCATGTTGCCCGGCATGGCCGAAAAGGTCGCCACTTCGTGGTGTTCAGGGTCGCTGAAGGGAAGATTGTAGAAGTGCTGAGGTTGCTGCATGACAGCATGGACTTGGCCAGACATGTGCCAGAGGGTGAATGATCTGCTGCACTGAAGCCAGTGCGCCAACGGTCAATCGTGTTGCAACGGGTTTCAAGCAAAACGGTCAATCATCCGAATTCTTCCTCATTGACCCGCCGCTGTGTGTGAAAAGCAGCGACCCGGCACACAGCGCCGGGGCAAGCCGGGAACGTTCAGGCCGGCGTGCGCCGGCGACTGCTGCGCTTGGCCCTGCGGCGCGGCCTGCTGTGGGCGCACGATGCGCATGTGCTGGCCGAGTGGGAACACGGCGGCGGCTTCCCAGTCGACGCAAAGGTGCACATCGAGGCCCACCAGCGCGATGGCTTGGAACGCCTGCTGCGCTACCGCGCCCGCCCCGCCTTTGCGCTGGAACGGCTGCGTGTAATCGACCCCGAGCCTCTGGTCTACGAGAGCAGCAAGCCCGGCACGGGTGGCAGCGTCCGCCTGCTGCCAACACCGGTGCAATTGCTCGACCGCCTTGCCGCGCTGACTCCACCACCGCGCAAACATCGGCTTCGCTACCACGGGGCGCTGGCGCCCAACTCGTCGCTGCGCGAGCCGGCCACTGCACTGGCGCAGCCGGCTGTTAACGGCGGTGCAAAAGCGAACATATCTGGCGACGAAAATCGCAAACTTCCATGGTTGCAAGCGCGAAACTGCCGCGCTTGCAACCATGACAAAGTGTATCGCCCGTCCGCCGCGTCCAGGGTCTGCTACGCCAGGCTGCAAAAGACCGCAGCCTGGCCTTGACCCGGCTCCTGGGCTATCTGGCGTCACGCATTTTTCAAGCCCGAAAAAAGCGCATCGCCATGTAGTGGCGGATTTGGACCGCCGTTCACACTGCCGAAGTGCGGGCAAATGCTTCAATGAGGCCGGGCACGAGTCCCCGGAAAACCATGGACCGCGACCCAGTGCGCATCAAGGCCTTTCTGCTTCAATGAGGCCGTCTCGATTGATTGTAGTAACATGTATACATTTGACTTTCCGGCGAGGCCATGATGTCCATCACTACTCTTTCCAGCCGCGATTTCAATCAGGACACCAGCGGCGCCAAGAAGGCGGCACAACGCGGGCCGGTGATCATCACCGACCGTGGCCGCCCTGCGCACGTGCTGCTGACAATTGAGGAATACCGCCTCCTCACCGGGAGCCAGATATCCTTGCTCGACGCGATTGCACCGAAGCGCGCCCAGAGCTTCGACTTCAAACCGCCGCGCGCAGGCAAGGGACTGTTCAAACCGGCTGACCTGTCCTGATGTTCGTGCTCGACACCAATGTCGTCTCCGAACTCAGACGACCCGACAAAGCGAACCCCAACGTGATTACGTGGGCGCGAAGCAGCCCTGCCGCCACGTTTTACATTTCCGCCATTACGGTGCTCGAACTCGAAATCGGCATCATGCTGATGGCGCGCAAAGACACCAAGCAGGGAGCGGCGTTGCGCTCGTGGTTTGACAAGCAGTTGCTGCCGCACTTCGACGGTCGGATATTGCCCATCGACAAAGCCGTCGCAAAGCGTTGCGCCCGGCTCGACGTGCCCAACCCCTGCGCCGAACGCGATGCTCTGATTGCAGCGACAGCGCTGGTGCACGGCATGACGGTGGTGACGCGCAATGTGAGCGATTTCGAACCACTCGGCGTCGCGATTCTCAATCCGTGGCTCGCGTTTGCGGACAAGAATCAATGACCATGCTTTTGCGCTGCAGCGCCGACGACGTCACCGGCGCCACTGATCTTGCCAGCATGCTCGTGCGCGGTGGCATGAGAACGATTCAAACGATTGGCGTGCCTTCAGCGGCCGCTGCCGAAGTAGACGCCGTCGTTGTCGCTCTCAAAACCGCACCATCGCCCGCGAAGAAGCGGTCGCACAATCCCTCGCCGCGCGAAAATGGCTCAAAGCCAATGGTGCGCAACGAATTTATTGTGCGCAACAAATCTATTTCAGATACTGCTCCACTTTCGATTCATCGCCTTCATCACCGAAGCGGCGGTGATCCAGGCGATTCCCGGTCACCTGGGCGAGCCTAAGGCACCGCCGCGGCTGCGGCCGGCGCGGCGGCCGCCGCTTTCGGAGATGCCGGACCGTGAATCGGACGCAATCAATCCGAACGCGCAACCCATGCCGGACTATGCGTTCGACCAGCGCATCGCGTGGCAGGGCACAAGACCACAAGGCTCACTCGTCGGGGGCGGCTCGCGCCTCTTGCCAACTGCGCGGCAAACTTCCGCCACCCAGGTGACCAGAGGCACAGACAACGGGCATGCCGGGGCGGGGTTTCAGAGGCGATCCGCCTTCGGCACCAAATCAACGATTGACGCAGACGCTTATGGCCGGATTTCTCCAAAAATGGCATGGAAATTCCCATCCTTCAAAAAGTACGTCAAGAACCTGAAAGCGGCCTTGTTCGCGCATGCGTTCGCCAACAACGCGGCCATGTAAATGAAGATGCCGGCGCCGACGTACGCGTAACTCCAGCCAATGTCGAGACTCGGGATGCCCAGCCCAAGCTCATGAACCAGCCCGGCGTTCCCGGCAGCTTGCGCTTCGACGACGCCTGGGACTTTCGTTTGGTCGAATAAGCGCTGACCGGGTTGTAAGCCGCGCGCCGCTCCCGCAATGCGGGACGCGGGTCGTCGCAGCCGCTTTCGTGCCGAGCGGTTATTGCGCCTTCGCCCCGGACTCCCGCGCGATCACGCCCCACTTGCGAACCTCGCCGACCATGAAGGCGCCGAGTTCTTCGGGCCCGGCCGGTGACGCCGTCGCGCCCTGCGCCGTCAGGGATTCAATCACCGCCGGCTTCATGAGCATGGCCTTGATCGCGCCATCCAAGCGCGCGATGACCGCCGCCGGCGTGCCGGCCGGGGCCAGCACGAACAGGCGCGGCGAGGCATCGAAACCTGAAATGGTGTCGGCCAGCGCCGGCCATTCGGGGGCGCCGGCGACCTTGACCGGGCTGGTCAGCGCGATCGCCCTTACCTTGCCGGCGCGGGCCTGCACTAGCGCCGGCGGCGCGGACAACACGGCGATCGGGATCTGCCCGCTGACCAGATCGGGAACGATGGCCGATGCGCCCTTGTAGGGCACGTGCACATAGTCGAGGCCGGCGGCTTTTTTCAACAGCTCCATCGCCAGGTGGTGCACCGAGCCCACCCCCGGTGACGCGTAGCTGTATTTGCCCGGGCTGGCCTTGATTAGGGCGATCAGTTCCGCGGCATTCCTGGCCGGCACCGAGGGATGGACCACGATCACCAGCGGCAGGGCGGTCACCCCGCCCACCGGCGCGAAGCTCTTCACCGGATCGAAGGGCAGCGACGGATAGACCGCCGGCGCGATCAGCATCCCGGTCTCGCCGAACAGCAGCGTGTAGCCGTCTGCCGGTGATTTGGCCACCGCGTCGGCCGCCAACGTGCCACCTGCGCCGGCACGATTGTCCACCACGAACTGCTGGCCCAGCGTTTCGCCCAGTTGGGTCGCGGTCAGGCGCGCGAGCGCATCGGCACCGCCGCCGGCGGCATAGCCGACCAGCATCTTCACCGGGCGGCTGGGATACGGCTGCGCATAGCCTTCCTGAGCCGCCAATGCGATGCAGGCGCTTGCGAGTGCGGCGGGGATTCGGTTCATGTGAAACTCCAATGCAGGTAAACGGTTCTCAGGCCTTGCCCTTGCCGTGCGAAGTCGGCAGCTTGGCAAGTTCGCGTACACGGTCGGGATTGGGCGCGAAACCCAGCCCGGGCGTTGCGGGCAGATCGAGCCAGCCATCTACCGGCTCTGGCAGCTGGTCGAATATCTTTTTCAACACCAGCACCGCCACGTAGTGGTATTCGACAAGCCCGCCGTTGGAAAGCCCGGCGTGCAAATGCATGTTGTGGAACGGCCAGGCGCCGCCGTTGTCGATCGGCACATTGAATGCCTCGGCCATGCCGGCGATCTTGATCACCTGCGAGTAGCCGCCGGAGATGGCGACATTCGGCTGCAACACGTCGATCGCGCGGTGGATCAGCAAGTCGCGGAAGCGGAACGCAAGGCCTTCGTTCTGGCCGGCGGCGAGCGGAATCGACGTGCGGCGGCGCAATTCGGCCATGCCCGGCACGTCGTTTTGCGTCAGTGGCTCTTCGAAGAAGGTGATGTCGTATGGCTCGATGGCGCGCGCCAGCTTGGCGGCGTGGAACAGGTCGAGCCCGCAGTTGGCGTCGACGTACAGCTTGGGTTCGCCTCCGACGGCTTCACGCACCGCGGCGACGCGCCGGATATCCTCGGCTATCACCGTGTCTAGCGGACGTGGTTCGTCGCGCCTGGCAAGCGCATGCTGGCCCACTGTCATCTTGAGGCGTTTGAAGCCGCGCGCGACCCACTCACGGGCGGCGGCAGCCAGTTGCTCGCGATCGAAAAAACCGAACCCGAACGTCGCATACAGCGGCACCCGCGAACGCGCACCGCCCAGAAGGCGCCACAACGGCAGGCCCAGGGCCTGTGCCTTGATATCCCACAGCGCGATATCCAGGGCCGCGATCACGTGGCTGGCGTAGCCGGTCTGGCCGCGCGGGGAAAGTAGCCAGTAAAGCCTCTGCCACAGGGCTTCGGTGGCCAGCGGGTCGGCGCCGATCAGCGCCGGTCCGGCCACCTCACGCACCGCAGCGGCGACGATCTCTTCTTCGGTGATCGCGGTCATGCCGTGACCGACGATGCCGGAGTCGGTTTCAATTTCCGTCAGACATACCGACAGGCTGGTCTGGCGTTCCAGCCCGACCATCTCGATTCCGACCGGTACATGGAGCGGTGTGGCTGACACGCGGACGATCTTCATGGCGCTTTTTTTGGTCGATCGGTCGACAGGAGCGCGCATTCTCGGCCCAGGCCGGCACATTTGCAATCACCGCGTCGGCAAGGCCGGCTTCGCGGGCCGCGAAACCTTCAGGCGCCGGTGAGATGACGAAGCAGGCTCTGGGCTGCCACCGGCAATGCATTCATGGAGCGCACACCGATCAAGTGTCGTCGCTCGGCCCAGGGTGCGTCGAGCGCGACGGCGCGCAAGCGCATTGCCGCCAGTTGCGGCGCGATGGCGGCCTCGGGCAACACGCCCACGCCGATGCCTTGCTCGACCATGCGGCACATGGCGTCGAAGCGGCGCACCCGCATGCGCAGGCGCAGCGGGACGCCTGCCGCAAGCGCCGCCGCAGACAAGGTGCGAAACAGCGACGTCCCTTCATGCAGCGCCACCATGTCGTACGCCAGGACCTCGGTCACACTGATCCGCCTGCGGCGTGCCACCGCATGGCCACGCGCAACCAGCACGACCAGCCGGTCGGCACAGTAGTCGAACCGCTCCAGTTCATGGGCCGGTGTGCCGGCCTCGAAAATGCCGATATCGCACACGCCTTGGGCCACCGCGCTCACTGCACCGGTGCTGGAACGCTCTTCGAGATCGATCCTGAGGTCGGGATGCAGGGTGAGGAAAGCACCGAGGTCGGCAGGCAGGCGACCGGCGATGGTCGACGCGTTGGCCGCGACCGTGACCTGGCCCTTGATGCCACGCCGGAACTCGCCCAGTTCCGCGTCGAGTCGGTCGAGTGCGGACAATACAGTGCGGGCATCAAGCAGAAACGCATCACCTGCGGCGGTGGCCGACACCCCGCGCGCGTGGCGCTTGAAAAGCGCGACACCGGCACACCGCTCGACCTCGGCGATGCGCCGACTGGCTGCGCCCAGGGCAAGGCTCAGTCGCTGTGCGCCGCCACTCAGACTGCCGGCGTCGGCGACCGCGACGAACAGGCGCAGCGACTTGAGGTCTTCCTGCACGCCGGGCCCATTGCTCAAGCGAGCGCGGCGGGGTTGCGGCGCAGGATCGTCATCGTGTTTCTCCAATCTGACGGAAAGCGCGATGTTAACCCCTGTCACCGGGCGAACGCGTCGGCCACCTGCCGTGCCGATATCGCCTCTATTGGAATTGCTGCAGCGGCTGGATTTCGCTGAGCAGCCGGTAGCGCCTGGTTTTGTATGGGGCGCACTTTCGACCGATTCAAGGACGCCGAATTCGAACGCACATAGCCCGGCTATGGGACAAGAAGGCGGTGAAGAATGGACCGCTGCGGTCGATTTGCTCACCGACGCTCCGCAGGTCCGACAGGCTGCTAGCGTGCGCGAATGCCCCCGAAGGTCGCCGCCACCATGGATTCCACGATCTGTTCGTCAGTCAGCGTGCCAGTTTGGCGCAGAAACTCGACCGTCGGATCGCAAGACCGCGAATAAAGGGTAAATACGATTACATCATCACTGACGTCGGCCGCCAGGTCGCCGCCGGCCCTTGCTTCGGAAGCCATTGCGCGAAACCGCTTGTTTATCGCATAAGCCACGGCCAGGTAATCGAGACTGAGCATCAGGCTGCGCTGCAACGCGCCGCGGGTCGAAGGCAAGAAGGGTACGCCGCCCTGCAAGCGCCGGTAGATCGACCAACGAAGGATGTGCTCCAGGCGTTGAATCGCGCGCCAATCGGCCGGCATGCGATCGAGCTCATCGTTGGTTTCGCGCAGCAGGCGCGTCAGCGCCGCCGCCGCCAATTTCTCTTTCGACGAGAAGTGTTTGTAGAGGCTGCCTTTGGCGATGCCGACGCGATCGGCGACATCGTCCATGGTCATCAAGTCAAACCCCTTTTCCGAAAGGAGGCTGTTGACGGCATCCAGGATGGCTTCTTCCCTTGCATCAAACTGATGTTTTTTAAAGGGATTTTTTATATTTAACATTTCTTTGGCGTAGTTATGAACTTAACCGTTCATTTTATGACTAACAAGTCACGTTTCGACCACAAAGTTCAAGTATGGCCAAAAACGTCTCCTCAATCAATCACCACAGGAATTCACCATGACCCTTACATCCCGCACCCTCCGTTCCCTCGTGGTGGGCGTTGCGCTTAGCGCAGCCTCCACTTTCGCACTCGCCAAGGACATCGTTGACACGGCCGTCGGCGCTGGCAACTTCAAGACACTGGTCACGGCAGTTCAGGCCGCCGGTTTGGTCGACACGCTCAAGGGCAAGGGCCCATTCACGGTGTTCGCGCCGACCGACGAAGCCTTTGCGAAAATCCCGAAGGCTGACCTCGAGGCTCTGCTCAAGGATAAAGCCAAACTGACCGCGATTCTGACCTATCACGTCGTGGCCGCGAAAGTGATGGCCAAAGACGTGAAGGCCGGTGATGTTGCAACGGTCAATGGCAAGACCATCAAGCTTGCCACGCAAGGCGGCGTGACGGTCAATAACGCCAAGGTAATCGCGGCCGACGTAGCGGCATCCAACGGTGTGATCCACGCCATCGACACGGTGATCATGCCGCCGCTCTGATTGGTGTTCTGCGGTCGCGATAGGCGATAACAATCGTGACCAACCAGCCTGATCGACGGGCGGCGTTTCGGCATTCCTACTTTGCCGCCGAAGAAATGTCGCCCGTCACCTGCTGCAACGGCATTGGCCAAGCTTCATTGTCCGAAGTCGAGTAACAACCTGAAGTGGTGCAGCATGAACCGCTCCGTTTCACGCCTATCCGCTTTACCACGCAAACGCCGGGTTTCAGGCATCCTCGTGAGCTCTTTGTTTCTCCTGACGTTGTCCGCCTGCACCAGCCGTTCAGACCGCCGTGCGCCGGCGACGGCTGCGCGCGGTCCTGCGGCGCGGGCTGCTGTCGGCGGACGATGCGCAGGTGATGGCCGAATGGGAGCACGGCGGCGGCTTCACGGTCGATGCAAAGGTACGCATCGAGGCCCACGCGCGCGATGGCCTGGAACGTCTGCTGCGCTACCGCGCCCGTCCCGCCTTTGCGCTGGAACGGCGGCGTGAAATCGACCCCGCGCATCTGGTCCATGAGAGCGTGAAGCCCCGGTACCGGGAGGCAGCGTCAGCCTGATGCCAACACCGATACAATGGCTCGACCGCCTGGCGGCGCTGATTCCGCCGCCGCGCAAACATCGGCATCGCACCTGCGGGGCGCTGGCGCCCAACTCGCCGCTGCGGGTAGCGGTCACCTGAGCGAACCTAAGTCACCACCACGTCCGCGGCCGGCGCGGGCACCGCCGCTGTGGGCGATGCCGGACCGTGGATCGGACGCCAAATCAACGATTGACGCAGACGGATATGGCCGGATTACTCCAAAAATGGCAATGCAATTCCTGTGCTTCGACGTCCCGCGCGGTGCACAAGTCGAAACGGATCGAGCGCTTCATGCTTTTCCCTTCCCGTGCGAAGTCGGCGATATGCACCCTTCGGGATGCCTTTTTGTTGGCGACAGACACAAACAAGCTTTACTGCACAGAAACTTCAACGAGAATTTCGTTTCTGCGCAGAAGGGGTAGTGTCCAGGGCGGGTTGTAGCGCGCCAGTTGCGGCGTCCCCACTGCCGTGAGATTGCGGCGCCTGGTCCAGGCCAGCAACTCCTCGGTCTTCTCGCGCACTTTTTCGTCGCCAGCCAGTCCGGAAAACACCAGCGCGGCGTAGCGCTTGCCGGGCACTTCACGCAGCAGCACCCCGGGTTGTTTGGCTTGGGCAGGCTCGCCAGGGAATAAGCGCTGGGCATCACAAAATGGACCCGCCAGCGATTAGCCCCGCTAGTCTTGCCGGCATCCCCACCTTGCGGCTCCATCGTCACCGGCGCGGTCATCGCGATTTTCTCGGACGCCTTGCCGTCCGGCTTGTCCGTCACCTGATTATTGCCAAAAACGTAGTCGGCTTTTTAGACGCGATACGGCCAGGATCGCGGCAGCGTCGGCCGCGATGGCTCCTCTTCCAGGCGCTGTTCAGCCATTCCTTCCACGGCGTTGCCTCCACTTGTTTTTGTTCGACATAAATAATCGGCAGCAGGCCTGCTGGCCTGCTGCCGAGTGGTCTTCCGTGCTACCGATACCGATTCGGTACGCGCGCGGGCTACTTGTCCCAGTCACGCAGCGGTTTGGCACCGGCTTTGCGCGCTTCGGTCATGAATGCGCGCAGCACCTCGCCGGCGGGGAGTCCCTTGGCTTCATTTGTCTTGACCCACTCGCCGGCGACGTCCGGGAGGGTCGCGGCCCACTTCTGGCGATCGGTTTCAGAAAGCTTCACGATCTTTGCGCCGGCATCGATCATCGCTTTCTTTGACGACTCGATACGCTCCACGGTTTGCTTGGTGAGTTCCGCGCTATAACCGCTACCGGCTTTTTCGATCGCGTCCTGCACTTCCTTGGGGAGCTTGCGGAACCGTTCCAGGTTGATCGCTACGGCGCCGGCGAATTGCGCGCCGAGATCCACTTCGGTGACGTGCGAGGCAACCTCATGCAAGCGAATCGGCAGGATGCCAGTGTAGAACGAGATGGCGCCGTCGACGACACCGGTCTGAACGTTGGTGTAGTAGGTTGGCAGGCCGCCGTCGACGCCGACCGCCCCGGTATTGCGAATCCACTGCAACGCCGTCGCCGGCGCGTTGTAGCGCTTGCCGCGCAGGTCTTCGAACTTGGTGACCGGCGTGCGGGTCCACAGATGATAGGTCTCGATGCCGATCGGCCCGAGATACTTGAGGTTGTTCCCTTCCCACTCCTTGCGCAGCGCCGGATGCTCGCGCATCAGCTTGTCGCCGATTCGCATGACCACTTCCATACTGCCGGAAGTAAACGGCGCGAAGAACGTGACGTTCGAGAGCGGCATGGTGTCGCTCTCCCACACCGAACCCACAAAGCCGATGTCGGTGATGCCGTCGCGCACCGCCTCCATCGTGTCTTGCAGTTTATAAAGCGTTCCGGCATAGGCTTCTTTCCAGTTGATCCGGAATTTCCCGCCTTCCTTGAGTTGCCGGTCGATCTCGTTCTTGAAGAAGCCCGCCATGACGCCCACCGGCAGAAACGTGGTGGGGTGGCTGGCGGCCATTGTCAGGTTGATCACCTGCTGCGCCGCCGCAGTCCCGGCGCCAACCGTGAATGCCGCAAATACGGTTGCGGCAACGAGGGTGCGGACGTTATTGCCTTGCATGTCTGTCTCCTGTATGGTTCCGCGCCTTTCGGTGCGAGCTTCCGAAGTGGAAGTTAGTTTAGTCTATTCATTTCCAGTTTCACTGTGTAAAGTTTCTATACATCACTTGCTTGGGGGCAGCACGGAGACCCGGCTACGAGCCCAGGACGACCTCTGGCATGCCGAGCGCGTAAAGCACGCTGGATGCGCGCCTGGATGTGGTGGAAATGCTGGACGGCCTGATGCAGGGCGTCGACCGCAACCTGGTCAATATCTGGCAGAAGATGAACAACAAGCTTTACTGCACAGAAACTTCAACGAGAATCTCGTTTCTGCGCAGAAACGGTAGTGTCCAGGGCGGGTTGTAGCGCGCCAGTTGCGGGGTCCCCACTGCCGTGAAATTGCGGCGCTTGGTCCAGGCCAGCAACTCCTCGGTCTTCTCGCGCACTTTTTCGTCGCCAGCCAGTCCGGAAAACACCAGCGCGGCGTAGCGCTTGCCGGGCACTTCACGCAGCAGCACCCCGGGTTGTTTGGCTTGGGCAGGCTCGCCAGGGAATAAGCGCTGGGCATCACAAAATGGACCCGCCAGCGATTAGCCCCGCTAGTCTTGCCGGCATCCCCACCTTGCGGCTCCATCGTCACCGGCGCGGTCATCGCGATTTTCCGGGAAGCGGCAACCGGCTCCATCGTCACCGGCGCGGTCATCGCGATTTTCTCGGACGTCTTGCCCTCCGGCTTGTCCGTCACCTGATTATTGCCAAAAATGTAATCGGCGATCAATCTGAAGCCGGCGCCGGAAGCCGCATCCATGTTGCCGTCCACAAATGTTTCGGCAACGATGAAGGGGCGATACTGCCGAATCTCGACGTTTTGGTCTTTCTCCAGAAGATCAAAACCGGGTTCTTCAATCGCCATCACAACCATCGGCACAAGAAGCAACAGCGCTGCGCATACCCACCCCATTGCCGCCCGGCAAGCCCGATTCGACATTTTCAGGAAAGTGGCGCTACGCCCGCCGGCGGCGGAAAATTGTCCATTGATCGCATCCTGCTTTTCTTTTCGTAGCACTACAGGCGGTACTGCAGGCCAACGGTCAGATAATTGAAGCGGGCAAAGTTGTAGCTGGTGCTGCCGCTGGTGCCGCCATCAAGCATGCGCAC
Organism: uncultured Burkholderiales bacterium; assembly: GCA_964470865.1. Classification (GTDB taxonomy): domain Bacteria; phylum Pseudomonadota; class Gammaproteobacteria; order Burkholderiales; family JAEUOS01; genus JAEUOS01. The sequence continues at coordinate 9,935 of CAYYFR010000089.1, read as the reverse complement.
ACCGACAAAACCTGAAACCTGCTGGTTGAAGTCGCGCACGTAGCGGGCCGAAAGATCAAAAGCACGGCCGCGGCTGCTGGCCAGAGCGTCCCCTTCAAACGTCAGGCGCGCATCCTTGCCCAAGCGACGCTCGCCATACAAATGCAGCAACGGAACAAAACCGGTGTTGCTTCTGGTGGTGGTGGTGCCGCCTTGGGTCAGGGTAATCTCGGCATCACGAATCTTGCCGGTGGCGCCGACTTTCCAGGTCCAGCCGGCGCTGTCGTGGAAGGTGTAGCGCCAGGTGGCGCGGTAGGAATCAAAGCGGTATTTCGCATCCACGCCGCCGGCGGCGAAATTGCGTCCTTCAAACCGCACCGGCTGATCGAAGCTGCCGGACCCCTTGATGCCCAGCGGGGCCACGACAAACCGCAATTCATGCTTCGGTGCAATACCGGTGGTGAACTGCAGGCGCGGCGCAAAGAAAGGCCCGGAGCCGGTAACGCGGTCAAGTCCGAAGCGGGTGCCGGTGCCGTCATTCGGGCTCTGTACGTCATTGCGGTCCTGCCAGGCGGCGCCGGCTTCAATATCAATGACCGAAGGCGCTTTGCTTTGGGCAAATGCGCTGCCTGAAAATCCGCCTGCAAAAACCAAGGCCAAGGCGATGGCGACGCTTTTGCCGCGTGACGGCGTTGTTGATCCAGATGGCATTACGGATTCTTTCATCAGAATGGATTGCTGTGTCAATGTTGTTGCGTCAAGGTGGTTACGCGAAACAAGCCACGATCTGACCTCGCAAGGCAGCATGTAGTTCCCTCCACGACCTTCTTTTCGGCATAGGCCCTGTTGCGCCAGATGGTCGGCCGATTGACGAAGTTGCTAACCCGCAGCGTCTGCTCAACGTACGGCCGACGCTGCCGAAATGTTCATATCGAGAACCCCAAGCCGGCAGTCATGTTGGGGACGACAAAATAGTGCGCTTGAAAACCCCGCTTTTTATTGTCGACTATATTGTTGACAATCATGCTGACGTTCCGCTAAAGTCGCTTTCATCAAGGAGACTTCATGCGTCTGACGAAAGTAGTGGTGACCGCTTTGCTGCTCTGCGCCGGGCACGCGCAGGCACAGCCCTTTCCCTTGAAGCCGGTTCGCATCGTCAATCCATTTGCGCCGGGCGGCGCCACCGATCAGATTGCGCGCCTCATGGCGCAAAAGCTATCTGAAATGTGGGGTCAGGCAGTATTGGTAGAGAACCGCGCGGGCGCCAGCGGCGCCATCGGCGTCGAAGCGGTTGCAAAGAGCCCGCCAGACGGCTACACCCTGTTGATCGCCACCCAAACCACGCATGCGGCCAACCCGGCGCTGTACAGCAAGCTGCCGTACGACGCTGCCAGGGATTTCGCGCCACTCACGCTGGCCGGCACCACGCCGCTGGCGCTGGTGGTTCACCCGGGCGTCCCGGCATCCAGTCTGGCCGAACTGCTCGCCTACGCGCGGGCAAATCCGGCGCGGCTGAGTTATGCGTCGGGCGGAAATGGCACGTCGCAACACTTGACCATGGAGTTGCTCAAGAGCATGAGCAAGACTTTCATGCTTCATATTCCATACAAGGGCGCAGGCCCCGCCTTGAGCGATTTGCTGGGCGGGCAGGTGAGTCTGATGTTCGACAACCTGCCCACGGCGATGCCCCATGTCAAGGCGCAAAAATTGCGGGCGCTAGCCGTCAGTAGTGCTGCGCGCACTCCTCTGGCGCCAGACCTGCCAACGCTGGCAGAGTCCGGCATGGCCGGGTTTGATCTGGTCACCTGGTTTGCTTTTTACGCGCCCGCCGCGACGCCGCGACCCGTGCTGGACATAATCTCCGGCGCCATGCGCGCGGTCCTTGCGCAAGCGGAAGTCAGGGAGCGCCTGACTGGCGTTGGCGTCGACGTGCGCGGCAGCAGTGCGGAAGAACTCGGCGCTTTCCAGCGTGCCGAGCTGGCCAAGTGGGCCAGGATCGTAAATGACTCGGGCGCCAAGCTCGACTAACCAGGAGACAGCATCATGCGTATCGCCAGCCTCATCATCGCCGCCGCTTGCGCGCTGGCGAGCATTGCCGCCACCGCGCAGACCAAAGTCACGCTGTGGAGCCATTGGGCCGCCGAGAAAATCAAACGTGATTTCGTCGAGGATGCGATCCGCCGCTTCGAAGCGGCCAATCCAGGGGTCAAGATCGAGGCGCAGTGGTACGAAAAAACGGCCCTGTACGCTGCGCTCAAGACCGCCTTGCGCGCCGGCACTGCGCCGGACATTTTCTATGCCGAACCGGATCAGACCGAGTATATGGAGAACAACCTCCTGCTGGACTTGTCGTCGCTCAATTGGGGCGGCATCGAGCCGTGGGCGAAGGAAATCTGGTCACACAAAGGCAAACCTTATGGCCTGCCGCTCGAAGCCTGGACCGTGGAGCTCTTTTACAACAAGAAACTGCTTGCCGATCTGGGCATCAAGGTTCCCTCGTCGATGCAGCTCGACGCGGCGGCGATGACGGACCTGGTGAAGAAGGCGCGCGTCCGCAACCAGACGCCGATGGCTCTGGGCGCGGGTGATCGCCCCTTCCCCGGTGCTCACTTGACCCACGAGGCCCTGCTCAAACGCCTCGGCGTCGCCGACTACGACAACCTCCTGACCGGCAAACTCTCCTGGAGCGACGCGCGCGTGGTCGATACCCTGCGCACGTTGCGTTCATGGATCGACGCCGGCCTTCTGCCGACCACGTTCACGACCTTGAAGCTTGGCGAGTCGCATTCGTACTTCCACACCAATCCCGGAGCGGTCCTGTTCCTTAACGGCAGCTGGTACACCTCGCGCGCGTTCAACCCGCCGGACAAAGGCGGCCAACCGCCCAACTTTCCGCTCGGAATCATGAAATACCCGGCCATGCCGCAAGCGGTATGCAATGAATGCCGCACCATCTCTGTCGGCGGCAGTTTCGTGGTCAATGCAGAGACCAAGAACGGCAGGCAGGCAATCGCGTTCCTGAACTCGATGGCAACACCGGAAACCGCCAGTCGATGGCTCGAGAATGTGCTGGTGCAAACCGGCATCAAGGCTGACTACTCGAAGGTCGGTGGCCCGCACGCGGGATACTTCAAGGAGCTGGCCGCAACCAGTCAAGGGGCGAGGTACTACTTCGGTATCCCGATCCAGAAAATGCAGGGCAAGCAGAAGGAGGTCTTCACCCAGGTGTTCAACAACGCTTTCCCGGCTGGCACCATCAGCGTGGATGATGCGGTCAAGCAGATGAACGCCGCGTATGCAAAATAAAACCCGAACGCGACACTGAAGCGCATCGCGCCGGGCACAGCCGCAAGGCATGCCCGGCAGCTCGGCCCCCAACTCCCTCCGGAAGCAGCCAAGTTGCAACGCAACCCTATCGACCGCCAGCCATGGGGCGCCATCAGCGCCTTTTTGCTCCCTGCCCTGACGATCTACACCGCGTTCACGGCCTACCCGGTGCTGCGCACAATCTGGAACAGCTTTCACCGGGTGCTGCCGCGCAAAGAAGAATTTGTCGGCTTGGCCAACTATGCTGCATTGGCGAAAGACGATCTGTTCTGGCGCGCTGTCGGCAATACCTTCATCTGGGCCTGCGCCTCGCCGCTAGCGGAGGTCGGCATTGCACTGTTCCTCGCACTGGCGCTGTACGCGCGCGTTCCCGGCATGCGTTTTTTCCGCATCGCCTGGTTCACACCCGTGCTGATGTCGTACGTGGTCGTCGGCATTATCTGGGTTTGGATCTACAACTATGACTGGGGCGCGGCGAACGCCATTCTCCGCACCCTTGGCCTAGAACGGTGGGCAGCTGCGTGGATTGGCGATCCGAAACTCGCGCTGCCGTCACTTATCTTCATTACTACCTGGATGTGGAGCGGCTTTAACATGGTGGTGTTGCTCGCAGCGCTGCATTCGCTGCCGTCCGAGGTGATTGAAGCAGCAGAATTGGACAACTGCGGCTGGGGCGCCAAGCTGTGGCACATCATCATCCCGCTGATCAAGCCGACCCTGCTCAATCTTCTGGTGCTTTCCTTCATCGGCAAGATGAAGATTTTCGATCTGGTCTGGATCACCACCAAGGGTGGACCATTGTGGTCGACTGAAACCGTCTCAACCTACCTCTATAAACGCGCGTTTGAGTGGAGCACCTTTGATTTGGGCTATCCCTCAACCATCGCAGCGGTCTGGTTTGTGATCGTGCTGCTGGCGGTGCTGGGCCTGACGCGCGCTCTACGCAGCCGCGAGAAACTGGAGTACTGATGATCGCGCGCGCTTTTCTATTCATCGCGCTAGGCCTTTACACGGCTTTTGCCGCTGGTCCGTTTCTGTGGGTGGCAACGATGTCACTGCGCACCACCAGCGAGATTTCGCGCGACCACTATGCGTGGCCTTCAACGCTGCATTGGGAAAAATTTCCCCAAGCCTGGTTCAATTCCAACTATAGCGTGTACTTTGAAAACAGCCTGGTGGTGGTGCTTTCTGCGGTGGCAGTGCTCACCATCGCCGGCGCGATGGCGGCACATTGTCTCGCACGCTATCGTTTTCGTGCTAACCGTCTCGTTTACTTCATTATTTTCTCGGCCATCATTTTCCCGCCGCAGATCACCATCATCGCCCTGTTTCAGAGTTTGGTGCAGTACGGTTTGTACAACAGCAAGCTAGGGCTCACGCTGGTATACATCTCGATTCAGCTGCCGCTGACGGTTTACATCCTGGAAAGCTTTTTTGCCCAGATACCGGCGGACTTGTTCGACGCGGCGCGCATGGACGGCTACACCGAATGGCAAATTTTCTGGAAAGTCAGTCTGCCAATTGCGCTGCCAGCCATTGCCACCACCGTGATCCTCAACACCATTTTGCTGTGGAACGAGTTTCTCTATGCCGTGGTGCTGATTACGGACGACGCGAAACGCACACTGCCGCTCGGGATTCAGCGTTTCATGGGCGACCAGCTTGAAGACGTGGGCATGATCGCCACCGGGCTGATGATCGCGATCATTCCCGTGGTACTGATTTATCTGTTCTTTTCCGAAAAATTAATTCAGGGCATGACGGCCGGAGCGGTGAAGTAGATGGCCACAGTCACGCTAACCAATCTTTGCAAGCGCTACACCGGCGGCCAATCGCTGGCGGTGGACGATGTCAGTCTTGACATCGCGCATGGCGAGTTCATGGTGTTGCTCGGTCCGTCGGGCTGCGGCAAATCGACCACCCTGCGCATGATCGCCGGTCTTGAGTCGATTGGTTCTGGTGATCTGGCGATTAACGGCAAGCGGGTCAACGACGTGGCGGCCAAGGATCGAGACATTGCGATGGTGTTTCAAAGTTATGCGCTGTACCCGCACATGAGCGTGTTCGACAACCTGGCGTTCGGGCTGCGTCGGCGCGGCTTTGCGAAGACCGAGATTGAGCGCCGCGTAGGCGAAGCCGCCTCGACGCTGGGCCTCGCCGAGCTGCTCAAGCGCCGGCCGCACGCCTTGTCCGGCGGGCAGCGCCAGCGCGTGGCCCTGGGGCGAGCCATCGTGCGCGACCCGAAAGTGTTTCTGTTTGACGAGCCGCTTTCCAATCTCGACGCGGCCCTGCGCGTCGGTATGCGCGGTGAACTGATCAAGCTGCACCAGCGTCTGGGCGTGACCATGATCTATGTAACCCACGACCAGGTTGAAGCGATGACGATGGGGCAGCGCATCTGCATCATGAACGGCGGCAAAGTGGTGCAAACCGGTGCGCCACTGGACGTTTACCGCGAGCCGGCGGACATGTTCGTCGCGGCCTTCCTGGGCAGCCCGCCAGCCAATCTGCTGCCGGGCCGCTTCACTGAAGATGCGCTGCAGATCGGGCAATGCCGCTTGCCCATACTTCAGCGCAATGCACCGAACGAAGTGGTATTCGGCATCCGGCCTGAGGACATCCGGATTGGCGGTGTCAACGGCGTAGCGCCGCATGTAGAAGCGCACGTGCTGGCCGTCGAGCCGCTGGGCGCCGAGACCATCGTGCGCGTGGCGCTGCAAGGCGTTACGCCTGAAGTGCTCTTGCGCGGCCCGCGTCAGGTAAGCGCGCGCGTCGGCGAGCAGCTGCCGCTGTCCTTTGATCTTGCGAGCTCGCTTTTGTTTGACCCAACGACAACCCGACGCCTCACCTGAAAAAGGGATTCAACTGCCATGGCTGCATCATCTGCATTGACTGTCCGGCGCAATTTCAAGCGCGCCGCCGCCAGCCTGATCGCACGCTTTCGCGACCAGCCCACCGGCTGGGTAGTGGACGCCAACGGGCGCCGGGGCGCGCTCGACTACCGCATCCGGCCGCTTACGCACGCGATGACGTTTTGTGGCGTGGCCATGACAGTTCAAAGCCGCGCCTGCGACAACCTCGCGCCCTATGCCGCCATCGGCTTTGCCCAACCGGGCGACGTGCTGATCATTTCAACCGGCGCGCACCAAGACGCCAGTGTGGCCGGTGACATCCTGCTCGGCATGGCGAAAAACCAGGGGATGGTGGCTCTGGTAACCGATGGCGTCGTGCGTGACATCGAAGGACTCAACGCCGTAGGAATCCCGGTGTTCGCGCGCGGGCTCTCGCCCAATTCTCCCCACAAAGACGGGCCGGGCGAAATCGGCTTGCCGATTACGCTGGGCGGGGTCGGCGTACAGCCTGGCGATCTGGTGCTGGGCGATCAGGATGGCGTGGTGGTAGTGCCGCAAGGCGCGCTTGAAGACGTTGCGGCGGCACTCGAAGAAGTCAAGGCCAAAGAGGCCAAGATGGATGACCTAGTGCGCGCAGGGGCGACGGTTCCCGTCTGGATGGAGACTGCTCTGCGCGAGAAAGGCGTGCGCTACCTCGACTGATCATGCCGCGCGTTTTCTATCTCTCGCATGCAACACCGGAGGTGTACGCCATCATCCGTGCGGCGGTTCCCGCCGGATTTGAGCTAGTGACGCTGGAACGTGATGACGACGCCGAGCGCTGCGAGAAAATTGCCGGTTGTGAAGTGGTGATTGTCGCAGCATCGCCGCTGCGACGCCGGGTGATCGAGGCTGCCAAGCATCTGAAGCTGGTGCATCACCAGGGCGTCGGCTGGCAGGACACCACGGATCATGCCTTGCTCCAAGAGCGCGGCCTGCCGCTGGCGCTGACACCGGAAGGCACGACGCTGGGCGTGGCCGAACACACGGTGCTCTTGATGCTGGCAGTTCTCAGATTGCTGCCGCACGCCGATGCCGAACTGCGCGCCGGCCGGTTTCATATCAATGCGCTGCGCCCGGTGTCGCGGGAAATCAACGGCATGACCATCGGCTATATCGGCATGGGGAGGATTGCACAGGCCGTGGCCGCCCGCCTGGCGCCGTTTGGCGTGCACGGTATTTTTCATGATCCGAACGTGCCGGCCCATGCCGGTGTAGTGGCGCGTTCATTCGCAGATTTGCTTGCTGAATCGGACATGATTTCATTGCATGTGCCGCTCTCACCCTCGACGCGCGGCATCATCGGTGCGGCGCAACTGGCATGCATGAAGCACGGCGCCTATCTGGTCAACACGGCGCGCGGCGGACTGATCGACGAGGCAGCGCTCGCCAGTGCGCTTGAATCACGCCACCTGGCCGGTGCGGCACTGGATGTGTTCGAAACCGAGCCGGTCCCTGCCGGGCATCCGCTGGCACGGTTTCGCAATGTGGTCCTCACGCCGCATATCTCTGCTGGTACTTGTGACGCCCTGTCAGCCAAGATGCGCGCTCTGTTCGAGAACGTTCAGCGCTTCTACCGACGCGAACCCTTGCGCAATCAAGTCTTCTGAGCACAGCCGGTGATTGACTGCCACGCAGCCGTGTTCGATCCACCCAGGTTTGCTGTTTCCGGCACTACGCGCCCCCGAACATGAAGCGTGCGGCGCGATTGCGCAATTGCCATGTGAATCAATTTCCATTTTTGACGCCACAATTAGCCCCCTCGCTCGTTCTCTTGCGAAGGACTTTGAAACCGGTGTAGGGGATGATATTCACACGCCCGGTTTGGTCGAAGCTGCCGGTGCCTTAATCAACTGAGTGTCAACGAAACATGAAAATCCACGCCCTCGATACGCACGAACCGCTGAACGACATCGTCTCTGCATTGCAGGAGGACATTGTTGTCGGACGGCTGCCAGCCGGCGCAAGGCTGATTGAAGAAGAGTTGACGGATCGGCTGCAAACCAAACGACACATATTGCGTCAGGCCTTCGTTGAGCTTGAGCGCTTCGGACTGATCGAGCGAATCCGCAACCGCGGCGCTGTGGTGCGGCAACTAACGCTGCAAGACGTCGCACAAATCTATTCGGTTCGCGAGATTCTGGAGCGTGCCGCAGCTGCACAGATTCCGCTGCCGCTACCCAAAGTCGCGTTGACTCGGATCGCGGCAGCGCAGGCGGACCATGATGCGGCGATCAAGGCTGGAGACGTCAAGGCGGTGTTTCGCGCCAATTTCGAGTTTCATGTGAGCTTGTTTGCCGTCTGTGGCAATCCGTATCTTGCGGCAGCGATTGACGATTTTCGCAAGAAGACCCATGTGGTCTGGTCTTACGCAATCGTCAAGCCGGAGTATTTCCGCAACGCCCAACGTGAACATCGTGCAATGCTGAAAGCCTTGCGCGAAGGCGACCGCAAGAAACTGATCGATCTGATCGCCGCGCATTTGAACATCTCGCGGCAAGCTTACATCGACACCCACAAGCTGCGATTCCAGGGCTAGCGTTCAGCGCGTTGGGCGTGCGGGATCATTTCTGGGCTCGTTCTTCTGCCTTGCGCGGTGCCACCGGAATGTATTCGAACACCTTGACCACTTGCTTGACGCTGCTGGTGCGTGCTGCCACCTGAGTGCCTTGCCCACTTTTTGGTACGTGACCAATCCCATCCTCTAGCCTGAACGCGCCTGCACCCAAAGCTGTTAGGCGGTCACATTGACAACCGTTTCTGCTGACGGCGTCTGTAGGGGGTTCACATCCAGGTGCGCCACCGCCCTTCGATACTCGCTCGGCGGCACGCCGAGCTGCCGGATGAAAAATCGGGTGAAATTGCTCTGTGCCGAAAAGCCGAGGTCGCTCGCCAATTCCGCAATCGAACCGTCGGAAAGCGACAGCCGGGCGATCGCAGCTTGAGTTCGCAGCATGTCGGTGTAGGCGCGCGGCGACAAGCCGGTGCACAACTGAAACAGCTCGTAGAAGCGCGAGCGTGACAACCCGACTTGCGCGGCGATACCGTCCATCTCGGCATCGATGCCCGGGTCGGTGCGCAACAGGGCCATCGCACGCCGGATGCGGTGGTCAGCGAGGCGTGAGCCGTGCCAGACGGTTAGCCGCCGCGGCGCGCGATCAGCGCCGCCGAGGTCGCGCGGCTCTACGCTGACGCAGCGGACTCCCTCGCAATCGCCAGTCAAGGCAACGCGCGTCACCGGACCAACGCCAGACTCAGAACCGGGAACATCGCCACCAGCAGCAGCACAATGCTCATGATGATGACAAACGGCCCGGCGCCGCGGAACACATCGCCGAGCCGGATGCTCTGATCGGCAAGACTTGATTTCACCGCGAACGCGGATAGGCCCAGCGGCGGCGTGAGCAGCCCGATCTCCACGGCGATCACGGTCACCACACCGAAGTGGATGAGATCGATGCCGAAGCCCTTGGCGATGGGTACGCAGATCGGCACCACGATCAAAAGGATGGAGGTGGAGTCCAGTACGCACCCCAGGCCCACGATCACGGCGATGTAGACCGCGAAGAATCCCACGATACCCAGGCCCTGGAGCATGCCGCCGATGGCTTCGGGCACGCCCGAGTAAGTCAGCATGCGGCTGTAGAGATTGGCAGCCATAAGGAGTATCAAGATGCTGACCGAGATGAAGCCGGTTTCGATCAGCACGCGCCAGAGTTTTTTCGCGTCGAGCCGGCG
>CAYYFR010000088.1:0-21939 GCA_964470865.1 uncultured Burkholderiales bacterium | reverse complement strand
GCGCGCCGGCGACACCATCATCCAGGCCAGCGTGGGTTTCAAGGGCCGGCACCAAAATGGTCGAATCCGCTCATCGTCGGCAATATCCGGCCGTCGCTGTCCACCAGCATCACCTGCGGGCTTGTGTCAGCGGCGGCAAACATGCTGCCCACGCGCGTGAGCGTCAGGCCGACCGAGCGGCCGACCGCGACCACCAGTTCGCGCTGTTCCACCGCTGCGGTGAAGCACAGCTCGTAGTCGTCCCCGCCCGAAAGTGCGCAGCGCAGGTTGCGCGCATGGCTTTGCCGGCGCAGCGCCGGCGACAAGGGCAGCGCATCGACATTGATGCGCGCACCGACTCCGGATGCGCGCGCGACATGCGCCAGATCCCCGGCCAGGCCGTCCGACAGGTCGATCATGGCGGTGGCAACGCCGCGCAAGGCAAGGCCCAAGTCAACGCGCGGTTCCGGCGACTCCAGCCGGCCGACGCAATACGCACGATCGGCAGCGTCCGGCATGGCCTCGCCCTTGAGCGCCATCAGACCAAGGGCCGCATCGCCCAGGGTGCCTGAAACCCAGACATCGTCGCCGATCGCGGCGCCATCGCGACGGATCGCCTGACCGTTCGGCACCTCGCCGAACACGGTCACACAGATGGCCAGCGGGCCGCGCGTGGTGTCGCCGCCGACCAGTTCCATACCATGGCGTTCAGCCAGCGCGAAAAAGCCGGCGGCGAACTGCTCGACCCAGGCGTCACCGGCGTCGGGCAGGCAGAGCGCCAGGGTGGCATAGCGCGGCAGCGCGCCCATCGCCGCCAGATCGGACAAATTGACCGCCAGCGCCTTGTGCCCGAGGCGACGCGGCTCGGTACCCACGAAGAAATGCGTGCCGGCAACCAGCATGTCGGTCGATACCGCCATCTCATGGCCGGGCGTCGCTGCCAGCAGGGCACAATCATCTCCAACCCCCAGGCGGGCCCGCTTGACCGGACGCGTGAAATGCCGGCTGATCAGTGTGAACTCGGATGACATCGATCGGCCCGCCCCTGCCAGCTCAGAGCCTGAGAGTTTTTCGGGCGTGCCAGAGCGGCGCGCCAAAAGGCGAGCGATCCAGGCGCAAAGCGCAGACATAGCTCGGGCTATGGCGAGCATTTGCAACGACGAGCGGGCGTCTTGTGGCGTGATGAGCGGGCATGAGCGAAAGACTCTCAGGCTCTCAGTGCGCCGCGCCCCGCGCCTCGACCTCACGCGCCGCCGCCGCCAGCTTGTCGAGCACGCCATTGACATATTTGAAGCCGTCGGTGCCGCCGAAGGTCTTGGCCAGTTCGACGCACTCGTTGATCACCACGCGATAGGGAATCTCGGGGTGATGTGCCAGTTCGAAGGCGCCCACCAGCAGGATCGCATGCTCCACCGGCGACAATTGCTTGAGCGTGCGGTCCAGGCACGGCGCTAGCGTGGCATGCAAGTCAGGCGCATGCTCGATAACGCCGTACAGCAGCGCGCGAAAATGCTTTTCGTCGGCCTGCTCGAAGCCGCGGGTGGCCTTCAAGTCGTCGGCAATCAGGGTCGGATCGGCGGCATTGAGCTGCCATTGATACAACCCCTGGACCGCGAACTCGCGCGAACGGCGGCGGGCGCTCTTCATCGCGCAAGGTCCTCGGCCAGCAGGGCCATTTCCACCGCCACGCGCGCGGCACCGGCGCCCTTGTCGATGCGCGCCTCGGCCTGGTCCTGATTTTCCACCGTAAGAATCGCATTGGCCACCGGAATCATGCCCTCAAGCTGTACCTGGGTAATGCCGCGCGCCGATTCGTTGCAGACCAGTTCAAAGTGGTAGGTCTCGCCACGAATCACGCAACCCAGCGCCACCAGTGCATCGAAGCCGTCGGAATCGGCGAGCAGCTTGAGCGCCAGCGGCACTTCCAGCGCCCCCGGCACCCTGACGATCTCGATATCGTCTTCAGAAACGCCCAGCCGCAGCAATTCGTCCACGCATGCGGCACGCAATCGATCGCCAATCGATGCGTTGAAGCGTGCCTGCACGATGCCGATGCGCAAGCCCTGGCCGGACAGCGCAGCGTCAAACGCAACCTGGTCATCACTCACTGAACTACCCTCCCGTCACTGCGTAACATCCTCGCCCTGGGAGGATGGGCGCTACCTTCGGGCGGCCGGGCGGGAGCACTCATGCATCCCCCTTGCACCAAGCCGCGTCGCCTGAGCCGGCGCGGTCGATCGGCCCGCTGCCACCGTGCGCCATCATGCGGCCTGCGGCGCCAGATAACCGGCGACCTCGAGATCGAACCCGGCCATCGATGGCATCTTGCGCGGGTTGGCCAGCAGCTTCATGCGGCCCACGCCCAGGTCGCGCAGGATTTGCGCGCCGATACCGTAGGTGCGCAGATCCATCTTCGGCTTCGGTCGCACGCCGGCATTGAGTTCGTTCAACTTGGCCAGCAAGGCCGCGCCACTTTCACCGGCGTTGAGCAGCACCACTACGCCGCTGCCATGCGCGGCGATCGTGCGCAGCGCCGCATCGACGCTCCACGAATGCGTGCCGCCACCGACATCGAGCAGGTCAAGCGCCGAGAGCGGTTCGTGGACCCGTACCAGGGTTTCCTCATCGGCACGCAGCGTGCCGCGCGTCAGCGCCAGATGCGCGCCGCCGCCGGCCCGATCGACATAGGCAATCGCATGAAAGGCACCGTGCGCGGTGGTGATGCTGCGTTCAGCCGCCCGCGCCACCAGGCTTTCATTGCGGCTGCGGTACTGGATCAGGTCGGCGATGGTACCGACCTTGAGCCCATGCTCGCGTGCGAATAGGACCAGGTCGGGCAGGCGCGCCATGCTGCCGTCGTCCTTGAGAATCTCGCAAATCACCGCCGCCGGCATGGCCCCGGCCAGGGCGGCGAGGTCACAGCCGGCCTCGGTGTGGCCGGCGCGAATCAGTACGCCGCCGGCTTGCGCCATCAAAGGAAAGATATGCCCGGGTTGCACGATATCCTGCGGGCGCGCGCCCGGCATCACCGCAGCCAGCACGGTGCGCGCGCGATCGGCGGCCGAAATGCCGGTGCTGACCCCAACGGCTGCTTCGATCGACACGGTGAAATTGGTGCCGTGCTTGGCGCCGTTGTTGGACACCATCAGCGGCAGATTCAACTGCCGGCAGCGCTCCTCGGTCAGGGTCAGGCAAATCAGGCCACGGCCGAACTTGGCCATGAAATTGATCGCCTCGGGCGTGGCAAACTCTGCCGCCATCAGGAGATCGCCTTCATTCTCGCGATCCTCGTCGTCGACCACCACCACCATGCGCCCGGCCTTGAGCTCGGCCACGATTTCGGTAATCGGACTGATCGCATTGGCGGCTGCGGGTGATTCGCCTGACACCACGGAAAATCGTTGCGCCATCGCGGCTCCTTTTCTGCTCAAGGCGAGGGGCACAATTCTAACGCAGCAGGGCGCGACCTGCGACCATCGGCAGAAGCCTGGCGGCGCCGCGCCCGCGACATTTCAGCCGCGGTTCCCGCTACTTCACGACCAGGCCCTGCCCGGTGGGCAATTCAAGCACCGGCACGCCATAGCGGCCGAAAAACAGGTCTTCGGCGGCCTTTTGTTCGCGGTAGGTCAGCCAGCCGTAGTCGTCGAGCAGGATCTGGCCGCCATCGACGACGCGCTCGTACAGGCATTCCAGTGCGCCGACCTCGGCCTGCGCCGAGTTCATGTCCAGGTGCAGGAAGGCTATGCGCTGCGGCGCCACCTCGGCTAGCACCTCGGGCACCCGGCCCTGGATCACCTCGATGTTCGGGTACTTTTCGAAGCGCCGCTCGACGCGCCCGAACAAGGCCGGATCGGCATAGGCCTGCGGGCTCACATGGCCGGCGCCGATCTGGTCGGGCGGAATGCCGGCGAAAGTGTCATACAGGTACCAGCGTCGCCGCCTCTGCGAAAAATCCAGAAGCGCAGCCGCCACCGCCACCGAAAACCCTTCGAACACGCCGCACTCGACAAAGTCACCCTGGCGCCGCAGACCGTTGCGCGCGCACCAGCAGAAAACGTGCAGCCGCCACAGCAGGCTTTGCTCAGTCGGTGACTGTGCACTGGCGCTGAAAGCCTGCATGAAATCAGGGTCGTCCAGAAACCCCTGATTACGGTCAAAGGTGACCAGCATGTCGGCGGCGAAGGTGCGCGCAAACGCGGCGCTCAGGGTGGCGATCGCCGCTTCGACCGCCGCTGCGGATTCTTTTGTCAGGCCGTAAAACATCAAGGCTCCCGGTGCTTGCTTGAACGCACTGTAGCAATAGCCGGCGCCGCGCGCCCTTATACTTTTGTCCACACCCCGACAGGAGAACCCGATGCACCTCAAGACCGCCCTCACCATCGTGATCCTTTGCACCAGCCTTGCGGCGGCCGCGCGCGCAGCCTCCGAGCCGGAGTTGATCCAGGCCGCAGCGGCGGGCGACGTCGAACGGATCGTGCGCCTGCTGCGCGCCGGCGCCAATCTGGAAGCGCGCGGCACCGGCGAGCGCACCGCGCTCCTGGCGGCGGTGCAGGCCAACCAGATCGCGGCCGCGCGCGCCCTGATCCAGGCCGGGGCCAATGTCAACGCCCGCGACGGCATTGGCGACAGCCCGTACCTGCTCTCCGGCGCGCGCGGCCGTAGCGAGATCCTGCGCCTGACGCTCGACGCCGGCGCCGACCTCAAAAGCACCAACCGCTTCGGCGGCACTGCGCTGACGCCGGCCTGTCACTACGGCCATGTCGAGACCGTGCGCGTACTGTTGGCCACCAAGGTCGACATCAACCAGATCAACCGCCTCGGCTGGACCTGCCTCTTGGAGGCGGTGATCCTGGGCGACGGCGGGCCGGCGCATGTCGAGATCGTGACCATGGTCATCGCCGCCGGCGCCCAGGTCAACCTGGCCGACGCACAGGGCGTGACGCCGCTTGCGCATGCGCGCACGCGCGCTCAGGCGCGGGTGGTCGAAATATTGCTGCGGGCCGGCGCGCGCTAGGCGCGCTCGGCGCGCGCCCGAATCCGGGGCGGCTTCAGCGGGGCGCCGCCTTCGGTACCGCGCCGCGCACCTCGAAGCTCGCTTCGTCGAGCACCTCGCCCTGTGCACCCAAAAGCTTCAGTGTGTGCCTACCCGGCCAAGGCAGCCAGGTCGATCCGCGCGCCGCGTTGCCGAGCGCCTTGCCGTCCAGTTCGAAGCGCGCGTCTGCCGCCGCTTGCGCACCCAGCAAAAGGCGCTGGTTGCGCGGCGGAATATCCGGGTCGAGCGCGATGATCGAACCCGGCACCGGCGCGGTGATGCGTGGCTGGGCATGGCCAGTCGCGGCCAGTCGCACCACCGCCTGTTCGCTGCCGGCGATGAAAACCTCGCTGCGCGCCGGTTCGATCGCCGGCTCATAGCGCAAGGCCTGCACAAGCACCCCCGCGGGCGGCGCCGGTTCGTCCGCCTTGACCCGCCGGTGCAGATGAAGCATCACGTCGCGCCACACCGGCGCTGCGCCCGACACCCCCGAAACATCATGCATCGGGCTCCCGCTGGCATTGCCGACCCATACCCCGACGCTAAAGCGCGACGAAAACCCGATCGTCCAGTTGTCGCGCATGTCCTTGCTGGTACCGGTCTTGACGGCGGTCCAGAATGGCGTCTCCAGCGGATTGGCCAGGCCGAAAGCGACGGCGCGCGCGGTGCGATCGGCCAGAATGTCGGCCACGATGTAGCTGGCGTTCGCTTCCATCACCCGGCGTGGCGGCACCTGCGCCTGCCGCGCTTCGAATCGCAGCGGCGACCACAGCCCGCCATTGGCAAGCGCGCGATAGGCATTGGTCAGTTGAGCGAGCGTTACGTCCGCGCTGCCCAGGGCCAGCGAAAAGCCGTAGAAATCGCCCGACTCGGTGATCGTCGCAAGCCCCACTGCGCGCAGGCGTTCGACCAGGCGGTCCGTCCCCACCATGGTCAACGCCCGCACCGCTGGAACGTTGAGCGAGCCGGCGAGGCTGGCGCGCAGCGACACCGGGCCGCGATATGACTTGGCATAGTTGCGCGGTATATACAGCCCGCCATCGGTCCTCAACTCGACCGGCGAGTCGTCCAGTACCGAGGCCGCAGTGAGGCGCCGTTGCTCGATTGCCAGCCCGTAAAGGAAAGGCTTGAGGGTTGAACCTGCCTGGCGCGATGCCGCCGCGCCATCCACCTGGGGCGCCTGCGACAGGTCGGCGCTGGATCCCACATAGGCCAGCACCTCGCCGCTGGCGTTATCGATGACCACCACCGCACCGTCTTCGACATTGCGCCCGCCAAGCTCGGCCAGGCGCGCGCGCAAGGCATTGCGCGCCGCCGCCTGCACGCCTGCATCGAGCGTGCTTGCAACCCGCAGGCCGGCCCGGGTGAGCAGCTTGCGCGCCACATGCGGCGCCGCATCGGCCAGCGGAAACGCCGCATAAGCACGCGCCAGGGTTTGACCCACTTCCACGGTGAGCCCGTCGCAGGTGTCGGCCGCCGCCGGCTTGCCACCTGCGCCGTGCTGCACCGTGAGCAGCCAGCAGGCGCGCTCGGCAACACGCCCGGGCGTGGCATTGGGCGCGCGAATCAGCGCCGCCGCAATCGCCGCCTCGCGCCGGTTCAGGCCGTGTGGCGCCTTGCCGAACAGGCCGTGCGACATCGCCGCGACCCCCTGCAGTTCGCCGCGAAAGCCCACCAGGTTCAAATAGGCCTCGAGGATCTCCTCCTTCTTCCAGCTCTTTTCCAGCACCAGCGCAGCCCTGGCCTGGCGCACTTTTTGCGAAAAGCTGCGCGGCGCCTTGTCGCGCCTGAGTTCGGCATCGAGCATGCCCGCCAGTTGCATGCTGAGCGTGCTGGCGCCACGCACATTGGCATTGCCGAGATTGCCCGCTGCGGCATTCAGCGCCGCCTTCCAATCCACGCCCTCGTGCTCGTAGAAGCGCTGGTCCTCGGAAGCCAGCAGCGCCTGCTTGAGCGCCGGCGACACCTGGTCTGCGCTCACCCACGCATAGCGGCGCGCGCTGTCGTCCACCCGCAGGCGCTGCAGTTCGCGGCCGTTGCGGTCGAGCAGCCACGCCTCGGATGAACGCCAGTCACGGCGCACCTCCCGGTAGCCCGGCAAATCGGCGGCCGCCGCCGACCCTGCCAGCAGCATGGCGCAGAGAGGCATGCACCAGCGCGCGCCGGTTTTCAAGGCTGCACCTTCTGCCTGGCGTTGGGCAAGACACCGAACATCTCCGGCGCGTACATCGCCTCGATGCGCGAGGGTGGCAGCGAAAACTCGCCGTCCTGATTCAGGCGCACGGTGTATTCCACCGACCACTTGCCTTTGGGTGCATATTCGTAATAGGCACGAAACGCCTCGAAACTGCGCTCCTCGTAACTGGGCCAGGCCTCACCACTCTTGCGCTCGCTTGGCTGTGCCACGCTGGCGTCGCGCGCCAGGCCGCCGCCCAGAATGGTGGCGCCGGCCGGAATCGGATCGGCCACCACCACCCAGGTCATGTCGGCCGACGCCTCGACGTCGAGCTTGATGCGCAGCACGTCCCCACGCGTATAAACGTCGCGTGTCTTTTGCAGGACCATAGTGACTGTCCTGGTCAGACGGTAGCCGGCCGCGAACGGCGCCTTCGTCGGCACCGCCGCCAGGCTCTGGATGGTGAGCCAGGGCTTGCCGCTGCCTTCATGGCTGATCCTGAGCGCGCCATTGGCACCGGCCTCCGCCTTGGGCCAGGGCAGGTTCCACGTGCCGCCTTGGGGCTGCGCCGCCCAGACCAGGGTCTGCACCGCCTTGGATTCGCCCTTCTCGTCAAGCGCCGCACGGCTTGTCCCGGTGATCTTTTCGGACTCGAAGCGTGCCGCGAATTTGTCCAGCGCGAGGCCGCCCCAGACGTTTGCAGTGGTGGTCTGCCATGCACCCTTGACTTGCCTGGCCAGCAAACCGCTGGCCAGGCGCGGCAGATCCCAGCGCCAGCCGGGGCGCTCGGCCACCACCGCGATCAGGCGCGCGGCGTTGAGGTCGCCGCCCACCATCAGCCACCACCAGTAGTCCTCACGCTCGGTCGAGAACACCATTTTTGTGCCCTGCATCGAAAGCCGTGCCCGCAGCACCTGCTCGGCCGCAACCAAATGCTCGTCGCGTCTGGGCACACCTGGCAGACGCTGCAAAATCGCCAGCCAGTCGATCACCGCGTGGGTGGGCCACAGGTTGGGCTGCAGGGTGATCGATTCGAGCAGCTTGGGCGTGGCACGGGCATTGCGCGACAGCGCCTCGATCGCGGCCAGCTTGCGCACCTCGAGATCCCTGGTCGGCGACCAGAATTGGCGCTGGATGCGCCCCTCGACAAAGGCGATCAGCGCGCCCTCCATGCGCTCGCGCACATTGTCGGGCAGCGCATAACCCGCCTCGTGGGTCAGCGCCAGCACGTAAGCGGTCAGGGTGTCGCTGCCGCGCGAGCCCGGAAAGTAGGCCGCCAGACCATCCTCATCCAGATAGTTGGCGATGCCGTTGGCAACGCCTTGCCACATTGCCCGATCGCGCAGGCCGATGGCGCGCGAAGTCTTTTGCTCCAGGCAACTGAACGGATACTCCTCGAAAAAGCGCCGCACGCCGTCCTGCGCACCGGACAAGGTCGGCTGCAAGGCCACACGCAGCCCGCCGCGTCCGGCCAGGGCGTCCGCGGGCGCTGCCGTCGACAGCACAAAGCCGCGATCGAGCTGCACAAGGCTTGCCTGCTGCACCGTCACAGGCACCGCCGGCACCACCTTCTGCGCCGACTTGAGCGCGTCGCTTGCCACCTTGCCGGCTGCTTTCTCGCTCGCCTCGATGGACCAGGCCAGGCTTGTCGCATTGGCCGGTACCACCACTGGCCAGAACACCTCCTGCGCGGCGCCCGGCCCGACATTGACCTCCTGTGCCGACGGCTGCGCATCCAGGCCAGCCACCCTGGCACTGAGCAGCACCTTCATCGGCCGTGCGGTGGTATTGCGCAGGGTGACGCCGGCGCGAAACTGGTCGCCTTCACGCACCAATGGCGGCAATCCTGAAAGAATCTGCAAATCCTTGGTGGCGCGCACAGTGACGCTGCCGGTACCAAACAGGCCAGGGTCGCCATCGGCCACGGCGACGATGCGAAAGCTGGTCAACGCGTCGTTCAAGGGCACCTCCAGGCTGGCCTCGCCATTGGCGTCCAGCTTCAGGTCAGGCTTCCATACAAGCAGCGTGTCGAACAATTCGCGCGTCGGTGCGCGCCCGCCGCCGCCACCCGGGGGCAGCGCCTTCTTGCCGTAGTGGCGCCGACCCACCACCTGCATTTGCGCGGTGGCGGTCTCGACGAAGTAACTACGCCGCTTGACCATCGCCTCAAGGATGTTCCAGCTGCCGTTGGGCAGCAGTTCCAGCAGCGCCTGATCCACCGCGGCCAAGGCCACTTCGGTGCCGGGGGGCGCCGGCTTGCCGTCCGGCCCCTTGACGGCAACCTTGATGCGCGCGGTCTCGCGCGTCTGGTACACCGGCTTGTCGGCGCTGACCGCCACCTTGAGTTCGTAGGCGGCACTGCCGACCTGCACTTCGGCAATGCCGAACTTGAACGCCGGCCGGGCCAGGTCCACCAGCGCGCCGGCCTGGCCCTTGTTGTACAAATCCACCCATTCGCGCCGTTCGTTCCACCATTCGATCGGCGCACGCCAGCCCCATTGCAGCAAGGAGGTCCAGGGGACATCGCGCACCCGGCCGCGCACCGCAAGTACCGAGACGAACACATTGGGCGCATAGCCCGCCTTGATCGGCAGCGCAATCACCGGGTCGCGGCCGGTGAGCGGCAGCACCAGGGTCTCGATCACCCCTTCGCGCTCGATCGCCACCCAGGCGGTGGCACTGCGGAACGGCATGCGGATCTGGAATTTGGCGCTCTCGCCCGGGTTGTAGCGTTTCTTCTCCGGCAACACATCCATGCGGTCGGCGTTCTCGCCACCGAACCACGATTCGCCGCCGGCCACCCAGATCGAACTGGACGCGGCAGCCACATTGCCAGCGGCGTCTTCAGCCTCGGCCACCAGCAGCACATTGCCGGGTTCGTTCAGGCCAGCCTCGCACAGCAGGAGGCCGCGCGCATCGCTCCTGCCCTTGCACACCACGCCCAAGTCTTTCTCTTCAGTCTTGTTGTCGTAGGTGTAAAAGCCGCCGACAGTGCGTTTGCGGGTCGACAGCGTGGTCTTCAAAAGGCCCCTGACCCGCACCGGTGCATCCGCCCTGGGGCGCCCGTCCAGGCCCAGCACCAGCACCTGCAGCCGCGCCACTTTCCTGACCTGCACCCAGCTTTCACTCCTGATCCCGGCCAGCACCGCCGCCGGCCACAGGGTGACGACCCCGCGCAGGGTCTGCTCCTCGCCATTCGGATCGCGGTAGCTCATCTCGGTCAACAACTCGCGCGGGCGCTCGATTTTCGGCAAACCCTTGACCACGTAGCGCGCCGTGCCGTCCACCCCCAGCTTGATCTGATTCTTGTCCGCCACAAGCTTGTCGCCGCCGCCTGCGGGCGCCTGCGCTTCGCCTTCGATCTCCTGGCTGCCGTCGCCGCGCTGATCGGCCATGCCGAAGGAAAATTCCTCATAGTCGGCAAAGCTCACCGCGCGGTCGCGCAGCACCGCACTGAGCTTCACCGCGTGGCCGGGCGCCGGCCCGCCCGCCAGGTAAGACAAAGCCAGGTTGAACGGCACCTCGGCAGGCCGCACCTGCGCCTGGCTGGGCGGCGTCACCGCGCCCTGCATCAGCGGCAGGCGGAACTCGGCCACGCGGAAGCTGCCGGTCTGCTGCATGCGGCGCTGGTCGGCGCGCCGGCCATTGGCGGCAAAGCTCAAACTCACGCTGTATTCGCCAAGCTTGGCGTCCGGCGGAATCTTCCAGGTGTTGGCGGCGCTGCCGCGCGCGCCGAAGGCCAGTGGCAGGTCGTAGTCGGTGCCGCTGCCCAGGTGCGTGATGCGCAGCCCCGATGGTGCCGCGGCGCCGTCCACCGCGGCGAATCCGGTAAGCGTTTCACGCCGCACATAATGCTTCATCGATAGCGTCTCGCCGGCGCGCAACAGCGGGCGGTCGAACACCGTGTGCGCAACCAGGCCCGGATCGCCGCTCCAGCCCTGGTTGACATTGAAACGCCAGGGTTCGATGCCGTTCTGCCAGTCCGACAAGGTGAACGACAGGTCGTCGCCCTTGCGCGCCGACACAAAATAGGCCGCCATGTCTTCGCAGCGCCCCTCGCGCGACAGGCTCTGCCGAATCAGCGCCACACCGCTTGAGTCGGTCTTGCCGACCCACACTTGATTGCCCGCGCAGTCCGATATGCGAAGCGCGGCCTCGGCCACCGGCTTGCCTCCATCCAGGCTGGTGACCCAAACCGCGCTCACATCGCGGCCCATTTTCAGGTGCACCGCGAGGTTGGTGACCAAGGCCCCGGCGCGCACGTACATCGGCTTGGGTTGGGCCAGCAATGCCGCGCCCAGGCGCTCGCTTTCGAGTTCGACCACGTGGAAGCCCGGCTCCGGCAAGGGGATGCCGACCACTTCGAACAGCTTGCCGCCGCCGGGGGCCGGCAGGGTCGCCGATTTCAGGTTCGGCGCGCCCTTGAGCAGCGCACTCTCGCGCGACTTGAACTCGTCCTGGCCGCTACTGCGCAGGCGCTTGAGCCAGCCGATAATCTGCGCATCGTCGCTTACAAGCACCCGCTTGAGCGCCGTTCCCTTGGGTGCCGGCACGCTGGTCGCGGCCAGCGCATCCGCGCCCGCCTTGATGTTGAGGCTGGCCTGCTTCAGAGCGGGCTCGACGTTGCGCAGCGTCACCGGCAATATCGGCTGCGAGCGTTCGATGATGCCGAAGCCGGCTGCGAACTTGACCAGCGGCGAGCCTTCGCCACTGCGGGTCTTCAAGGGGAACGACGCGGCATTGACCGGCGCGCGTCCGCTGTCGTCGGCGAATTTCGCCGGCAGGGTCACGGTCAGATCGGCATTCTCGGCGAACGGCGGATTGAAGGTGACGCGACTGACCACCGCATCCTGGTCGTTCTGCGTCCAGGCCGGCTTGCGCTCCCCGGCGGCGGTCTTGATGCGAATACCATCGGCCAGAGCGCGCGCCACCGCAGCGGAAAACTCGATGCTCATCGGCTGATAGGGCGAACAAGGCGCCTGCGCGTTGTCGCGCGCGCAACTGAAGGCAAGCTTGAACTCCGGCCGCACCTTGAACTTGAGCTGCTGGTCTTGCGTGGTGGACACGCGCTGCCCGGCGTTTGCCAGGTTGGTCGCAATACCGCGCCCCCAGATCAGGCTGATGTTGGCGCCAGCCGGCAGGCGCTGCCTGCATTGCAGCAGCACCAGCTTGTCGTCGGCCGCCTCGCGCTCGCGCTTCAATGCCTTGAAGAACTCGGCGCGCGTGGCGCCGCCTACGAGCGCCACCGGAATCCGCTCCCCTATCCCTTCGGCCACGCACCAGGCATGGGCCAGCACGCTGGCCTCGAGTGCGGCACCATTCAAGCGCACAATGAAAGTCTGTTCTTCGTCGATGTTCGCCGCGCCCTGATACGGCTGGGTCGACAGCACCGCCGGCCCGCCGGTGGAAAATCCGAACTCGCTCCTGCCGCTTACGGCACCGCCAGCCAAGGCGCGCAGGTCGGGCTTGAGCCTGAAAGCACAACGCAGCCCCGGTCCCAGATCGCGGCCGAAGTCGAACACCCAGTTGCGCGCGTCCAGCCAGCGCCCCTGGCCGGCTTCGGCACATTCGATGGCAAACGGTGCCGGCGCTTTCGGGTCGCCAAACCTGACCACGTCTTCCGAGAAGCGCACCGCCACCTGGCGCACCGCGCGCACTTCGCCTTGCGGTGAAAAGCGCTCGACCGTGGCTGCCTGAACGGCGACGCCAGCCAGGCACGCAAGCCCGCAGCCCAACCACAAACCCGCCCGCACCAGCATGTTTCGCGCTCCTCGTTCGCTTCAATGCACAGTCATATGTTTGCGCCTGATCATGACATGCGGCGGGTCAATTGTGGCGCTCTGCGGGCCACAAGCGTCGCCGGCCTTGCCAAGCAGCGCATCAGGGTGGGCGCGCCAGGCGCAACTGTTGCCGCAATGTTCAGCTGCGACCGGCGACCACCGCTACGCCAATCGAGTCGGCCAACATCAACAGTTCCAGAGTCACCGCTGCAGCGTCGACAAAGTCGCGGCTCTCGCCCTGCGGCAGCAGCAGACCCGCAGGCACGCGATCACCGAACAGCACCAGCGCCCGCGCGCGATCGTCCTGCCGCGACACCCAGACCATGCCTTGCAACTGCGGCTGCTGCAGGTGAATCGCCGCCGCCCACTTGCGGGCTGTCGGGTACCGGTCCTTTTCGGTGTCGATCAATTGCGCGCGCGGCACGCCCAGCTTGCGCAACGCCACGTTGCTCAAATCCGCCAGCTTCAACGGGCCAGTGGGCAGGAGTATCGAATGCGTCTGGCCCGAGAGCTTTCGTTTGTCGTAGTTCTTGAAGCCAGGGGCGAATGGCACGTCGTGGAACAGGGTTTCCATCGCCGCGCATTCAAAATCACTGCCGCCATAAAGCGTGGGGATCGGGCGGCCCTGTGCGCTTGCGATCGGACTGAAACGGGCGTTGCCCTTGCCGCCCGGGTTGAAGTCGGCCGGCGCGAAGGTTTGCAGATGAATCCGATGAATCGGTCGCCCCGCCGGCCACAGGAACGGCGTCACATGCAGGGCAGCCGGCGGATCTGCGGAATCAGGCATCGCTGTGCGCCGCGCCTTTTGGCATGCGACGCCGGCGCGCTTCAGGCATGCGCGATTTCGGCCATTTCGTCCAACGCCGCAGCAAGCACACGCTGCGGCGCGACCGCAAGCAGGTCCTGCGGTCGCTTGCCGCCAAGCATGCTGTTGACCGCGGCGAACCAGTACGCCAGGCCCCAGCCATCCTTGCGGTCGCCGATCGCGCGCAACACCGCGGCCAAGTGCTTGCTAGGCCGATAATTGGCCCGCGCATCCAGCGCCCAGGCCGGAAAATAGTCATTGCCCTGATGGCGGATCGCGAAAATCTGACCGTCCTTCTTCCAGCGGTTGGGCTGGGCGCTCGGGTTGGTGGTGGAAAAGCCGGCCAAGTCTGCCACCTGCGCGGCAGTCAACCACTCGCCGCTTGTCAGCACTGCGGTTCGCGCCTGCGCCGCCATGCGCGCTTCGATCAGCATTTGTCGCGGCGGCGAGACCGCCGGCACCAAGGCGTCGACGATGCGCTCGAAGCCCTCTTTCTGGCGCCGCCGCACTGTGTCCGCCACCAGTGGCGCCAGGCTTCCCAACGTCTCTGCCACCGCCTGCGCCACCTGTGCATCCTTGTGTGCGAAGGTCAGTGCGATCGCCTCTTCGGCGTCGGAGCGCGCCAGTTGCCTGCCGATTTCGCCGGGCGTGCCGGTGAGTGTGTATACCGTGCCGCTCTCGGCAACCCGATGCTTGATCGTCGTCATGGATTCTTGCCCGTTTTTCGCTTTCGATGATTTATATTATCACAAGTGTAGATAACTTAAAATCATCCATCTTCCGGCAAAGTGCGCATCAACACTCGGCACGCACGGCAGACCATTTCCCCGCTGTGGAACCCGTGCCAGCGCTACGACACCGCAACCAGGCTGGCGCCAGCGGCCGGCTCCACAGGTAGCCCTGGCCGATCTGGCAGCCCTCGGCTGCCAGGAACGCCTGCTGCACCGCAGTCTCCACCCCCTCGGCCACCACCTCCAGTTCAAGCCCGTTGGCCAGGGCCAGGATGGCGCGCACGATGGCGTCGGCGCCGGGCGCGGTGCCGAGGCCGGAAACAAAGGCGCGGTCGACTTTCAGCGCGGTGAACGGATAGTCGCGCATTTAGGACATCGAGGAATAGCCGGTGCCGAAATCGTCGATCGCCAATTGCAGGTCGAGCGCGCGCAGTTCGGCCAGAGTGGCCTTGATCTGCGGCGAGTTGTCGGCCAGGAGGCTCTCGGTGAGTTCGAGTTCGAGGCAGCGCCCGCGCATGCCGTGCTGCTTGAGTTCGGCGCGCAGTTTCGCGGCGAAGCGGCGGCGCCAGCCCCTGTGCCTGCCAGGCACAGTATTGGCGACAGGCGGCGGCCCGCACTTAACCGACCTCGACCCGTCGGCGGTGATTCCCGACCGCGTGCGCACCGCCTTCGACACCTTCACCGAGGGCGTGATGGTGCTCGATACCCAGGGACGCGTCATGCGGTTGACGACGGTGCTGCAGGCGGTATCCAAGCAGCTGTTTTCCGGCCTGCGCGACGCCGACCTGTCGTGCCGCTATGGTGGCTATGAGTTCTGCATTTTCCTGCCCGGGGTCAACACCGCACAGGCGCAGGCGATCGCCGAACGGCTGCGCGCCGAGATCGAAGCCAATGCCAACGCCGGCGTGCGCTCTGCGTCAGACTTGAGCGTGACTTCCAGCTTTGGCTTGGCCGAGCGCACACCCGACTTGCATGATGCGGCCAAGCTTGGCGCTGTCGGGCCTGGTGCTTGTCAGCGCAGCACACAAGGCGCACAATTTCAGGTATGGAACACCGGCACCTGAATCACTCGAACTACACCCTGGCGGCGATCGACGACATCATCGCGCGCGGCACGCTCGCCGACTGGCAGGCCATGCGCGACGCCGCACGGCGCGAACCGGCGATCGTAGGCAAGATCGGACGCGTTTGTGCCGCATACACGCAGGATCGCTACGCGCAGCGTCAGCGCTTCTGGGCACTCTATGTCAAACGCGCCGCTGCCTGACTGGGACGCCGTCCTCAGCGCCGCTGCGCACCTGCAGGCAATTTTCCCCGATGCCGTGTTGGTCGGCGGTTCCGCGGCTGCCGTCCATGCGCGGCATCGCATGTCGGTCGATGCCGACCATGTGTTGACCGACCTGCGCACGCGTTTCGATCAGGTGCTTGAAGCGCTCGAAGCGGTCGCCGGATGGAAAACCGCACGGATTCAGCGACCGGTGCAGATACTTGGCAAGCTCGACGGTATCGAGACAGGCATCAGGCAATTGATCCGCACCACGCCGCTGGAAACCGAGCAGCGGCACATAGGCAGCGGCGCGGCCGGACTGGATATCACCCTACCCACCCTGGCTGAAATCCTGCGCATCAAGGCAGTACTGATCTTGCGCCGCAACGCCACCCGCGATTATCTGGATTTCGCCGCGCTATCAGACCGCTTAGGCAGCGCCGCCACGCGTGAAGCGCTGCGATCATTCGATGCGCTGTACCCGCAAAGCGGTCCCGATTGCGCTTCGTTGCAACTGCAGATTCAGCTCGCGCACCCTTTGCCGTTCGATCTGGACGAGATCGAACTGGCGGAATACAAGCAGCTGGCTGCGCGCTGGCAGGATTGGCAGGCGGTGATTGCGCAATGCCAGACGATCGCGCTGGCGCTGTTCGATGCCTCAGGGCGCCAGTAGCGGGCCAGCCGCGCCGCCT
Organism: uncultured Burkholderiales bacterium; assembly: GCA_964470865.1. GTDB lineage: Bacteria > Pseudomonadota > Gammaproteobacteria > Burkholderiales > JAEUOS01 > JAEUOS01. The sequence continues at coordinate 5,477 of CAYYFR010000088.1, read as the reverse complement.
TATTTGATGCCAAGCATGCGCTCGACATAGCGGGCGATCAGATCGATTTCGAGGTTGACCATGGCACCAGGTACCAGATGCTTGAGCGTGGTGACCGCCACCGTGTGCGGGATCAGATTGATCGAAAAGTCCGCACCGTCGGCAACATCGGTCACGCGGTTGACGGTGAGACTGACTCCGTTAACCGTGACCGACCCCTTGTAGGCTAAAAATTTGGCCAGGTCCTGCGGCGCGCGCACCACCAGTTCCCAGGATTCGCCAATCGCTTCGAACTTCTCGACGCGCCCGAGACCGTCGACATGGCCGGACACCAGATGCCCGCCCAGCTTGGTCGAAAGCGTGAGCGATTTTTCGAGATTGACTTCGCCGGGCGCGGACAGGCCGGCCGTTTTCGACAAGCTTTCGCGCGATACCTCCACCTCGAAGCTGTTGCCCGCAAGGCGCACAACGGTCATGCATGCGCCCTGTACGGCGATGGAGTCGCCGATGGCGACATCGTCCAACCCGAGCGTTGCGGCATCGATCGCAAGACGCACCCCGGCATCGGCACCGCCCAGAGGATTGACATTGGTGATGCGGCCGATTGCCGCGACGATTCCGGTAAACATGGCTTGGGACTGCCTTTCGTTGTTTCTATGTGATGCGCGCGATCAGGCGCAAGTCGTCGCCTAGCTGGCTGACCCGATGAATCTTGAGCATGCGGCGCTGATCCAACTTTTCCAGCGCCGGCAAATTGAACATGCCCTGAGCGCGCTCGCCGATGATGCTGGCTGCGAAATACACCAGAAGTTCGTCGACACAGCCGGCGCGCAACAACGAGCCGTTGAGCTTGAAGCCGGATTCGACGTGAATTTCATTGAGGTCGCGGCGCCCGAGTTCACGCACCAGTTCACCCAGATCGACCTTGCCGGCGGCGTCCGGCAGTGTGATCACCTCGAGGGCGACGCCGCGCGCTTGCGCTTGCGCCTGCAGGCGCAGGCGCGCGGCGGCGTCGTCGACAGCGCAGGCGATCAGAATGCGCCCTTCGCTGAGCAAACGCGCGTCCGGCGCGATCTCCAGGCGGCTGTCGACAATCACCTTGATGGGCTGACGCGGCGTCGGCACGTCGCGCACGTTGAGCTGCGGATTGTCTTCGCGCACCGTGCCGATGCCGGTGAGGATCGCGCAGGCGCGCGCGCGAAACGCGTGGCCGTCGCGGCGCGCCTCGGGGCCGGTGATCCACTGGCTCGCGCCGTTGGCAAGCGCGGTCTTGCCATCGAGGCTGGCGGCAATCTTGAGGCGCACCCAGGGCAGGCCGCGGGTCATGCGCGAAACGTAGCCGATATTGAGCTCACGCGCCTCGCCGGCCAAAAGCCCCACCCGCACGTCGACGCCGGCCGCACGCAGGCGCGCGCAGCCCTGGCCCGCCACTTTCGGATTGGGATCTTCCATCGCCACCACCACCCGCGCCACGCCGCTGGCCAGCAGCAGATCGACGCAGGGCGGCGTGCGGCCATGGTGGTTGCAGGGCTCCAGGGTCACATAGATGGTCGATCCGCGCGCCGCTTCAAGGCCGCCCCGGGCTTGCGCATCGCGCACCGCATTGACTTCGGCATGCGCCTCGCCGGCAGCCAGGTGCGCACCTTCACCGATGGTCTTGCCATCCTTCACCAGCACCGCGCCGACGCGCGGATTTGGCGTGGTGGTGTAGAGGCCGCGCTCGGCCAGTTCGAGCGCACGTCGCATGAAAGCCTGGTCAAGCGGCGTGAACATCGGGGTGTGGCCTTGCCGGTGGCGGCGCTCTGCTGCCAGGGAAACACTGAATAAATCCGTAGGTTGAGAAAGCCGCTTCTGCAACCAGTTGAATTGAAAATAACTTCCGTTCGATAGCCTGCATTCCAGAGACTTATTCAGCGTTTTCCTAGTTCCTGCGCCCGCGCCGCGCGGGGTTGAGTTCGGCCACCGCCTCTTCGAATTCCTCCGGGTCGTCGAAGCTGCGGTAGACCGATGCGAAGCGGATGTAGGCGATCTTGTCCAGCTTTTTCAATTCGCGCATCACCAGTTCGCCCACCCGGTGGGTGGCAACCTCGCGCTCGGCCATGGCGATCAGGCGCTCCTCGATGCGTGCGATCGCCTCATCCACACGGTCGGCCGGCACTTCGCGTTTGCGCAAGGCAAGCTTGAAACTGGCGCGCAGCTTTTCGCGGTCGTAGTCGACGCGCGCGCCGTTTTTCTTGACCAGCACCGGCATGCGCAATTCCACCCGCTCATAGGTGGTGAAGCGCTTGTCGCAGGCCAGGCAGCGGCGCCGACGCCGGATCACCGCACCATCGTCGGCCTCGCGGCTATCGACCACCGCGGTATCGGCATGGGAGCAAAAAGGGCAGCGCATAAGCAGTGGGCAAAAAGTAAGGGTCTATGCCTGCCAGTGCCGGACGCGCTGGAAATTGCCGGCAAAGCCGCTCGATTTCCAGCCTGAAAAATGATCCGGTGGAAACATCACGCAGCGTAGACCGGGAAGCGCTTGCACAGGGCCGCAACCTTTTCGCGAACGCGCGCGAGATTGGCCTCGTCCTGCGGCGCATCGAGCACCTCGACAATCAGCTGCGCGACTTCGACTGCTTCGCTTTCACCGAAACCGCGGGTGGTCATGGCCGGGCTGCCGATGCGGATGCCGGAGGTGACCATCGGCTTCTCCGGGTCATTGGGAATGGCGTTCTTGTTGACCGTGATGTGCGCCAGATCGAGCGCGATCTCGGCCGCCTTGCCGGTGACTTTCTTGGCCCGCAGGTCGAGCAGGAACACGTGCGATTCGGTGCGCCCGGAAACCACCCTCACCCCGCGGCCAACCAGGGCCCGTGCCATGGCGTCGGCGTTCTTCAGCACCTGCTGCTGGTAGGTCTTGAATTCCGGCCTGAGCGCCTCGCCGAAAGCCACCGCCTTGGCCGCGATCACGTGCATCAGGGGACCGCCCTGGATGCCGGGGAAGATCGCCGAGTTGATTTTCTTCTCGTATTCCGCCTTCATCAGGATCAGCCCGCCACGCGGGCCGCGCAGGGTTTTGTGCGTGGTGGTGGTGACGAAATCCGCATGCGGCACCGGATTCGGATACACCCCGGCTGCGATCAGGCCGGCATAGTGCGCCATGTCGACCATGAAATAGGCGCCAACGGCCTTGCAGACGCGGGCGAAGCGCTCGAAATCGATGCGCAACGCATAGGCGGAGGCACCGGCGATGATCAATTTCGGCTTGTACTCCCGCGCCAGCGCCTCCATACGCTCGTAGTCGATTTCCTCTTGCGCGTTGAGCCCGTAGGACACCACCTTGAACCATTTGCCGCTCATATTGAGCGGCATGCCGTGGGTCAGGTGACCGCCTTCGGCCAGCGACAGGCCCATGATGGTGTCGCCGGGTTCGAGCATCGCAAAGAACACACCCTGGTTGGCCTGCGAGCCTGAATTCGGCTGCACGTTGGCGGCTTCGGCGCCGAACAGCTTGCGCGCACGCTCGAGCGCCAGGGTTTCGGCCATGTCGACGAATTCACAGCCGCCGTAGTAGCGGCGGCCGGGATAGCCTTCGGCATATTTGTTGGTCAATTGCGAGCCCTGGGCCGCCATCACTGCTGGCGAAGCGTAGTTCTCGGAGGCAATCAGCTCGATGTGGTCTTCCTGGCGCCGGTTTTCAAGCGCGATCGCGGCAAAAAGTTCGGGGTCTGCGGTTTCGAGGCGGTGCGAAAAACTGAACATGGCGGGATGCGGTTTCGGTTGAGGAGTCGATGCGGCGGCAGACTGGACGGCGCATGCATGCGTGCCGCGGGTAGCCATGCGCCAAGCAACTACAGATTGTAGCAGCGGCGATGCCTGCAGGGCTGCGCAGGCGCCTCACCCCCTACATGTTGTGTAGTCGGCCCAGCTTGCTCACGCCGGATCGTCGGCAGTGCCCGACAGATGTGCCACCTCGCCCCAGGCGTCCATGCGCCAGTGTCCACCATCGATTTCGATGCGATTGATGCTTGCGTTGGCCATAACCCAGGCACGCGGCGCTGCATCATCGATGCCGCCGGCGATCCGGTACACCGCATCGAGTACCCCACCATGGGTTACAACGATCACCTGCCTGTGTCCACGCCGGGCGATTGCTTCAAGCGCCGCCTTCACGCGCTGGCGCAGGCCGACCAAGCTTTCGCCACCCGGAATCACGAAATCCGCCACGCGCGCTTGCCAGCTGACGTAAGCGGCCGGAAAGGAAAGCGCGATCTGGGCGGGTGTCATGCCTTCGAAAACGCCGAACCCACGCTCGCGCAGCGCCGCCGAGGCTTCCACCACAAGGCCGAGACGCCGTGCCAATGGTGCTGCGGTGCGCATGGTGCGGCCAAGATCGCTGCTTACCAGAGCGTCCGCCACCGCTTGCGACAGGTGTGCCGCCAGCGCCTCGGCTTGCGCCAGCCCAGTAGGCGAGAGCTCGCTTTCGCTTTGCCCCTGGATTCGCTGTGCTCGATTCCACTCGGTTTCACCATGCCGGATCAAGAGAAAACGGGTCACTGGAATGAAGCTTTCATGAATGTTGTCTGTCTTGCGGCAATTGCGCCGACAACGGGATTGGTCGTGCGTGTGCGAAACTGCGCCTTGCAACCGCGATGCCGCTTGCGCTCACCACGCCGGCTGACCAAAATCGGCTGTTTGGCACACAATTCGGCATTCGTGCTCCCGCTGGCGTGACCTGGCGATTCGTCATTTTCGAAGGTTTGGCCGCAGTCCCCGGCGCATCGCCGCCCTTTGGGACAGGTGGGGGCCGCGAGCGTCGTAAACTTTACAACCAAAGCAGCATGCAAAGGCCTTCGATTCCCGAACACCATGGATAATCGGACCATTTTTTCCAAAACCGGCAAAGGGTCGCTGGAAATCTCGAAGAAAAGCCTGAAGCTCTCGAGTGAAGAGCGTCAGGCTCTGATCCTGGTTGACGGCAAGTCGACGCTCGAGCAATTGGAGGAAAAGCTCAACCGCGTGCCGCCGGTGAAGCTGCGCGCCATTTTCGAACACCTGCTGGCATTCGACCTGATCCGCGAGTTCATCACCAAGGCCGGACCGGACTCGATAATGGCGGTGCCGGGATCGGCGGCTGCTGCGATGCGTGTGGTGGAAGTTACGGAAGACGATCTCGATTTCACCGCCTTTGCCGCGGTAGTCAAGAACAATCCTGTCCAGGAAACCGCGGCGCAGCGGCAGGCCGCCGAGACCGCGGCGACGCAAGCGCGGGAGCAAGAAACCAAGCGCATGGCCGAAGCCTTGGTGCGCGAAGCTGCGGAACGCAAGGCACTTGAAGACACTGCCCGCAAGGTCCAGGAGGAAGCGCAATCTCGGGAGCGTGCGCGCCTGGCCGAAGAGGCCAAACGCAAGGCGCTTGAAGAAGCCACCCGCAAGGCCCGCGAGGAAGCCACCCGCAAGGCCCGCGACGAAGCCGCCCGCAAGGCCCAGGAAGAAGCCGCCCGCCAAGCCCG
>CAYYFR010000087.1:14135-22436 GCA_964470865.1 uncultured Burkholderiales bacterium | reverse complement strand
TATCGATTCCGAGGTCCGGCGCATGAGCGAACTGATTCGCTCGGCGAATATTCAAGCGGATTGATGGGCAAACAGGCCGCGGCCATCCACTGTAGAGGGGTTTCAGAGATGAAAAAGCAACGCATCGCGATAGTCTCGGCGGGCGCCGTGGGCGCCTATGTAGGTGCGCACATGGCGCGTGCCGGACTCGAACCTGTATTGATCGACGGCTGGCCTGCCCATGTGGAACACATGCGCGCCCACGGGCTCTCGATCACCGGCACCACGCCTGGCGAAGCCTTCACCACGCCGGTGCGCGCGCTGCATGTGTGCGATGTGCCGCAGTTGACGCGCGAAGAGCCGTTCGACATCGCCTTCATCTGTCCGAAATCGTATGACACCGAGTGGGCGGCGATGCTGATCCGCCCCTACCTGGCGGCCGACGGCTGCGCGGTTTCACTGCAGAACTGCATGAATGACGAGCGTCTGGCCGGCGTCGTGGGCTGGGGCCGCACGCTTGGCTGCATCGCCAGCAAGATCATGGTCGAACTTTTCGAACCCGGGCACGTACATCGCGGTGTCGCCAAAGGCGGCCGCGACTACACGGTGTTTCGCGTCGGCGAGGCGCATGGCCGCATCACCGGGCGCGCGCAAGGGATCGCGCAGGTGCTGGAGAGCGCCGACAGTGCCAAGGCCAGCGCCAACCTGTGGGGCGAACGCTGGTCCAAGTTGGCGGCCAACTGCATGGAAAACGGCATGTCGGCATGCACCGGCATGCTGGGCAACGACGTGATGCGCTCCGAACCACACCGCCGCATCCTGATCCGCCTGGCGGGCGAGGCGGTACGCGTGGGCCAGGCCGCCGGCTACGCTCTCGAGCCGGTGGTAGGTCTCGACCCGGAACGTTTCGCAGGCGCCGCCGCAGGCGATGCCGCGGTGCTGGCGGCGCTGGAAGAAACCCTGCTGGCCCAGTCAAAAAAACGTTCGGATACCCAGGTCGCCTCGATGGGACAGGACATGATCAAGGGCCGGCGCACGGAAATCGAGTTCATGAACGGCTACGTGGTGCAGACCGCCAGGTCGATCGGCATGGCGGCGCCTCTCAATGCGGCACTCACGGAGTTGGTATTGCAGGTGGAGCGCGGAGCCCTCAAGGCGGACCCGCGCAACATCACGCAATTGCCAGCCTGAGACTGCCTTGATGCGCGCTGCGCGGCGTGCCGGCGCGCACGGCAAGCGCGCTCAGCCACCCTCTATGCGGGGGATGAAAAACACCTCGCAACCCGGCCGGATCACCTGGCTGTAGAGCAACTCGTGGATCTCGCCGTCGATGGCAATCGAGGTCTCCTCTTCGAGGATTTCGCCAAGGCCGGGGAAACGCGCATCCATGGCCTTGAGAATCCCGCGCAGGTTGGCGGCCTCGATTGAAAACTCCTTCACGCCCCCCGTATAGCGCTGGCTGAACCCGGTGGTGAGCACCACCCGCGCCGGTGCTGCGGGCGCCATGTTCAGGCGCCCGCGTCAATCGCCGCCAGCACCTTGGGTGGCGACATCGGCAACTCGGTCAGGCGCCGCCCGGTGGCCTGCTGGATCGCATTGGCGATCGCCGCCATCACCGGCACGATGTTGACTTCGCCCGCCCCCTTGACGCCGAACGGATGGTTCGGATTGGGCACCTCGACCATCACCACGTCGATATTCGGCAGGTCGGACGCCACCGGGATGCGGTAGTCGAGGAAGCCGGCATTGGACAATCGCCCTGCCTGGTTGTAGATGTACTCCTCGTTCAAGGCCCAGCCGATGCCCTGCACCACGCCGCCCTGGATCTGCCCCTCGACGTAGCTCGGATGAATCGCGCGGCCCACGTCCTGGGCGGCAACGAAGCGCAGGATCTTCACCGCCCCGGTTTCCGGGTCGACTTCGACATCGCAGAACTGGGTGGCGAAGCCCGGTGCCATGCCGCCGGCGTTGACCGCGGCTTCGGCCACGATCGGCCCACCGGTGACGCCGCGCTTGGCGGCGATCGCCGCCAGTGACAAGGGCTTGAAGTCGCCCACCGCAGCGCTTGCCGGCTGCGCATGGCCGTCCTCCCACACCACGCCCGCCACATCGACGTCCCAGATCAGGGCGGCGCGGCCGCGCAGGTCGTCGATCACCTTGTTGCAGGCGTCGACCACCGCCATGCCAGTGGCGAAGGTCACGCGCGAACCGCCGGTGACATGGTTGTAGCCGACCGAGCCGGTATCGGCGACGATCGAACGCACCTTGTCGTAGGGCACGCCGAGAGTCTCGGCCGCCATCATCGCCATCGAGGCGCGCGAGCCGCCGATATCCATGCTGCCGGTGGCGATCACCACGCCACCGTCTTCATTCACATGCACGTTGGCGGCCGATTCGCCGCCGCCGTTGAACCAGAAACCGGAGGCCACACCGCGCCCCTGGTTCTTGCCAAGCGGCGCCTTGTAGGCCGGATGCAGTTGCAGGGCCTGGATGGTTTCGGCATAGCCATCATGCGCATGCCTGGGACCGTAGGCGGTGGGGGTGCCCGCCCGCGCGGCGTTCTTCAGGCGCAACTGCAGGGGGTCCATGCCGATCCTGGTGGCCAGGATGTCCAACACGCTTTCCACCGCGAAGGCGGAAATCGGCGAACCGGGGGCGCGGTAGGCTGCCGACTTCGGTCGGTTCGACACCACGTCGTAGCCGATGGTGTTGACGTTGGCGATGTCGTAGGGCGCAAAGGCGCACATGCAGGCGTTCATCACCGGCGAACCGGGAAACGCGCCGGCCTGGAATTTGAAAAGCCCCTGACCGGCAACGATCTTGCCATCCCTGGTGACGCCGATCTTGACTGTCATCGAGGCGCCGGAGGTGGGCCCGGTGGCCTTGAATACATCTTCGCGGCTCATCATGATTTTTACCGGATGGCCGGTCTTCTTCGACAAGGCCGCTGCCACCGGCTCGACATACACCACGGTCTTGCCACCGAAGCCGCCGCCGATTTCCGCCGGATGCACCAGCAGATCGCCGATCTCCATGCCGAGCAGTTTCGCGGTATAGGCGCGCACCACGAAATGCCCCTGGCTGGCCGACCACAACTCGCCCTGGCCATCGGCACCGATGCGCGCCAGGCAGGAATGCGGCTCGATATAGCCCTGATGCACCGGCGCGGTCTTGAAACTCATTTCCACCACCGCATCGGCCGCTGCGAAGCCGGCCTCGACATCGCCCAACCTGAACTCGACGCGCTTGGATATGTTGGATGGCTTGGCGGGCGCCGGTTCGATGCCGCGCGTGATCATGTCGTCGAACAGCAGTGGCGCATCGGGCCGCATCGCAGCGTCGACGTCGATCACATGCGGCAGCACTTCATAGTCGACCTTGATCAGCTGCAGGGCCGCCTCCGCCGTAGCCGGGCTGATCGCCGCCACCGCGGCCACCGCATGCCCCTCGTAGAGCACCTTTTCGCGCGCCATCACATTGCGCGTCATGTGCCAGTAATTGACCGCGACGCGCTCCGGCCCGACATACTCGAAGGGCTGCTCCTTGAAGTCGGCGCCGGTCAGCACCGCCTTGACGCCGGGCAATGCGAGCGCGGCCGATGCGTCGATCGCGCGAATCCGCGCATGCGCATGCGGCGAGCGCAGGATCTTCGCCCACAGCATGCCCGGCGCAGAATAATCCGCGCCGTAGCGCGCCTGGCCGGTGACCTTGGCCTCACCGTCCGGCCGCACTGGACGAGTGCCGACGACCTTGAGTTCTTTGTCCGCATTGTTGGTTCTGGTCAGCATTTTTCTAAGCCCCCCGCATTTCGCGCGCGGCATCCAGCACCGCTTCGATGATCTTCTGGTATCCGGTACAGCGGCACAGGTTGCCCGCCAGCCAGTAGCGCACTTCCTCTTCAGTCGGATCGGGATTGCGCTCCAGCAGCGAGCGCGCGGCCACCAGGAAGCCCGGCGTGCAGATGCCGCATTGCAGGGCCGCGTGTTCGAGGAACTTGCGTTGCAGCACATGCAGGTGATCGCCCTCGGCCATGCCTTCGATGGTGCACACCGCACAGCCGCGTGCTTCCACGCCCAACACAAGGCAGGCGCACACCAGGCGGCCATCGATGGTGACGCTGCAGGCGCCGCAATCGCCGGTGCCGCAGCCTTCCTTGGTGCCGGTCATGCCCAGTTCGTCGCGCAGTACATCAAGCAGTGTCTGGCGCGTTTCGCACAGGAACTCGACGGCGTCGCCGTTGACCGTGGTGCTTACATGGTGCTTGCTCATTTCACTGCCCTCCGCGCGCACGCCGCTGCGCGATTTCGGCCGCGCGCCGCGCCAGCACGCCGGCTACCTTGATGCGGAATTCCCGCGTGCCGCGCTTGTCGTCGATCGGCCTGCAGGCGGCGCTGGCTGCCGCCGCCAGACGCGCCAGCGCAGGCGCATCGACGGTGCTTCCGATCAGTGCTGCCGCCGCCTCCGGCACCAACAGGGCGCGCTCGGCCACTGCCCCCAGGCCGACCCGGGCATCACTGCACACCCCCTGGCCATCCAGGGTCAGGTTCAGGCCCACCCCCACCACCGCAATATCCATCTCGGTGCGCGGTGTAAAGCGCAAATAGGCGTCGCCCGACCGCGCCGCGCGCGGCGGCAGCAGAAACGAGGTGACGAACTCGCCCTTGGCAAGGGTGGTCTTGCCCGGCCCGGCTGCGATGTCTTCCACCGCGATCTCGCGCCGACCGGCGGGCCCAAGCACACTGGCGCACGCACCCGCGGCGATCAGGGCCGGCACACTGTCGGCCGCCGGCGAGGCGTTGCACACATTGCCGCCCACACTCGCGCGCCCCTTGACCTGGATCGAGCCGATCAATTTGACCGCGTCGGCCACCCCCGGCCAGGCGGCCACGAAGGCCGCATGCTCGATCAGTGCCATGCACGAGACCGAGGCGCCGATGCGAAACGCGCCGTTCTCCATCGCGATGGCATTCATCTCTTGGACACCCTTGGTGTTGATCAGCAACTCCGGTGCCACAAAACCCGAGCGCATCTGGATTAACAGGTCGGTGCCGCCCGCCAGCAGGCGCGCCGGGCCTGCCGAACCCGCCAGCAGCGCCACCACCGCGGCTGCGGTAGCGGGTGCTTCATAGCGCATTTCGCTCATCTTGTCCCCTTGGTCAATAGTCAATCTCTTGTGCGAAATTGTGCGGGAATTCTATTCCATTGCCGGGGCGCGCCGCGCGGTCGCCTTGCCAGGTTACGGGCGGCGCGTGAAGCGGCGCTCGCAGCAACGGTGGCGCCGGGGCTGCCGCACGCTATTGGCCCTGCGCCGCGTTGCGCCGCGCAGCGAACTCGACGAAATACTCAAGGCTGCCGGGGTTGGCCATCGAATCCGGGTTGGCGGATTTGCTCACGCTGTGGCCGAGCAGCAGTTTCTTGATCGGCAATTCCATCTTCTTGCCCGACAGCGTGCGCGGCACTTCGGCGATCTGGAAAATGTCGTTGGGCACATGGCGCGCGGAGAGGCCGCTGCGTACTTGGTGGCGAATGTGTGACTTCAGCGCTTCGTCGAACGGCACGCCTGGCTTGAGCACCACGAATAGCGGCATGTAGGACTCGCGCCCGAGGTACTCCAGATCGACCACCACCGACTCCAGGATCTCCGGCATTTCCTCGACCACGCTGTAGATCTCGGCGGTGCCCATGCGGATGCCGTGGCGCTTGATGGTGGCGTCCGAGCGGCCATAGATGATCGAGCCGCCGCCAGGGGTGAAACGGATCCAGTCGCCGTGGCGCCACACACCCGGATAGGTGTCGAAGTAGCTGTCGTGGTAACGCTTGCCACCCGCATCGTTCCAGAAGTAGAGCGGCATCGAGGGCATCGGTGCGGTACACACCAGTTCACCCACTGCGTCGATGAGCGGCTTGCCGTCGTCGTCAAACGCCTCGACCTTGCAGCCCAGGCATTTGCTCTGCATCTCGCCTGCGACCACCGGCAACAGCGGATTGCCGCCGATGAAGGCGGTGCCCGGATCGGTGCCGCCGCTCATGGGCGCCAGCCATACATCGCTTGCCACCTGCTGGTAGATCCAGCGATAGCCCTCGGCCGGCAAGGGCGAGCCGGTGGAACCGATGCCGCGCAGGCGCGCTACATCGGCAAGCCGTTTGGGCTCGATGCCGGCCTTCATGCAGGAAAGGAAAAAAGCCGCGCCGGCGCCGAAGAAAGTCGCTTTCACCCGGTCGGCGAAGCGCCACAGCGCACCCCAATCCGGCCAGCCGGGATTGCCGTCGTAGATTGCAACGGTAGCGCCGACCAACAGGCCGCAGATTTGCAGATTCCACATGAACCAACTGGTGCTGGAGAACCAGTGATACACATCCAGGGGCCCGAGATTGTTGCCGATGCCCATCACCTTCACATGCTCCAGCACGATGCCGCCATGGCCGTGCACCATCGGCTTGGGAACGCCGGTGGTACCCGACGAGTAAACCACCCATAGCGGATGATCGAAAGGCACCGGTTCGACTTGCAGAACGGCGTCGCCGCTGACGATTTCGCTCCATGCCCGGGCACCATCCAGGCCGGCGGTTGCCACCCCGGGATCGAGATTCGGCACCACGATCACCTGTTCGAGCGAGGGCAGGCCTGCCTGCAGCTCGGCCACCACCGCGCGACGATCGAAAGGCTTGCCGCCGTAGCGATAGCCATCGACGGCGAACAGCACCTTGGGCGAGATCTGCGCGAATCGGTCGAGCACGCTTGGCGGCCCCATGTCCGGCGAGCACAGCGACCAGGTGGCGCCGATCGACGCGGCGGCATAGAAGGCGATGATGGTCTCGGGCACGTTGGGCATGAAAGCCACCACCCGGTCGCCCTTGGTCACGCCCAGAGCACGCAATGCGTGCGCGACATTGGCCACCTTCTGCTCGAATTCACGCCAGCCAAGCTCGATGCGCGCACCGGCTTCGTTGCAGGCGATGATCGCCGGTCGCGCATCGCTGCGATGGCGCAGGCCCTGCTCGACGTAGTTGAGGGTGGCGCCGGTGAACCACTCGGCGCCCGGCATGCTGCGCTTGCCTAAGATGCGCGTTGGCGGCGTGTGAAAGCGGATATCGTAGTACTTCGCGATCGAGTCCCAGAAGGCTTCGAGGTCGTCCACCGACCAGCGCCACAGGGCGTCGTAGTCGGGGAAATCGAGCCCGCGCGTTTCGCAGAGCCAGCGCATGTAGTGACTCAGCTTGGCGTCGCGCCTGAAGGTTTCGGAAGGTTGCCAGGCGGGTTGGTTGGACATGGTAGGCACAGTAGTCAAACAGGGAAAGGCCATCGCCCTGCCGCTTGCTGCATGCCGCAACGGCTATGCTGCGCCGCCACTGAGGCAGGTCACGGAAGGCATAGGGAACAGGCAATTCTGCAGCCAAATCGCCGGCGCGGCAACCGATCATCTCATGGCGTGCGGGTAGGATGTCCTTTTCGGCGCACCCGACGTGCTCACCATCCTCTACCGCGACCCGCAACTGATCGCCATCGACAAGCCCGCCGGCCTGCTTACGCACCGCAGCGACATCGATCGGCATGAAACCCGCTTTGCCGTGCAGATGCTGCGCGACCAGATCGGCCAACATGTGCAGCCGGTGCATCGCCTGGATCGCGGCACCTCGGGCGTATTGCTGTTCGCGCTCGATGCTGCAGCCAGGCGCGCGCTGGGCGCACAGTTTGAACGCAACGAAGTGCGCAAACGCTATCTGGCAGTGGTGCGCGGCTGGCCGGACGAATCAGGCAGCATCGACCACCCACTATCGCGCCAGCACGATGACTACGGCGCCCCCTTGAAGAACCAGGCGCCGCAGGATGCCCGCACCGAATATCGCCGGCTCGCCTGTGTCGAACTGCCCATCGCGGTCGACCGCTACGCCAGCGCGCGTTACGCATTGCTCGCCTTGAATCCCCTGACCGGCCGGCGCCACCAGTTGCGCCGCCACATGAAGCACATCGCCCACCCGATCGTCGGCGACGCCACCCACGGCAAGGGCATCCACAACCGTTTCTTCAAGCAGCGGTTCGGCTGCGATCGAATGTTGCTGGCCTGCACCGAACTGGCATTTCGGCATCCGTTCCGAGATGAATCGATATGCATTCGTGCGCCGCTTGGCGATCGGTTCGCCACTGTGGTCGAGCGGCTCGGCTGGGCTGATGACGCACGCCGCCATTGGGAATTGCAGAATTCATGACAAAAACATTCCTCTGCCGAGGTCACCTAGAACCACTTCGCCAGCTTCAGTCCGCGCGCCCCGGAAAGCGGCTCGAAATCCGCGTCGCCAGTTGCTAGCGTAATGCCCGCGTCC
>CAYYFR010000087.1:0-14035 GCA_964470865.1 uncultured Burkholderiales bacterium | reverse complement strand
CCCGGAAAGCGGCTCGAAATCCGCGTCGCCAGTTGCTAGCGTAATGCCCGCGTCCATCGCCTGCGCCGCGATCATCAGATCGAAATATTTCATCGTCAGCCCTTGCCGTCCCAGTTCGTACATCAACAATCCCGCGCGTCGCGCGGCCGGGGTTTCGAACGGCAATACCTGATACTTTGCGAACAAGCGTTCCAGGTCTTGCCGCGCTTGCTTGCGGCGTTGGGAGAGATAGATCCCGTGCTCCAATTCGGCAACCGCATGTGCGGGTATCAAAGCGTCACGGGATTTGAATGCCATCAACCGCTCAACCGTTGGCGCATGGCGGCGCAGAAAATCGATGCATACGCTGGTGTCGAGCAGAACCTTCATGCCGCTTTCTTGGCCATCTTTGGCTTGAACACGGGACCGCTTTGAGCGGCCCGCATCAACCCCTTGATGGTGCTGGCAGACACGTTGTCCAGCAATTCGACCATGTCACCATGCCCCGCCTTGCGCATGCGCGCCTTGAGTTCGGGCGTAAGCGGCGGGTACAAGATGGGAACGGTTTTGCGACGTGCGCTGGGCATGGTGGCCTCCGACTACGAATCGACACAAGATTGTAGCGCGCAGGCATGTACGACCCCGCCCTCCATTTCACCGCCGTCGGCGGCACCCTCGCCCGCTACGCGTGCGCCATCCAAGCCGCCTGGGTCGAGCGCAAAAGCCTCACCCCGATAAGAGCGCACGCCGCCCGAACTTCAATTCCTCCGCGCTGCCCTGGAGCTCACCGACACCTTTGCGCCGGCACTGCCGCTGGACCTCGTGGTGACTGCTTGCAAACCACTGTTTTGAAAATTCAAGACCAACCCGGGCGCATGTAATGACGCCCGAATTGAGCCCGGGTTTCGGTGTCGGGCCTACTTCGCCGCCTGCACCATGATTTCGACGGTGAGTCCCGGCGCTGCGAGCCTGGCTTCGACGGTCGCGCGTGCCGGCGTGTTGCCCGGCGCCACCCAGGCGTCCCACACTTCGTTCATCTGACTCCAGGTGTTGATGTCGGTCAGCCAGATGTTGGCCGAGAGCAGCTTGGTCTTGTCGGTGCCGGCCTGGGCCAGGAACTTGTCGATCTTGTCGAGAATCTGTTTGGTCTGGCCCTTGACGTCGAGCGTGCGGTCATCCGCGGTAAGCCCGGCGAGATAGACGGTGTTGCCGTGCACGACGGCCGAACTCATGCGGGTGCCGCAGTTGATTCGTTCAATACTCATGGTTATCGTCTCCTTGAAAGTGGAGCGTGAATTTAGCACGACGCCGGATTGTCGTGGAGTGGAAAACGCAGATTGGAAAACGCAACAGTGAAAACCGCCAGGCGAAGAGTGGGCGCACCGCCGGAGCACAGACCCAGCCAAAAAGTGCCTTCTTACACCTACAAGCCCGCTGCGCCGCCGGTCGATCCCGGTGGCCATCGCCGTCACGGCGTTGCCAAAAATCGAGAATTGCATAGTGCCTGACAAAAACCACGCCTCTGACGAAACTGTCATGTTTTTGCGAACGATCGATAATCGAGCCTCAACCCATGATGCCAATCTGCCAAGGCACAAACTCATGATCGCCCAGCCCCAGCAACTCACTCTTCGAAGCCTCGCCTGAAGCGGTACGCAGGAACAATTCGAAAATCCGCTGCCCCATTTCCTGCACGGAGGCGGTGCCGTCGAGGATTTCACCGCAGTTGATGTCCATGTCTTCTTCAAGTCGATGGAACATCGGGCTGTTGGTGGCCAGCTTCACGCAGGGTGCGGGTTTGGAGCCGAACATCGATCCGCGGCCGGTGGTGAATGCGATCAGGTTGGCGCCGCCGGCGATCTGCCCGGTGGCCGACACCGGGTCGTAGCCGGGCGTGTCCATGAAGACGAAGCCTTTGGTGGTAACCGGCTCGGCGTACCTGTAAACCTCCATCAGGGGGCCGGTGCCGCCCTTCATCGACGAGCCCAGGGATTTCTCGAAGATGTTGGCCAGGCCGCCGACCTGGTTGCCCGGGCTCACCGTGCCGTTGATCTGCACATCGCGGCCCACCGAGTACTCGTCTTTCCACCAGCGGATGCGCTCGATCAGCTTTTCGCCGATCGCCACGTTGGCGGCGCGCCGCGTCAGGGTGTGCTCGACGCCGTAGATCTCCGGTGTCTCGGAAAGAATGCCGGTGCCGCCATGGCGCGCCAATATATCCACCGCCGCACCCAACGCCGGGTTGGCGGTGATCGACGAGAAGCCGTCGGAGCCGCCGCACTGCAGGCCTACGCACAGGTGGCTGGCCGAGACGGTTTCGCGCTTTACGTCATTCGCCGCCGGCAGCATGGCGCGCACCGCCGCTACGCCGGCCTCGATGGTTTTGCGGGTGCCACCGGTCTCCTGCATGATGAAGGTGTGCAGGTGCGGGCTGGCCGCGAGCTCTTCCTGCTTCAATAAGCCGGACAACTGGTTGCGCTCGCAACCCAGACCGATCACCAGCGCCGCCGCCAGGTTCGGATGGCGCACATAGCCTGCCATGGTGCGGCGAAGCAGTTGCATTGGCTCGCCGCTGGCCTCCATGCCGCAACCGATCGAATGACTGAAAGCGACCACCCCATCGACATTGGGAAATTCGGCCAGACGCTCCGGCGTGAACCATTCGGCAATTTTGTTGACCACCGTGGCCGAGCAATTCACCGTTGACAGGATGCCGATGAAATTGCGCGTGCCGACGCGGCCATTGGGCCTTACATAGCCCTGGAAGGTGGCGCGTTCGGCCACCGGCACCGGCGGCACCGGCTTGTACTCGCTGGCATGCGCATAGTCGCGGTCGAATTCGCGGAACTCGGTGTTGTGGTTGTGCACCATGGTGCCGGGTTCGATATCGACATTGGCGAAGCCGACGGTGACGCTGTATTTGAGGATCGGCTCGCCCTTCCTGATTTTCCGGGCGGCCACCTTGTAGCCGGCCGGCACCTGGCTGCGGCTGGTGAAGTTTTCGCCTGGCACCACCGTGCCGATCGCCAGATCAAGCCGTGCCACCACCACGTTGTCGTTCGGATGCAGGCGAATCACCGGGCCGATCATGCGCTTTGCGGAAATTTCGATCATCTCGGGCTCACTGGTTGGGGTTGAAAATCGAAGTCGGGTAGTCTACCCGGCGCGCAAATCCGGGCAGCGGCTTCCGCGGCGGCGTCGCTCATGTCGTGCCGTCCGGTTTCAACACTGCGAATGCCGCCTTGGGGCGCTGCCCATACACACCACGCCCCGGAACCCGCCGCGCTCGACCGTCCCGGCTATCCCATCAGGTAAGCCCGCAGCTGCTCCGGCACCGGCGTTGGCTTGCGCGTGGCGCGATCGAGCAAAACGCAGGTGGCCTCGGCGCTTGCCACCTCGCCGTTGGCCGCGTGAATCGCCTGCAGGAACTCGATCGAGGTGCGCCCTACGCGCGCGATGCGCGTCCCCACGCCCACCTTGCCCGGAAAAAACAGCTCCTTCCTGAAATTGATCAGCATGCGCACCACCACGATACTGGTGAGCGCGCGAATCGCGGCGATTTCCGCTGCCGCCAGAAGCTCGATGCGCCCGGCTTCGAAAAAGCAGGACATCACGCCGTTGTTGACATGGCCCTGCTTGTCTGTATCGGTGTTGCGCAGCTTTTCCTCGGTCCAGAAGCGGTAGTCCTGCCGGGCCGTTGTACCGTCGTCTGCCGATTTGCTCATGGATTGCCCCTTGCCGAACAGGTTTTGCGCCGCTTGATGCAAGCGCCTTCAGGCGTATTCGGGCCGCTGCGGTGTGAACACATCGAGGTTGAGCACCGCTTCGTCGCCCACCACCTCGCCCCAGTGCATGGTGTTGGGGGGCACCACCAGCAGGCCGCCGGCGCCCAGCAGGGTTTGCCAGTCGCCGACATGAAAACGGAGGTGAAGGTCGAGATGCTCAACCCGTTCCAGGGCTCACAGGAGGCGGGCTGGCGCCTGAGCGACCTGGCCTACGGCGCGGAAGCCGGGTCCGTCTACAGCCGTGCGCCTTGATTGCCTGGTGCACGGGGTATGCATTCATGGAGGTCTATATGTGGATATTTCTGAACAATGCATTTCTATCGGTTGTCGACAAGGGCGATGCAACTGGAAAAACCTTGCTGGTGCGCGCGCGTCGGCTCAAGGACATCACCCGGGTGTTTCCGCAGGCCGACGTGAAGGCCGATCTGGGAACCGACTGTCGTTTTCGTGCACGGATAGACCGCGAAGAACTGGCGCTGCGCATGGCCGACCTGGTGCGTGGCATCGACTACGGCAACTTCAAGTCCGGCGTCGAGGAGCAGGACCGGCATGACGCTTACTTGAAGGTATGGAGCGCCATGTTCCGGTTTCAGGAAACCGAATGAAGCTCAATGGCGCATCTTGTTGCCGGGATAGTGGCGCGTCCGTGCGACCTGGATGCAGAGCAACGTGTCGTCCATGGCCCAATAGGCCTTCAGGATGTTGATACCGCGTTCGGCGCCTATCGTGCTGATTCATTCGAGATCCGGGAATTACGCCGGGCGGCTGTATGCATTGCAAGCAAGAAACGAGTGCCCGGCATACGGTCACAATGCTTTAGGCGCAGGCCACCACCAACAAGTATGCTGAGCGGAATTTGACCCTGCGGCAGGACACCACATGAAGATCCTTTCGTGGAATTTGAATCATCGGGCCGCCCGGCGACCAATCCCGTCCTGGATCACGTCCGCCATAGCGCGGCACGCGCCCGACACACTCGTGTTGACCGAGTACGTAGAAGGTCAAGATCATCATCAGTTCTTGTTGGGGCTGGGCGACCTGGGTCTCCGCAACGTGCTGATAAGCCCGCGCACCTTGAAGGAAAACCAGGTGCTGATCGCATCGCGCGATCCGATGCGCAGCGGCGGCCTCAAGGCCCCACCGCTGCATCCATCTGTGCCTCCGAACGCACTCCATGCCCTTCTCGGCAATGCCCGGTTCAACTTGCTTGGGTTCAGAATGCCGGCGTTCACCGGTCAGCCCAAAGCGATCAAACGTGAAACTTGGAACTGGCTCCTCGACGCTGCCGCGGGCATGCTGTCCACCCCGGCCGCAATTGTCGGAGACTTCAACACGACGCCCGGCGATATCGCCGCAAACTGTGGCGACTGCCTGGATGCGCTTGTGAGCCAGCGTTGGCAGCACATGCGGCCGACGTCCGGCTTCAGTTGGCGTCACTTGCATAGGGTCAACGCGGCAAATTGACCACCTGTTCTTGTCACCCGGACTGGCTCCCGAAAGGGTCGCCTACAACTGGAGTTTCCAGGAAATATCCGCTGATGCCGGCACTGGGAAAGTCGGCTTGCCTGACCATGCGATGCTCATCGCAGAGTTCCTTTAGCGCATCTTTCAATCAAAGGATATCTGTGTCGCTGCCGCCCCGCATGATTTTCGTGATGGCAGCCTTGTAGCGCGACAGCTGGCAAAGGGCGTGGGCAAAGCACGCAAAACCGCCTGAACGCATACTCAAACCAGCCTTCGGCCGCGCCGATAATCCGCTGGTCCCAGCCGTTTCTTTTCGTGAAAGGCCGCCTTGTACTCGGCAACGCTCCAGGCCCATGCTTCTTGCACTTCATACCTCGAGTTGTAGTGGACCCAGATCAGTACATCCCAATCGTAGTTGCGAGCCTTCCCCACGAGCGTTACCGGGCTTCCGGGCTTGCCGCTTGGGCGATTCGCCTTGACCTGATAACGCACGCCTTCGAAGACAAAATCGAAGCCCCTCTGGACAGCCGTCTTGCCCTGATTGAGGGCGGAATAGTCCTCGATCGAGCAGCCGACGATATTGGCGGCGTCCAGTTCGGAAAGATCGGAAGTGATCCGCGGGGCGGCGCCAAACGCCTTTTCCCAGGAAAGGGCTGTGGCAACGAGCGCGTCACGGAGTTTTCGCAGGTCCATGGTCATTGGTGGCCAATCGGCCTGTGCCACCTTGCCGGCGGAGCCGCTCGAAAATTCGCTACACACCCGCGCTTTTGCCCTTTAACGCACCGGCCAGCAGCGCATCGTAGTCATCCTTGGTGAAAGTTGGCGCCGCGAGCAGGTTTCGGGCGAGCTGTCGTTTTCGGTCCATCAGCATCTGCAACTGGACGTCGAAGCTGAAATCCTCGGCGTCGGGAAGGACAGCCAGCGGGTAATAAATATGAACAGGCCGCGTTTGGCCTATTCGATAAACACGGTCGGAGCACTGATCTTCTACCGCCGGGTTCCACCAGCGCGAGAGATGGATTACATGATTGGCGGCGGTCAGCGTCAGCCCGACCCCGCCCGCCTTCGGGGACAGCAGCATCACGTCGAATCCAGATTCGCGCTGAAAGGCATCAACACGTTCCTGGCGTGCGCTGGTCGCCACCTGGCCATTGATCACCATGGGAAGTCGCGGCATTCCATATCGCCGCTTCAGCAATAGCGGTAGCTGGTCGGCTTCCTGCAGATCAAGCGACTCTAGAAACACCAGGGCCTTTTCTCCAGCCTCCGCCACGCGGTCGAGAACCTCGATCGCAGCGGAAAGACGAGCGGAGTCCTCGACCCGTAATTCATTAGCACCCGCACCGCCTTCGACAAGAATGGGATGCAACGAGATTCTCCGCAGGGCGTGAATCATTCCCAGGGTGCCTTCGGGACCGGAGATCTCTTTCATGGCCAATGCCCGGCTGTAAGCCTCGGCCTGGCGTTCCGGCATCGGCATCCGTATGGCATGTTCGTGTTTCAACGGCAGACCTTCGAGCTTGTCGGTCTTCAACCGACGCAACAGCAGTTTGGGACTGGCCGATACCCGGTCCGATTCGTCGTGCCATACGATGTTTCGCAGCGCGCCAACATCGGCCCCTTCGGTTTCGTAGCGGGCGCTGAACGCCTTCAAGTCGGAGAGCGCACCAGGTTGAACGGTATCGGCGATACACCACAGGTCCGCCAACCGGTTTTCCACTGGCGTGCCGGTCATTGCAACGAAGAAGTCGGCGTTCAAACCTTGTGCTGCGGCCGTCAGCCGCGCCTTGGGCGACTTGATCTTTTGTGCTTCGTCGAAAACCACCGCGCAAAAAGGCACCGCGCCAAAACTGAGCTGGTAATCGGACACGGCCTCATAGTTGGCGAGCACCACGTCACCCCCGGCCAGGCGAGCCGTGTCAAGGCCCGCAGTGCCTTCAAGGTGACGCCCCCGCCGCAGCGCGCGCAGATGCTCGCCATACGCCAGCACAAGCGTTCCCAGCCCGGGCTGCCAAAGATGCTGCTCGATCTCGGCCTCCCACGTCCTGAGCAGACCGACCGGCGCCACGATCAGCAGTGGTTTTCGTTCCAGTTCACCCGACTCGATCAACTCCCTTAGCCATTGCAAGAAAGCTAGGGCCTGGAATGTCTTGCCAAGCCCCATGTCGTCGCATAACAGTGCGCCGCGACTACCCGAGATCCAGTGGCGCTGCAGCCACTCGATCCCGACTGCCTGATGCGGCTTCGGTGATGTTTTCAGTCGTCCCGGCAAGCACGATAAACCCGGCCTCCGCCCAACGCTCACCTTGTTGAATGCAGTTTCGTCGAAATTGGTTTCGATAATCAGTACCTGGGTACTGCCCTTGGGGTCGTCCTCCGCCTCCGCAGCCGATGTAACTTCCTCGCGCTTCTCGACAGCGCGCTGCAATTGGACCAGCGCCGCTAGATTTGCCTTGCTGACAGGTAGCTGCTGGCTGCCGATTTCAACATTGGCAGCGCCTGCCTTGATGGCTTCCCGCATCTTGCCCACGGCGGTTAACAACGCTTCCTTCTCAATCGGAATATCGATGCCGCCGAGCCGTACGCCGCAGGTTGTGGGCGCAACCCAGTCTTGCGGCGGAATCTTGATCCACGGCAGAACCGGTACGGACCATTCACCAATATCCTTTACGCGCTCGGCAAAGCGTTCGGTCTCGACAAAAACGCTGGGCTCGGCCTCCTCCTGCCCCAGCAATTCCTTGATGACCGCCTCGGGGAACATGGCCGCACGTTTGCGCTGCTCGGCAGGGGCACGCCGCAGCGCACGCACTACCGTCAGCGCTTTTTGCAACGGCTCATCAACAACCACGTAAGTACCCTGGCTGATCGGAAAGGCCGGTACCCCTTCGCGCAGTTGATCCAGGCGCGCCGGAAACAAGGCCTCGTCCGCCTCGGTAAGCGCGCGGACTTGCTCAAACTCCTCACCCTCGGCGGCACGCCTTGAAGTAAGCAACACCGGATCGATTTGCACGTCACCACGACTGTCGGTCGTAATACCGAAGGTCAGAGCGGACGCCGTAATCACTCGAAACGACTTGAGAAACCCGTCTGTCAGTGCCCCGGCAACCTGTTCCCCCAGCGCAGCACGGATCCGCGACCAAAAACGAAACTGTTCTTCAGTGCCGCCATCGGGCACTTTGTTAAATGATTCGGCCAGAGACAAAACGTCGAAAGCGGGTGAAGGAATTCGAAACTTCTTTTCGCCTGCTTCGAGCCAGAGTCCGTTCCGTGATACTTCCTTCGCGGGCACGGTCCTGCCCGGTTGCAGCCAGCGCACGGCGATCGACGCACCTGGCTTGCCCATGGCGCCCGACAATCGGATGTCGAAACCGAACGGAGAGTTCGGCGGCAGACCCAGCGCCACGGCTGTCGACTCCGGCCAACCTGCGATCACCGTAGCGGGAATGGTCCATTCGCTATCTGTGACGGAGCCCAAGCCGGCTTCGATTGCATTTGCAAGTGCACTCGCGGCCGGCACAGGCAATTCGGCCATCCAGGCATCCAGACCGACAACTGGTGCCCATACCGCACTGTCAGCCAAAAGCGCTATTTCCACAGTATGTCCTTGTCGGCAAGTGAAATACCGGTATGTTGCCGGATGAAGTCCCGAGCTTTGCGCTGCCAGGTGCCCCCGGCGGAATGCATGTGCCGGAGTTCGGGATTCAGATTCATTCCGTCATGAAAATCCATTGAAAGTGCATCCCTCAGTTTCGCGCCATGGTAGGTCGTCCTGTAAAAAAAAAGGTCCGGCGAGTTGGCGTCGTCCTCTTCGTAGGCGCGCAGGCTGCCGTTGTGGCTCCATTCGGTGAAGACAATTCCGCCAATCTTCAAAAGCAGGACGGACTGATTTTGCGCCACAGGACCTTCGAGCTTTGCGTATTCAAGCTTGAGCTGGTCCGCCTGCATTCGCTTGGCATACCTCGCCGCCTCTGCCCCAAGCGCGAGCCATGCCTCCTGGATATGGCCTGCATCGTAGTAGGCCATCCAGAATTTCTGCCGATACCGCCAGATATCGTCAGCCGTTTTTTCAAGAACCCGCATGAAAACACGCAAGGTGTCGCCGGCCAGCCAGGTCATGATCACGTTGAGAGCCTGTGACGAAACGCCTTTCCATTGATATTGACGATTGTCCGCAAGCCTTGGGTCGCCATAGACGCTAACAAAAAACTCCGCAAGCTCCGACTTGACTCTGTCCGGCGGCGTCCGCTTAACCCAGGGTTTCAACAACGCATCGGCGAAGGCAACGCGGTTGGCGGACTTGGAAACAGGCGCACCAAGCCGGCGTGCCCAAACGATGACACGTTCGATAACCGTCCTGTCACTAAATTGCTCCGGGCCGAATCCGAGCACATCGGAAAACGTCGCCTCGCCAAGCGGCGTGTCAACGAAACCTGGCCACAACAACAGCGACTCGAATGCCTCTTCGAGTGGCCGCGGGTGGTTCATCAGGTGCCGCCCTAGTTTCGAGGGAACCTGCGAAGGCGTAAAAAAGGCAACCTCCTTCTGCATTGCATTGAGGTGTGCGGCGAATGCGCCTTCACATTTCGGAAGGATCGCGGCAAATCTGCGCGCGAAATCGCGGAAAGCCTCATTTGCCGGCAGGAAGGCTTCGCAGTACGTGAAAAAGAGCGGAGTCAGCCAACGCTTGGTGCGACGCGGACCACTGTCAATCGCCGCTTGAATCTCTGTACCCCAATAGCGCTTTACCAGCGCGCCATCGATTTCATACAACGCAGGCTCGGGAGGAAGCCAGTACGCGTAAGGCAGCTTGCGAATCTCTCCCATCGACAGCCACTTGTAGCCGTGCGCGCGCGCACGCGCATAGGCTTGCCGCAGCCGCTTGCCGATCGCCTCGACCGGCGGTGGGGTGTTCACGACTAAAGCATCCATGGCCTGCACCAGGGACTCCAGTTCTGGAAAAGTCGTCGGCAGCGGTGCGAATATCACTGGGGCTTGTTCGCCGGCGCGGCCACGTCGCCAAGCGCGGGTATCAGTTGTTCGATCGGTTTGTAACTAAGCACAATCCGCAAGTCGACCCTGCGATTCTCGCCGTCGGTAGATTCTTTGCCCTTGAGCGGCCGGGTGTCCGCATACGCGCTGAACGAAAAGAGCGGCTGCTTGTCCTTGTTACGGTATGCGGCCAAGGGCGTGTTCAACACCATCACCTTTTCCACGGCGCGCGCCCTGGCAAGCGAAAGGTCGAAATTGTCCCGATTCCCGGCAGCAAATGGAATGCTGTCGGTATGGCCTTCGATGAACACTGTTTCCACCTCATGGCCGAAGGGATTTTCGGGGCAGCGTTTCCCTTGCCTGTGGCTGTCCACGTAGCACGGCATCGCAATGGCCAACTGCTCGGCCGCATTGCCGAGCACCTGCCGGCCCGAGTCACTGAGTTGCGCACTACCTCGAGCGAAAAGTACGGCTTCCGGCAGGCTGATGACTCCCGTCTTTGCATCGACCTTGACGTTCGGCAGCACTTTTTTCAAGGCAGCGCCGACAGCGCCTGTTACGACAATAAGCGGATCGCCGGCACCAACCAGATTTCTGCGGCCTTCATTGATCGCATCATGCTGGCGGCGCTGCTCAAGGGCGAGCACCACAACCAATATGATGAATACAAACAGCAGGCCGATCATCAGGTCCGATGCCGACGCCAAGTATCCACCGTCCGCCTGACGATCAGCATCGTCGGACGCGACATCGCGTTGATAACGGGTCCACATCGGTCAATTCCCCGCCATACGCGCACGCAATACTTCGGTGAGTTCTTCGATCGATTCATCCAGACTGACCACGCCGTTGTCCAGGCTACCAACCGCTTTCGCGAGTTGCTTGTCCATTTCGCGATGAAGTTTGGCCACCATTTCCGAATACTCGGAGATTCCCGCAGTAATCTCGGCGACTGTTTCGCCAAGCGTGTCGGACGTTTCGGCCATCGAGTCCTTGGTCTTTTCCATCGTGGTCGCGGTTACATTTACGGCCTCTTGCAACAGATCCAGAACCCGCTGAACCGATGCCATTGCCTCAGGAGTCGCATCCCGTACAGCATTGACGACTTCGCGCTGCTCCTTGGTCATCTCGTCAACACTGTCCACCGCGTCGGCGAGTTGACCACTGACCTTTTCCAGGGAATTTGCCGTCGCGCCCAGCCCCTCCGACGCCGAATGCAGTCTACTGAAAACGGCATCCGCATCGTCGAGCGCCTCGCGAACGAACATGGCACCCTTCTTGCCGAGTTCGGATGCTTGCGTGATCGTGACGTCCAGATCGTTCATGGCGATCTTCACGCCTTGGGTGGCGCCTTCGAGATTAGTTGCCCCGGTGGCCAGACTCACGGATACTTGTTCTACGCGAGCCAGCAAGTCGGACGCCCCCTTGTCGAGTTTTTCAGCCGCGTTGCCCGCACCCTCCCCTATCGCCGTGCCGGCCGCCGTGAGTCGGCCGGCCAGCATTTCCAGGGTCTCGCGGAGGTGCGTCATTTCAGACTCGGTGGTCTGTTTCAACATCGCGCTGAAATCTTGAAGCATGCGCTGGAGCGCATCCTGATTCATCGAACCAAGCTTTTCACTAAGGCCATCAATGGCGGCAATCAGTCGATCAGTCATCGACTGCATCTGCGGTGAAAAAGCCGTGGTGATGGCAGCGGCAAGGGATACCGCGAGATCGGTTTCGAAACGCTTGAACGTACCGGTCTGGTCGCGTGCCTCGCTGAGAAGTTCCTCGGTCAAATCAAGCTGTTGCTGGGCCTTGGAATCGATGTCCTGGAGAGCACCCGTCTCAATGGCAATCGCCCCCTGCACCTTCCTGGCCACAAGCAGTTGCTCGCTATTCGATGATAGGACTTCTCGACTCAGTTGAACCTGGTCGGCGCTCGACGCCAGCAATTCCTTGACCAATTGCAAGTGGTCAAGCCTGGAGAGCTGCATTTCACGGGCCACCTGTAAATGGTCCGCGCCCACAGCCTGCATTTCTCGAGCCGATTGCAGTTGCGCGAATATCGCCATCTCCGCGCCACCGCTGGACACCACCCCGCTGATGCGGTCGATCACAGATTCGGCGAGGCCATTTAAGCGAGCCATTCGACGTCGGGCGGCAATCGCCCAAATGATGGATGCGAGCAGCCCCGCCAAAGACGTTAGAAACTTTGCGCCGGCAGCGCTGAGCAGGCCTCGCGTCGCTCGTGCCAAATCGGCGCCGGTCTGTCCCGCTTGCGGCAAGAGAGCGGCCGTCGCTTGAGTAAGCGCCAGGGTCAGGAAGAAAAAGGTAAACAAGAGCCCGATCCCGACCAGCAAATTGGGAACCGCCTCCACAAGCGCTACGTTGATACGACGGGAAAGAAGTCGATTGGCTGACCAGATATCCCGGGGAGCACCAAACATGACGTGAATCACGCGCTGGCCGTGCGGCAATGCAATCACCCGCGACTCGGTTTCTTGCCAGGCCAGTCGGACCGCACTGTCGTTCTTGCAGGCCGTACGCGCGCGCTCCAGGACTAAATTCCAGCCTTCATGCGCGCCGTCTATTGCGTCGGAAAGTGCTTGAAGCGACCTGCCGAGACGAATCGCCGCAGGACGGAACCAAAGCCAATAAAAACCGGCCGCATTCACAACTATGAGGAGCGAGGCGCTCCAAACCGCCATGGAGTTATTGCTGAGGAACTCAATCCCCGCCGCAAACCATCCGTTCAATTGATTTCTCCTCGATCAGGCTTGAAGGGCGGTTTGGACTGGCCCGGATGGCTCGTTGGAATGACCAGTGCAGGAAAGCTGCTTTAAGCCAGCCTGCACGGCCCTATCAGGGCAGCGAAAATCTCTTGATGCTGCAGTTCGGCAACTGGTCGGGCCCAACAAGTGCGACCTTTTTTATGTCCTCCCAAAAGAATTGTAGCCATTAAATGGATGCATCGTCGTGTAGCTTTTCGATGAGATGACTCGAACGAAAACGCGATGTCGCGTTGAAACAGCGCCTTGCCGGCAGAGGTCGTAGTGTCGATGCCTTGCTTATTCAGATATAGATCTACGCCCTTGGCGTGTAAACATCACCTTCAACGCCCTGCTACACAACGCCGACCATGACCACGTCAAACTGCAACGCCGCATGCGTGAGACGCTGGCGCGCTTTATACCTGCTGAATGGTTGCTCACCGCGCCGCACCGCCATGCAGACACCTGCGGTTTCGAGCGCGTGACAGTCGAAGCCAATACCCGAGCGCCATTGACGGAGCACTACAACTTGGCCGAACGTGCGAACATGAACGGCAGCGAGGACTGTCGCTGCCGGAACCGGTTGTCAAAGATCGCCTGCCGGCGATACGGGCCGCGGCCGCGCTGCAGGAACTGCGGCTGTCGATCATGAAGAAGACCATCGCGCAGACCCATAGCTTTTCGCCGGTGAGCGCGCTCAATTGGCAACTGGCCGATATCGAGTTCGGTGTCAGCTCAATGCAGCCGGAATACCACGCCATCATCAGGGCACTTGCGAGAAGCGTCCGTTCATTGCATCACAAACCGGTAGCGGACTCCGAGCCGCCTGGATTCCCGGTTGGCCTCGTCAATCGGCTTTTCGAGTTTGGCTGCGTAGTACGTGCTGCCGGGATGCTCCCCTTCAATGATGACGATGCCCAGCGCATGGAGAATTTCACCGTCCTCGGTTTGCAGGAGCTTCATGGCGGCCGTGCGACCATCACCGGGAATTGGTGAATAGTCTCCTTCGTCGTCCCAGTCAGGCCCCTCGGTCAACCATGTTGCAACCGATTCCCGCACCACTGA
>CAYYFR010000086.1:10940-22511 GCA_964470865.1 uncultured Burkholderiales bacterium | reverse complement strand
GGTAGCCGATGCCGGGCTTGGTCTCGACGTTGTTGAACCAGGCGTACTCCATGCCGGGGCGGCTGGTCCAGACATTCTTGCAGGTCACCGAACAGGTGTGGCAGCCGATGCACTTGTCGAGGTTCAGCACCATGCCGATCTGGGCGCGTATCTTCATGCCACTTCTCCCTCGGACTGCACGGACCTTATGCGTTCGTCCGCCACCGGCGTATCCAGCCAATCCACCTTGTTCATCTTGCGCACCACCACGAATTCATCGCGGTTGGTGCCGATGGTTCCGTAGTAGTTGAAACCGTAGCTGAACTGCGCATAGCCGCCGATCATGTGAGTCGGCTTGAGAACGATGCGCGTCACCGAGTTGTGGATGCCGCCGCGAGCGCCGGTTATTTCAGAGCCTGGCGTGTTGACGATTTTTTCCTGCGCGTGATACATCATCACCATGCCGGGCTTGACGCGCTGGCTCACCACCGCGCGCGCCGCTATCGCGCCGTTGATGTTGAACAGTTCGATCCAGTCGTTGTCGACGATGCCCACACGTTGCGCATCGTCCTCGCTCAGCCACACACAGGGCCCGCCGCGGCTCAAGGTGAGCATCAACAGGTTGTCGGTATAGGTCGAGTGAATGCCCCATTTCTGGTGCGGCGTGATGAAGTTGAGCGCGATCTCCGGATTGCCGTTGGGCTTGACGCCCTGAATACCGGCCGTGGTCTTCAGGTCCACCGGCGGCCGGTAGCTGGAAAAGCCTTCGCCGAAGGCGATCATCCACGGGTGGTCCATGTAGAACTGCTGGCGTCCGGTCAGGGTGCGCCAGGGAATCATCTCGTGCACATTGGTGTAGCCGGCGTTGTACGACACCGACTCGCTCTCGATGCCGCTCCAGGTGGGTGAGGAAATGATCTTGCGCGGCTGTGCCTGGACATCGCGAAAGCGGATCTTCTCGTCTTCGCGATGAAGCGCCAGATGTGTGTGATCCAGCCCGGTCTGCTTGCCCAGGGCTTCCCATGCCTTCACTGCCACGTGACCGTTGGTCTCGGGCGCGAGTTGCAGGATCACCTCGCAAGCATCGATGTCGGTCTCGATCTTCGGCATGCCGCGGGTCACCCCTTCGGCTGTGACAAGACCATTCAATTCGCCGAGTTGCCTGACCTCGACCTGGGTGTTCCAGGCGATGCCCTTGCCGCCGTTGCCGACCTTGGCCATCAGCGGTCCCAGGGCTGTGAAGCGCTTGTAGACATTCGGATAGTCGCGTTCGACCACCACCATGTTGGGCGCGGTCTTGCCCGGTATCAGCTCGCATTCGCCGCGCTTCCAGTCGCGCACTTCGAACGGCTGCGCCAGCTCCGACGGGCTGTCGTGCATCAGCGGGGCCAACACCAGTTCGCGCTCCACGCCCAGATGGCCGACGCAGACTTCGCTGAATTTCTTCGCGAAGCCCTTGTAGATGTCCCAGTCGCTGCGTGACTGCCACGCCGGGTCCACCGCGGTCGATAGCGGGTGGATGAAGGGATGCATGTCACTGGTGTTGAGGTCGTTCTTCTCATACCAGGTGGCGGTCGGCAACACGATGTCGCTGTAGAGACAGGTGGTGCTCATGCGGAAATCGAGGGTAACCAGCAGATCGAGCTTGCCTTCCGGCGCCTTCTCGTGCCACACCACTTCGGCAGGCTTGGCCTCCTCGCTACCCAGGTCCTTGCCCTGCACGCCGTTGCTGGTGCCCAGCAGGTGCTTGAGAAAATACTCGTGCCCCTTGCCGCTGGAACCAAGAAGATTGGAGCGCCACACGAACATGTTGCGCGGCCAGTTGTCGGGATGGTCGGGATCGGTGCAGCTCATCCTGAGCGTTCCGGTCTGCAAGCCCCTGACCGCGTAGTCCCTGGGTTCCATGCTGGCGGCCACTGCGTCCTTCACCACCTGCAGGGGATTGGTCTGCAGTTGCGGCGCGGAAGGCAGCCAGCCCATGCGTTCGGCACGCACGTTGTAATCGATCATGCTGCCGGCGTAGAGCGCCTTGTCGGCCAAGGGCGAGATCACTTCCTCCATGCCCAGCTTCTCGTAGCGCCACTGGTCGGTGTGGGCATAGAAGAAGCTGGTGCTGTTCATCTGGCGCGGCGGGCGGATCCAGTCGAGCGCAAAGGCCAGTGCGGTCCAGCCGGTCTGCGGGCGCAGCTTTTCCTGGCCTACGTAATGCGCCCAGCCGCCACCGCTCTTGCCGATGCAGCCGCACATCATCAGCATGTTGATCACGCCGCGGTAGTTCATGTCGCTGTGGTACCAGTGATTCATCGCCGCGCCGATGATCACCATCGAGCGGCCTTGCGTCTTGTGCGCGTTCTCGGCGAACTGGCGCGCCACCGCAATCAACTGGGCGCGCGGAGTGCCGGTGATGCTCTCCTGCCAGGCCGGCGTATAGGGGGTGTCGTCGTCGAAGCTCGTGGCGGCGAATTCGCCGGCCAAGCCGCGTGCCACGCCGTAGTTGGCGACCTGCAGGTCGAACACGGTGGCCACCAGCACCTCGCGTTCGGCACCCGCCTGGCCCAGGCGCAACCGCTTCACCGGCAGCGTGCGTACCAGCACGTCGGTCTGCTTGTTGTTGGGAAAGTTTTCACTGACGATGCCGCCGAAATAGGGAAAGCCGACACGCGCGACCGCTGCATCGGGCGCGGCGCCCTCGAGCAGCGACAACTTGAGCCTGACCGCCTGACCGTGCTGCGCTTCCCTGGCCTCGAGATTCCACTGGCCCTGGTCGGCACGCCCATCCGCGCCCCAGCGAAAGCCGATGGCGCCATTCGGCAGCACCACCTGGCCGGCGTCGTCGAAAGCCACCGTCTTCCATTCGGGATTGTTGACCTGGCCCAAGCTGCCGGCGAAATCGGATGCGCGCACATAGCGATCGGGCACCTGGATGACTTCCCCGCCGGGCAGCGTGTGTTCCTTGAGCGTCACCAACATCGGCATGTCGGTATAGCGCCGCACGTAGTGGTCGAAGTAGGCGCTGCGCTCGCCTACGTCGGGGAAATAGAACTCCTTCAGGATCACGTGGCCCATGGCCATCGCCACGGCTGCATCGGTGCCCTGCTTCGGATGCATCCAGATATCCGCCAGCTTGGCCACTTCCGAATAGTCAGGCGTTACCGCCACCGTCTTGGTGCCCTTGTAGCGCACCTCGGTGAAGAAATGCGCGTCCGGCGTGCGCGTCTGCGGCACGTTGGAGCCCCAGGCGATGATGAAGCCGGAGTTGAACCAGTCGGCCGATTCCGGCACGTCGGTCTGTTCGCCCCAGACCTGCGGGCTGGACGGCGGCAGGTCACAGTACCAGTCGTAGAAACTCATGGAAACGCCGCCGATCAGGCTCATGTAGCGGCTGCCCGCTGCATAGCTGACCATCGACATGGCCGGGATCGGTGAGAACCCGATGATGCGGTCGGGCCCGTGCTTCTTGATCGTGTATACGTTGGCCGCGGCCACGATCTCGTTGACTTCCTCCCAGCTCGAGCGCACGAAACCGCCCAGGCCGCGCACCTGCTGGTAGTCGCGCCGCCTGGCGTCGTCCTCGACGATCGACGCCCAGGCGGCAACCGGTTCCAGCGCCGCGCGCGCGGCGCGCCAGGCCTTGAGCAAGCGGCCACGGATCAGCGGATACTTGACGCGATTGGCGCTGTACAGGTACCAGCTGTAACTGGCGCCGCGCGAACAGCCGCGCGGCTCGTGATTGGGCATGTCCCAGCGCGTGCGCGGGTAGTCAGTCTGCTGGGTTTCCCAGGTGACGATGCCGCCTTTGACATAGATCTTCCACGAACACGAACCGGTGCAGTTGACGCCATGCGTGGAGCGCACGATCTTGTCGTGCGCCCAGCGATTGCGGTAGCTGTCTTCCCAGGTGCGGTCTTCGGCGTTGGTAACGCCAAAGCCGTCGGCGAAGCGCTCGGTGGGGCTACTGAAGTAATTCAGGCGATCAAGAAAATGCGACATTTGGCTTCCTTCGATTAAACACAGTGCGGCCCGGTTTCAGCACGGCATTTGCGCGCCACGGCGCGCGTAGTACCACCAGGTGACGGCGATGCAAATCAGGTAGAAGGCGATGAACACATAGAGCGCGCCTTCCGGCCCGCCGGTCAGGGTGATCGACGTGCCATAGCTCTTCGGGATGAAGAAGCCGCCGTAGGCCGCGATCGCGGCCGAGAATCCCAGCACGGCAGCCGCCTCGCGGTTGCCGTCCTTGATCGCCTTCTCCTGCTCGGCCGCACCCTTGCCGGCAGCCTCACGCTGGCGCTCGGTCATGAAGATCACCGGGATCATGCGAAAGGTCGAACCGTTGCCGATGCCGGTTGTGAGAAACAGCAGCAGGAACATCACAAAAAAGCCGGCGAAGCTGCCGCCCGACGGGCCGGAAGGCAGGAAATACAGCACGCCACCCACCGAAAGAGCCATCACCACGAAGTTCCACAAGGTCACCGTGGCACCGCCCAGCTTGTCCGAAAGCCACCCGCCGAAGGGTCGAATCACCGCTCCCACAAGTGGCCCCAGCCAGGCGAACTGCAACGGATTGATGCCTGGAAACTGCGATTTGATCAGCAGCGGAAAGCCTGCCGCGTAACCAATGAAGGAGCCGAAGGTGCCAAGGTAGAGCAGGCA
Organism: uncultured Burkholderiales bacterium; assembly: GCA_964470865.1. Taxonomy (GTDB): domain Bacteria; phylum Pseudomonadota; class Gammaproteobacteria; order Burkholderiales; family JAEUOS01; genus JAEUOS01. The sequence continues at coordinate 17,879 of CAYYFR010000086.1, read as the reverse complement.
CATCAACCAGTTGTGCTTGCGCTTGAAGATCACCGCCTGATCGGTAAACGAGGACTGCGCGTCAGCGATGTCATTCATGAAAAACCAGGCCGCGAAAGAGGCCAGGATGATCCACGGCACCCAGATGAAGGCGGCGTTTTGTGCCCATACCTGGCTTGACTGGCCGCTTTTGGAAACGATGGTCTGCGGGTCGCCGCCCAGCACGCCGAAAATCCCCAGCGTGATCACCATCGGCGAAAGGAACTGCACCACTGACACACCCAGGTTGCCCAGCCCCGCATTGACACCCAGCGCCGAGCCCTTGCGTTCCTTGGGAAAAAAGAAGTTGATGTTGGCCATCGACGACGAGAAATTGCCGCCGCCCAGCCCGCACAGCAGTGCCAGCGCCAGAAAAGTCGGATAAGTGGTGCTCGGATCCTGGATCGCGATGCCGATGCCGATTGCCGGGATCAGGAGCGACGCGGTGGATATCGCGGTCCAGCGCCGTCCGCCGAAGACCGGCACGATGAACGAATAGAAAATGCGCAAAGTCGCCCCGGACAAGGCGGGCGCCGCCGCCAGCCAGAACAGCTGGTTGGTGGTGAAGCGAAATCCCAGCGCGTTCAGATTCACCGCCGCCACGCTCCACAGTTGCCAGACCGCGAATGCCAGGAACAGCGCAGGCACCGAAATCCACAGATTGGTCGCGGCGATGGCCTGCCCCTGGTTGCGCCAGAACTCGCGGTCCTCCGGAGTCCAGACGGTGAGGACACTGCCGCGCCTGGGTGGACCGGCGGGCGTTGCCTGGGGGGTGGGAATGGCTGCCATGATGTCTCTCCTTGCGTTGTGGCCCTTGCGGACCTCAGGGTTTGGTCGCGGCGACCGATGACCACTGCGCTGCCAACGGGCTGGCCGGAGAACGCAGGCCCATGACCTCGGTCTTGCGCACTTCGGTCCAGTACATCCAGATCAGCGAGACCCAGACAATCGCGTACAGCAGCATGAAGGCGCTGGAGCGAATGCCGGTGAAATCCTGCAGCGCGCCGAACATGATCGGCAGCACGAAGCCCCCCATGCCGCCGGCAAGACCGACGACACCGGAGATGGCGCCGATGTTTTGCGGGTATTCATCCGAGATGTACTTGAACACCGAGGCCTTGCCGAAAGCCCAGGCGATGCCCATGATGAACATGAGCGCGGTGAACACCCACACGTTGAGGCCGATATGGAAGGTTTTCGGGCCATCAATGCCCTGCACGGTGAAGTCGGTCTGCGGGTAGGACAGGATGAACAGGCAAATCCAGCTCACCCACAACACCCACCAGGTGATGCTGTGCGCGCCGTGCTTGTCGGACAACCAGCCGCCGATGGCCCGCAGCACGCCGCCCGGCAAAGAGAAGCAGGCGGCGAGTAGCGCGGCGGCGCGGATGTCCATGCCGTACTCGCCGACGTAGTACTGCACCATCCACAAGGAAAGCGCGACGTAGCCGCCGAAGACGATCGAGTAGTACTGGCAGTATTTCCAGACGTTCGGATCCTTGAGCGTTGCCAGTTGCTCGCGCAAGGTGACCTTGGCCGGCACCAGGTGGCTGGGGTCGGAATGGCTGAAAAACCAGAACACGATGGCCGTCACCAGCATGGCCGCCGCGTAGATCTGCGGCACGAACTGCCAGCCGATCGCCACCACGATCACCGGCGCGACGAACTTGTTGAGCGCGGCGCCCGAGTTGCCGGCACCGAACACACCCATGGCGAAGCCCTGCTGGTCTTTCCTGAACCAACGCGCGACATATGGGGTGCCGACCGAGAAAGAACCGCCGGCCATGCCCACAAACAGGCCCAGCACCAGGAAATGCCAGTATTGGGTGGCATAGCCGATCAGCCAGATCGGCACCACGCAGGACATCATCAGGATGAAAAACACGATGCGCCCGCCGTAGCGGTCGGTCCACAGGCCGAGCGGCACGCGGATCAGCGAGCCGGTGAGCACAGGCGTGGCCGCCAGGAGGCCGAATTCAGTGGCGTTCAGGCCCAGGGTTTTCTTGATCGGAATGCCGATCACGCCGAACATCATCCAGATCGCGAAGCAGACGGTGAAGGCCAGCGTGCTCACCACCAGCGTCGATACCGCCTTGCCTGTTTGCGTGCTTGCCATGAATCACTCCCCGTTTGACATGCATGGAAATGTAGGCTGCATGCCGCAAGCTGCACATTCACCTGATGGGGGCGGGGCGGGAATCGTCGGGAGGATGCGCCATAGTTCGAACGAACTATGCGCACTGGCCGGGAGCACGGCTGCACGCCGCGGTCCGACACCCGCGCAGCATTGTCAGGCGCTTTTCGTCAGTGCAGTACCAGGACCGGAAGCTTGGTCTGGCTCAGCACAGCGCCGGTGGCACTGCCGTGCAGCAGGCGATCCAGGCCGCGCCTTTCACGCGAGGCCATCACGATCAGGTCGCAACCATGGCGTTCGGCTGCGGCGACGATCGCCTCGGCCGCATCGTCGTGGGCCACGTAGTCGATGGCGAACGACACCCCGGCTGCTGTTGCGGCGGCGGCAATTCGATCCAGCGCGGATTGCGCATGCAGGCGCGGCTTGACCGTGGGGCCGCCGCCGGCGCCGGCCTCGCGGCCGACAAATCCCGGCAGGTTCGGTACCGTCACTTCCGGTTCGGCGATGAAGCCGGTGATGCGCGCGCCGATCGAGCGCGCGAAACGCACGCCGGCCTCGATTGCCAGGTCGGAGAATTCGCTGCCGTCGATCGGAATCAGGAGGTGCTTGAACATGTTTGCCTGCCAGCAGAGTGAATTATCGAAGACCCGCGAGATCAGCGCGCCGGCAGGCGCGCGGGCGCCCCATTGCCGGCGGCCAGCACTGCGATCTGCACGCGGCTGGAACAATTGAGTTTGCGCATCGCGTGCTGCACGTGGATCTTGACCGTACTCTCGGCCACGCCCAGGGCGCGGGCGATCTCCTTGTTGCTGCAGCCGCCGGCGATGTGGCTGACGATGTCGCGCTCGCGCGGGCTCAGGACCTGCAAGCCATTGACTTGCGGGCTGGTCGCATCGCGCACTCCATCGACCAGTTTTCCTGTCAGTTCCGGGCACACCACGGATTCACCGCGCGCCGCGCGGCGGATCGAGTCGACCAGGTATTCGCCGTCGATGTTCTTGAGCAGGTAGCCGCAGGCGCCGGCGCGCAGTGCCGCCATCAGGTCGGCGCCATCCTCGGATACGGTCAGCATCAGGATGCGTGCGTCCGGCGCCAGCTCGCGCATGCCGGCCAGCGCGTCCACCCCGGTGATGCCGGGCATGTGCAGGTCCAGCAACACCACATCGGGCTTCTGCGCGGCGGCCTGCTTGATGCCTTCGACGCCGTCGCCGGCCTCGCCCACGACCTCGAAATCGGACTCGCCACGCAACAGTGCAAGCAGGCCGCGCCGGAACAGCTTGTGGTCGTCCACCAGGAGAATCCGTATGCTCATGCTTCTTCTCGCAGGCTTCAGGCCGCTGCGGCTTCTGCCGCCGCGCCGATGTCGGCCGGCGCGACCGGCACTGTAAGCGTCACCCGCGTACCGCGCCCGGGCCCGCTTTCCACCACTACGCTGGCAGCGGCGCGCCGCGCCCGCTCCTGCATGATCTTCAGACCCACATGCAATTCGGAAGCAGCCGTGCTTCCAACCTCGAAACCGCGCCCGTCGTCACTCACCTGGAAGGTATAGACCGGCCCGCGCTGCAGTGTCACCCTGACCGCGCTGGCGCCGGCGTGCTTGCGCACGTTCGACAGCGCCTCCTGAATGATGTGCAGTATCTGCACCTGTTCGGCCGCCGGCACCGGCATCGCCTGCCCGCTTTCGGCCAACGTGGCACAGATGCCGGTTTGCTGCTCGAATTTCTTCAGCGTCAAGCGCAGCGCCGCACCGATGTCTTCATGATCGCTGCGGGTACGAAAATGCAGCAACAGCTCGCGCACGTCGGCGTAGCATTCGCGCACCCCGGTGGCGATCTCGCCTGCGGCCAGGGCAGCGGCGCCGCGATCTTCACGTTTCATCGCGCCGCTCAACATCTGCACCTGCAGGTTGAGGAAGGCCAGCGATTGCGCGATGCTGTCGTGCAGTTCCTGTGCCAGCAGGTTGCGCTCTTCCGATACCGCCATTTCCCTGGCGCGTGAAATCAGGCGCAGGTTTTCGACCGCCACCCCCAGATGCTGGCCGAGCGCTTCCAGCAAGTGCCGCTCGCGCGCTGCGAGCTCGCGCGGCACACGGTAAAACAGGTTGAGCACGCCAATGGTCCCGGCCTGGGTGCGCACCGGCACCGCGCTCATCGCCATCAGGCCATGCTTGCGGCAATCGACAAGCGGCTCGGCGGCGCCGGCCGCGGCGCCCCAGTGAACGGTCGACTCGGTACTGGCAGCCTGCCCGCAGCCACACGTACCGACCGCCACGCAGCGCGTGTCGGCGGCGAAGCCGGCCGGCAGATTGTGGGCGGCGAACAAGTGCAACTGCGGCGGATCGGACCCGATGAAACGCAGCGCCGCCGCATCCGCCCCGAGGGCTGCGGCCACGCGTTCGAGAAAGCCGCGGCACAGCGCTTCCTGCCCCTGCGGTTCGCCCAGAAAGGCCGCGGTGTCGTACAGGGCCGTCAGCTCGGCATTGCGCTCCGCCAGACTGCGGGTCTTGTCTTGCACGCGTGTCTCCAGGCTGTCGTACAAATCACGCAAGCCGTCCGCCATGTGGTTGAACCCGGCGGCCAACTGGCCGAACTCGTCGCGCCCGCCGGCGCCCAGGCGCACGCTGAAATCGGCCGCCGCCATGCGCTGCATCCCTTCACGCAGGCGCTGCAAGGGCAGGATGATCACCAGGAACGCCAGGTACACCAGCGCGATCGCCCCGGCGATCGCCAGGCCGACCAAGCCCAGCTGGAACATGGTCAACAGATTGGTGCTGCGCGCCAGATCGTCCTCGATGCGGAACACCATGACATTGGCAGCCTCGACAAACGCGGCGACATCTTCGCCTCCGATGGCCGCAGGCATGCCGTCGACGGCCCGCTGCGCCACCGCCCGCAATACCGTCCAGCGCGCCTCGATGCCGGCCAACAAGGCTCCTACCTGCGCATTGGCCGGCAGCAACAGCGGGCGCGCCGGGTCGCCACGCTTGAGGGTGGCAAGCACATCGTCGAATTCGCGCAAGTCCGCCGCCAGTTGGCGACGCGCCGTGGCGGACAGTCCTTCACCCGCGTCGGCCAGCACGAAAGCCAGGCGGTAGGCGCGCATGCGCAGGCTGCCGGCGTCGTTGATCGCAGCCGCACCGCCCTCGAGTTGCCACGACACTAGTAGGGTCATGCCGATCGACATCAGCGCAACCACCAGAAACAGCACCTGGATGGCGATGATCTTCGCACTCAGGGTACGCATCCACACCTCGCAGGCAGGCAACCGAAGGCGCCAGTGTGCGGCCGATTGCCGTTGCCGGATTGATCCACATCAACATGGAATGGCTTGCGCGTACTAGGATTGCGCTATCGTCCGGTGCGCGGGTGCCGCGCACGGCGCGGCCCGCAGGGCAATTGAAACATCCATTCAAGGGAGAACAAACATGTACAAGAACATCCTGGTTCCGATCGATGGCTCGAAACTGTCCGACAAGGCCGCCAAGGAAGCCGCGAGCCTGGCTCGTGCGCTCGGCGCCAAGCTCACCCTGTTCCACTGCGCGGCCGATTTTCCGGCGCCGGTGTATGCCGAGAGCGCAATCATGGCCGCCCAGATCACCTCCGGCCAGTATCGCAAGGAAGCGGTCAGGGTTGCCGAAGAGGTTCTGGCAAAGGCCGCCGCCAAGCTTGCCAGTACCGGCTTGACCGTCGACACCATGCACGCGGTCAACGACCTGCCCTATGACGCCATCGTCGGCGCGGCGGCCAAGAAGAAATGCGACCTGATCGTCATGGCCTCGCATGGCCGCAGGGGCTTGAGCGGCTTCCTTCTGGGCAGCGAGACCCAGAAGGTGCTGACGCACTCCAAAGTGCCGGTGCTGGTGGTGCGCTGAAGTGGCTGTGCCAGCCATGAGCACGCGGGCAGCGACCGGAGACACCGCCAACGGCGGCGGCGCGGCCGGTGCGGCGCAGGCGCTGGAAATCATTCGTGAGGAGCATCGCACGCTGGCTGCGGTGCTGCACGGATTGAAGTTCATGGTGGGCGAGATCCGCGGCGGCCATACGCAGGCGGATTTCGAGCTGTTTCGCGCCATGGTCTATTACATCGATGCCTACCCCGAGCGGCTGCATCACCCCAAGGAAGAGCAGTTTCTGTTCCGCCTGCTGCGCCTGCGCACCACCACGGCCGATGCGCTGCTCGCCGACTTGCGCCAGGAACATGAAGCCGGCGACCAGGCGATTCGCAACCTCGAAAGAAAGCTTCTTGCCTACGAGCACGGCGCCCCCTTCGCGACTTTCGGCGACGCCGCCGATGCCTATGTCGACACCTACTTCAATCACATGCGCAAGGAGGAAAAGCAGGCCTTCGCGCTGGCCGAACAGTGGCTGACGGCAGATGACTGGGCGGAGGTAGGCGCAGCCTTCGCCGAGAACCGCGATCCGCGGAGCGGCCCGGATGCCGCCGAATTCCGCGCGTTGTTCTCACGCATCGTCAACCTGGCACCACCGCCGATCGGTGTCGGGCCCCTGTTTCCGCGCCGCAAGGACGCCTGACCAGGTAGCGCAGGAACACTCGCAATTGCCAGGCGATACGCCAACGGCGCCGTGCCGCAGCCGGCCGCTTTGCCGCGCACGGGGACGGCACTGCGCTGGCCGTGTTCGCCGCCTTGGGCGCTGCCGCTCTGGCATGGTGGGTCAACCACGCACCGCTCGTACCGGTTGACCCTGCGCGCAGGCCCGCTGGTACGCACACTGCCGCTGCTGCCGGCCATCGAACCCACCGGCAACCTCGACCGCGCCGCATCCGAC
>CAYYFR010000086.1:2627-10840 GCA_964470865.1 uncultured Burkholderiales bacterium | reverse complement strand
GCCGCTGCTGCCGGCCATCGAACCCACCGGCAACCTCGACCGCGCCGCATCCGACGGGGTGTTCGTACTGATGCGGCGCATGCGCGCCGAGCTCAACACCTCGTTCCTGCTGGCGACGCACGACCCGCGCCTGGCCGCACGCTGCGAGCGCACAGTCGAACTGGTGGACGGGCGCATCGAGCGCGACGAGATGGTCGACGCCACATCGCCCAATCCACATTCGGCCTGAACTAATCGAGACATGGCAGGTACTATCTGCGCGCCGCCTTCGAACAATCAGGATCCCCCCAGCTCATGCCCGAATCCTCCACTGCCGCTACCGTCACTTCGCGCTTGATCATCGTCCTCAACAACGTCCGCGCGGACACGCCGGAGTTGGGCTCGATTCCGCTGCGCTATGCCGCCACCGCCGCCGCCATGGATGTGGCGGTCGAAATCCACGCGGTGAGCGCGTCGGTGCGCCTGTTTCGGCGCCAACTGGACGCGCCGGACTGGTTGGCACAGATCAGGCAGGCAGTCGACCTGGGAGTGGAGATTTTCGTTTGCCCGGTGGCGCTGGCTGACCAGGCATTGCGCATGGAGGATCTGATCGACGAAGTAAGCGGCGTACGCGGCGCCGCATCTCTGGTGGTAGCCGGGCTGGGTCACAGAGCCAGGTTCATGGTCTTTTGAGACTTGTTCGCCCCGCAGGCTCCCAACGTTTCCCTACCGGCATGGAGCTTGGCACGCAAATGGTGCATCCGGATTTGGCAAACCCACGACCCAGTTCCATTCGGCAAAACGCGTCGATCCGGCGAATATTTAACGCGCTTGCCATTTTTCTGCCTTAGACTCCAACGCTCGCCGCAACGCCTTTGATCGCACAGCACAGGTCATGTCAAAACTGCTGGACTTGCCACCGGTCAAGTGTTTCGATCGGTTGAAGCACTACTACACGTCGATATCCAACTGGAGCGCGGCGCGTAGTCATGCCCTCTGTCGCATTCGCGTTCCTCCACTTCTCCCCGCCGCCCGGCGGAATGCATCCAGTAGCACGCGGGTCTCCCCCGTCGCAACCCTTCCCAAAATTTCCATCTCCCGGCGCCGAGAGGCGTCCGTCGGCACTGCACTTTCACGGCTGTACCGACCATGAATTACGACATCGAATGGCTAGCCGGCGAGCTTGGCTGCGGCGAACTTGTGCTCGAACTGCGTCAACGCGTGCGCGCCGCCCCCGGCAAGGTCTTCAAGGTGACCGCGCTCGACGCCGGTGCGCCGGCCGACATACCGGCTTGGTGCGGCATGACCGGCAACCCGTTGCTGGCCCACGATCCGGCCAGCAAAACCTTCTGGATTCGCGCCAAGGATTGATGTTTTCACCGCGGCCATGGAACTGGTCCGCACTTTCCCACCCCTGTCATTGACTGGAGCACACCATGCCTGGCAAGTACGTAATCAGTCTCACCTGCGGTCTCGATAACACCGATCGCGCAACCGTCGCGTTCGTCGTGGCCAACGCCGCTGTCGCATCCGACAAGGACACGGTCGTCTTCCTTTCGATCGAGGGCACGCGCCTTTCGCAAAAAGGCGTCGCCGATGCAGTGCAAGAAGAAGGCTTCGCGCCACTCAAGGAGCTGATGGACAACTTCGCCAAGGCGGGCGGCAAGATGTTCGTCTGTTCGCCATGCTTCAAGAAGCGCAAGCTCGATGAAAACAACCTGGTGCCCGGGGCCGCGGTGGTGGGTGGCGCCAAGCTGGTTGAATTCATGAGTGATGGCGCACCCAGCATCAGCTATTGATAAAGGGAACCCTCATGGAAACCAGACGTCGCAAAATTCTTGCCGCCGGCGGCGCTGCTGGTGCGCTGGCGCTAGGCAACCTTGCACCTCTTCGCGCGCAGGCCCGCCGCAAACTGCGCTTCGGCGTCGGACCGCTGTTGCCCAGCGCCGAAGACACCAAGAAAACCTTCATGCCGGTCTTCGCTCACCTGGCACGTGAGCTCAACGCCGATTTCGACCTGGTCGCCACCACCGACTGGGCCGGCATGGCAGTGGCAATGGGATCCGGGCAAGTCGATCTCGCCTGGATGGGGCCGTGGGGCTACATCATCGCCAACAACAGCACCGGCTGCACTGCGGTGGCCACCGCCAAGTACGATGACAAGCCGGTGTACTACGCGATCATCATCGGCAAGCCGGACTTGAAGGTAGCTAAGTTTCCTGACGACACCAAGGGCTTGTCGATCTCGTTCGCCGACGTTGGCTCGACCTCGGGCTGGCTGATTCCGACCTGGTATGCCAAGGAAGTCTGGAAGATCGACCCCAAGACTTACTGGAAGTACACCGAGGGTGCGACCCACGCGGCCAACGAAATCGCGGTGCAGGCGGGCCACGCGGATATGGCGACCGATTTCGACCGCAACCGCAATGCGATGATCGCCTCCGGCCGGATCAAGGCCGACAGCAACAAGATTCTCTGGACTTCCGCGCCGCTGCCCAACGATGCGATCGCGGTACCCAAAGACGCACCGAAGGAGTTTGGTGCCCAGGTGCAGAAAATCCTGACCGCCATCACAGTCGAGCAGGCCAAGACCTTGCTGCCGCCACGCTACACCGGATTTGTGGCGGCCACGCATGCCTCGTATGACTCGATCGAAAAGGCCGGCATCGCGGTGGGCAAGATCAAGCCCAAATCCTGAACGCATGGCAAGCGCCGACGCCGCACAGGCGCAACTACTTTTTGAAACCCGGCTGCGCGGCACCCCGCGCAGCCGCTTCAAGCTGGTTGCGATCCTGTTTTGCATCGTTGTCTTTTATGTCGTTTGCTGGCGCCTGGCGCAGGTCGATCCGGTCAAGCTTGTCAACGGCCTGCCCAAGCTCGGGCACTGGCTGGCGCAAGCCTGGCCACCGAATGTAGCCGAACTGCCGCTGTTCGGATTGCGCATCGCCGAGACGGTGGCGATGGCAGCCATCGGCACGACTATCGCCACCCTGCTGGCGATTCCGATGGCGGTGCTGGCCAGTCGCAACATCACGCCGTTTCCGCGCCTGTACTATCCGGCGCGCTGGTTCCTAAACGCGCTGCGCGGCATCGATTCCTTTGTCTTCGCCCTGCTGTTCGTGGCCGCCGTCGGGCTCGGGCCGTTCGCCGGCGTACTCGGGATCGCCCTGCATACCTGGGGCAGCGCCGCCAAATTCTTTGCCGATCACATCGAGAACGCGCAGTTGGGGCCGCTGGACGCGGTGCGCACCACCGGCGCCGGGCGCGGTACGGCGATCGTGTTCGCATTGTTGCCCGACGTCCTGCCGGTGCTGCTTTCCACCACCCTCTTCTGGTGGGAATTCAATGTGCGCGCGTCCACCGTGCTGGGGGTAGTAGGCGCCGGCGGCATCGGGCTTGAGCTCAAGAACAGCATGGACCTGCTCGACTTTCCGCGCCTGTTTACCATCATCGCGCTGATCCTGGTGGTGGTAACGGTGCTGGATCAAATCAGCGGCTGGTTACGCAAGCGCCTGGTATGACTCCGACGCGCTCCCTGTTCGAAGTGCGTGGCGCCGGCAAGGCGTTCAATGGCGTTGCGGCGATTGAAAACGTCGGGTTCGCGGTGCAACGCGGTGAATTTGTCGCGGTGCTGGGTCCGAGCGGCGCCGGCAAGACCACCCTGTTCCGTTGCCTGGCCGGTCTCACGTCAATGGACAGCGGAGCTGCGATTCTTGAGGGGCGCGATGTCGCCAGCTTCAGGGGTCGGGAGCGCCGCCATATCGCTGTGGTGTTCCAGCAATTCAATCTCGTCAATCGCCTGAGCGCGCTGCAAAACGTTCTGGCCGGGCGTCTCGGTTATGTGCCGGCGTGGCGCGGCTGGCTACGCCGCTTCTCGCGCGCCGACGTGCTGCTGGCGTTGCAATGCCTGGAGCGGGTCGGCCTGCTGCCGCAGGCAGCGCAACGCGCCGACACCCTGTCCGGCGGCCAGCAGCAACGCGTCGCGATCGCCCGCGCGCTGGCGCAGCAACCCGACTTGATCATCGCCGACGAACCGGTGGCAAGTCTCGACCCCCGCATTGGCGCCGGCATTCTTGAGTTGCTGCGCTCCATATGCCATTCCGGGGACGACGGCATCGCGGTGATCTGCAGCCTGCACCAGCCGCATTTCGCCAGGCAATTCGCCGACCGCGTGGTGGGCATGGCTGGCGGACGGATCGTGGTCGATAGCGTGGCCACAGCATTCGACGAGCGGGCACTGCAATATGTCTACGGCCGCGACAATGACGGCCCGACCGCGCCCGCCAACGGCATTCAAACGCTCGCCCTGGCCTGATTTCTTTTGTCTACAACCCGGATCAACCCCGAAGGACCCACCGTGACCCAGCCAGCCCAACACCCGCACCAAGCCGATGTCAGCTTTGACGGCGGCGACCTCGACTGCGGCAATGGCCTCTTGCTGCTGATCCGCAAGCATATCGATCCGCTCGATCGCGGCGGCTTGCTGGAGATTCGCTCGACCGAAATTTCGGTCGATGAAGACCTGCCGGCCTGGTGTCGCATGACCGGAAACGAGCTGATCTCGTTCATCAAGGAAGACAAGCAGCGCAGCTTCCTGGTGGCCAAGGGGAAATTTGCCGAACGCAAGGCCGGCACAGCGCCGGCCATCGTCGCCAAGTCGGGGGTTGAACTGGTCGCAGTCAAACCCATGCTGCAGTTCCCCGAACCGGCGCCGGCGCCGGCGATACGTCCGCTTTCGGTGATGGGCATCGGCAGCTGGCCGCGGCCGCGCTGGATGCTGCAGGCGGTGCATGAACACATGGAGGGCCGGCTCGATGAGGCGTCTTTCCAAAGCACCGCCGACGACGCCGTGCGCCTGGCGATCGGCGCGCAGATTCGTGCAGGCGCCGATGTGGTGAGCGATGGCGAACAGCGCCGCGACAGCTATTCAAGCTTTGTCGCGTCCAGGCTCGACAACTGCCAGTTGATTCCGCTCACCGATCTGCTGCCGCTGGTCGACGATCCGGAAGAATTCGAACGCGAATTGCGCGCACTCGACGTTCCGGCCGGCGATGTACGCCATCCCGCCGTATTCGGCCCGCTCGGACGCAGCCGCGGCATCGCCGTGCATGAAGTCGAGTTCGCGCGCACCCTGACCGATCGCCCGGTCAAGGTGGCCTTGCCCGGACCCTATCTGCTGACCCGCACCATGTGGATGGAATGCATTTCCGATCGCGCCTATGCCAACCGCGAAGACTTGTCGCGCGACATCGTGCGCGTGCTGCGCGAAGAGATCGCCTGCCTGCTGGCGGCCGGCACGGCGATGGTACAACTGGATGAACCGGTGCTTTCGGAAATCGTGTTCAGCGGACCGGCCAACCAGCGCAGTTTCATGTGCGGTGCGCTGTCGGCCAGGAGCGACAGCCCGATCGAACTGGCGTTTGCCCGCGATCTGGTCAATGCGGTCACCGCCGGGTTTCCGCGCGAGCGCATGGCACTGCATATGTGCCGCGGCAACTGGACCGCAGACGAAACCAAAGCGCTATCCGGTGACTATCGCCCGCTGGTGGACACCCTGGGTCAAATGCAGGTCGGAACGCTGCTGCTGGAGTTGTGCACCCCGCGCGCCGGTGAAATGGAAATCCTCACCAGCTTGCCCTCCGACATGCGCATCGGCGTTGGCGCCTGCAACCAGAAGCACGTGCATGTCGAGAGTGTCGACTCGATCGTGCATCATGTGGAGCACGCGATCAACCTGTTTGGCGCCGAGCGTGTGCTGTTGACGCCCGACTGCGGCTTTGCGACCTTTGCCGACAACCCGCTCAATTCGGACACGACTGCGGAAGCCAAAATGGCGGCGTTGGCGAATGCGACCCGCATCCTGCGCCAACGCCATCACATCGCATAGCGGCCTGCCTTCGACCGGGACTCAAGCGATGGCACGCCTTCAGGGTGCGCCCGACAACCACAGCGTCAGCCCCGAGGCGCCGATCCCCACTGCCCAGAAGCCGAAAAAGCCGATCGTATAGGCCCCCTGGCGGCTGATCTCCAGGTGCTCGCCAACCAGCCAGAACTCCTGCGGGTCGAAGAGCGAAAAGAACACGCCCACCGCAGCCCCGGCCACCAGAAATGAAGGCCACATCACCCACATGATCCGTCGCAGCATGGCTATGCCCCTGCAGTCGTGTTGTAGTCGCGTACCGGCGGATGCGCGGCTTACGAGCGCGTCGGCGCCAGCGTCAGCGCCGCGCGCGCCGGATCACCCCAGGCGCCCGCAAGCCGCCACTGCGCTGTCTCCAGCACGGCGTTCCAGCGGTTCACGCCGGTCGGCAGCGTCACCCTTGCCTCGTACACGCCGTTTTCCAGGTGCTTGAGTTCGATCCGCTGATCCATCCCGACCCGTGTCGGGTGGGTCAGGCGCAGCAGCAAGGCCGGCGGATGCTGCGCGCCGGTCAGAACCACGCGCACCTGGCCGCTGGCCGCCGTGTAGTTCACGCTGGCGGCCAGATCGAGCTGTCGGGCGCGCTGCTCGCGCCCGATGGTCTTGTTCATCGCCAGGCCCTGCTTGTAATAGTCGTCGGCCACCAGTCCGTCGGTGCCGCTGAAGGCCAGCACGCTGGTGTAGACGCCGGCCACGATCACCGTCGCCGGGCCCGACATCAGAAGCCAGGGCCAGGGTTCGCGATACCAGGGTGTGTTTGGAGTCTTGCGTTGCGGCATCGTTTGCATGGTGTATTTCTCCGGAAGGCTGTGTTGGTTGCGGGTAGGCCATCAGCGCGGAATCAGGAACACGGCCTTCTCGCTTGCCTTGATGCTTGCGTGGTTGATCGCCTGGATCTCGAACTCGATTTTGTTGGACCCGGCCTTGCCGCGTCCCGGCGGTACCCTTACCCGCAGCGGAAAGCCGCGGGTGGTCGCGCCCGGCACCTCCGCCACCGACTCCGAGGCCACTTCGATGCCCTCGATGCCGCGCACCTTGATCTGGTAGCGATGGAACTGTTCCTGGGTATTCATGATCTGCAGGCGATAGACGTTCTCCACCATGCCGTCCTCGACCACCCGCCCGAGCGCGCCGCGATCACGGATCGCGTCTACCTTGAGCGGCACCCGCAGGGCCAGCGCGGCAAGAAATGCGAGCACCACGCCGCCCAGGATGGCGCTGTAGATCAGCGTACGCGGGCGCAACACATGGCGCCACATTTCGCGCGCCGACCAGTGATTGGTCATGGCGTTGTCGGTCGAATAGCGGATCAGGCCAGGCTGGTAGCCCATCTTGTCCATCACCTGGTTGCAGCCATCGATGCAGGCGGCGCAGCCGATGCATTCGTACTGCAGGCCTTTTCGAATGTCGATGCCGGTCGGGCACACCTGCACGCAGATGCCGCAGTCGACGCAGTCGCCCAGGCCCGCAGCCTTGGGATCGACCTTGCGGCCGCGCGAACCGCGCGGTTCGCCGCGCTCGCCATCGTAGGTGATGATCAGCGTGTCGTGATCGAACATCGCGCTCTGAAAGCGCGCGTAGGGGCACATGTACTTGCACACCTGTTCGCGCATCCAGCCGGCATTGCCGTAGGTGGCAAAGCCGTAGAAAAACACCCAGAAGGTCTCCCATGGTCCCAGGGTCCAGGTAAGGAATTCATGGCCCAACGTGCGAATCGGCGTGAAGTAACCAACGAAGGTGAAGCCGGTCCATAGCGCAAAGGCGATCCACAGCGCGTGCTTCGCCGCCTTCTTCGAAAACTTGTCGATGCCAGTGGCGGCGCCGTCGAGTTTCATGCGCGCCACGCGGTCGCCTTCGACCTTGCGTTCGATCCACAGGAAGATCTCGGTGTAGACCGTTTGCGGGCAGGCATAGCCGCACCACAGGCGCCCGGCGATGCTGGTAAACAAAAACAGGGCCAGGGCGCTGATGATCAGAAGCGCGGTCAGGAAAATGAAATCCTGCGGCCACAACACCAGGCCGAATATGTAGAACTTGCGCGACACCAGATCGAACAGCACCGCCTGGCGGCCGTTCCAGGTGACCCAGGCAGTGCCGTAGAACAGGATCTGGGTGAACCACACCAGGGTCCAGCGCCAGCCGGCAAACCAGCCATGGACCGCGCGCGGGTAGATCTTCTTGCGGACCTCATAGAGTGCCTCTTCGACCTCGGTCGAGAGCTTGATCGGCTGCGTGCTCATGGCCGCGCGGCCGGGACCCGCACTACCGCGCGCGCCCCTCGCATCATTTTTTCGGGTCCGCCCCGGCTGCAGGT
>CAYYFR010000086.1:0-2527 GCA_964470865.1 uncultured Burkholderiales bacterium | reverse complement strand
CCCAGGCCATAGACATAAGCCGCCAGCAGGTGCACCTTGGCCTCACCCAGAAAGTCCTTCTGCGCCGGCATCTGGTTGTTGCGGCCCTTGTTGATCGCCTCCATCACGTTCTCAAGTCCGCCACCGTACAGCCAGATCTTGTCGGTCAGGTTGGGCGCTCCCAGGGCCGGATTGCCGCGGCCATCCATACCGTGACAGGCGCCACACACTGCGAACTTGGCCTTGCCTTGCGCCGCGCGCAACGAATCATTGGCCGAACCGGAGAGCGACAGCACATAGTTGGCGACGTTCCTCACGTCATCATCGCCGCCCAGGGCCGCACCCATGGGCGGCATCACGCCAACGCGGCCTTCGAGCAAGGTGGTCTTGATGGCTTCAGGCGTGCCGCCGTGCAGCCAGTCGCTGTCGGTCAGGTTGGGAAAGCCCTTGCTGCCGCGCGCATCCGAGCCGTGGCATTGCGCACAGTAGTTGAGGTACAGCCGGCCGCCTATTTCCCTGGCCTGCGGGTCGGCGGCAACGGTTTTCAGATCCTTCGCCAGGTATTGCGCGAACAGCGGGCCGAACTCGGCGTCCGCTTGTCTGATTTCATCGTTGTACTGGCCTGTGGAACTCCATGCCAGACTGCCCTTGAAGCTGCCCAGCCCCGGATACAGGTAGAGGTAGATGAGCGCGAAGGCGATGGTCAGGTAGAACAGCCACATCCACCAGCGCGGCAGCGGATTGTTGAATTCGCCGAGGGTCTCATCCCACACATGGCCGGTGGTCTCAGTGCTGCCACCGGGATCCTTGGGCACCACCTTGCTGGAGGTGAACAGCAGCACGAGCGCGCACACCAGGAGGCCGGCGATGGTCGCCACCGAAATGTAGAGGCTCCAGAAATCGCTGGTGAAATCAGCCATCTGAAACCCCCTTTGCAGGCGTGGCCGCAGGTTCTTCGTCGGACAAGGGGATCAGCGACGCTTCTTCGAAAGCGGCGCGGTTGCCCGGCGCCAACGCCCAGGCGATGATGCCGATGAAGACCGCGAAGCTGATCAGGGTCATGGTGATGCGCAATGTGTTCAAGTCCATGTGGCGCTCCCTTATTTGGCGGCGGCCAGGCTTGCTGCGCCTGCCGCGGGTGTGGCGGCGGCTGCCGTGCCGACGCCGGACGCGGACTCCGCCTTGGCCGCTGCCGCCTTGGCTGGCGCCGCCGCCGGCCCGCCGAACTTGATCGACGTGCCCAGGCCTTGCAGATAGGCGATCAGCGCGTCCTGCTCGTTCTTGCCGGCCACCATCTTCGCGGCCTCGTTCATGTCGGCTTCGGTATAGGGCACCCCTACCATCGCCAGGGCCTTCATGCGCGGCGCCACCGAGGCCGGATCGATCATGTTCTTCACCATCCACGGATAGCCCGGCATGTTCGACTCCGGCACCAGGTCGCGCGGATTGTTGAGGTGGGCACGATGCCATTCATCGCTGTAGCGCCCGCCGACGCGCGCCAAGTCCGGCCCGGTGCGCTTGCTGCCCCACTGGAACGGATGGTCGTAGACGAACTCGCCGGCCACGGAGTAGTGGCCGTAGCGTTCGGTCTCGGCGCGGAACGGCCGGATCATCTGCGAGTGGCAGTTGTAGCAACCCTCGCGGATGTAGATGTCGCGCCCGACCAGCTGCATGGCGTTGTAGGGCTTGAGACCCGCCACCGGCTCGGTGGTGGATCTCTGGAAGAACAGCGGCACGATTTCCACCAGGCCGCCCACGCTTACCGTGAGCACGACCAGGAGGATCATCAGACCGATGTTCTTTTCGATCGTTTGATGGTTCATTTTTTTTCACCTGTTGGAATAGGATCGCAACATCAACGCGTCGTTCAGGCGTGTGCCAGCGAGCCGGCGCCGTGGCCTGCAGCCTTGATCACCGGCGCGTCCACCGCGCGGCCCTGGCCGATGGTCTTGATGACGTTGTAGAGCATCACGAACATGCCGGAGAAATACAGCACGCCGCCAACCAGGCGGATGACGTAGTAGGGGAAGGTCGCCTTGACGCTCTCCACGAAGGTGTATGTCAAGGTACCGTCGGCATTGACCGCGCGCCACATCAGGCCCTGCATCACCCCGGCGATCCACATCGCGGCGATGTACAGCACGATGCCCACGGTGGCGATCCAGAAGTGCAACTCGATCAGGCGCGTGCTGTACATTTCCTTCAGGCCGTAGAGTTTGGGGATCAGGAAGTAGATCGAACCGATCGACACCAGCCCGACCCAGCCCAGCGCACCCGAGTGCACATGGCCGATGGTCCAGTCGGTGTAGTGCGAGAGTGCGTTGACGGTCTTGATCGACATCATCGGCCCCTCGAAGGTGCTCATGCCGTAGAACGAGAGCGACACCACCAGGAACTTGAGGATCGGGTCCGAGCGCAGCTTGTGCCAGGCGCCCGAGAGGGTCATGATGCCGTTGATCATGCCGCCCCAGGAAGGCGCCAGCAGCACCAGCGAGAAGATCATGCCGATCGATTGCGCCCAGTCGGGCAGCGCTGTGTAGTGCAGGTG
>CAYYFR010000085.1:10735-22534 GCA_964470865.1 uncultured Burkholderiales bacterium | reverse complement strand
CGGCGCCGGGGTCTCGCGGATCGCCTTTTGCAGCGGTTTGCCCCATTCGGTGACGTCGTAGCTTTGCATGTCGCTTCCTTTTGAATTTGGTCGAGGATACGAATCTACCATCGCCGGCGCGGCAGCGGGCGCAGGGGCGGCATCGCGGCGCGATGAAGGCCATTCGTCCGGACCAAGAAGCCCGGTGGCGCGGTGCGTCGGTTAAGTGCATGGTGCTTGCGGGCAATGCCTTCCACGTCCGGCATGTTGACCAACGAAAAGGCCGGCATGGCCGACTGCGCGAGCGATGACAAAGTCACCGGAAGCATGGACCGTGCAGAGCCCGAGTTGATGGCAAGCGGGAAGTCGCAAACCACCGCAGACAGCGTATCGGTGCGCGAGAATGCCGTGATTGCGGAAACCACGCAATCGGGCGGCGAACGCAAGTAGAGGGTCGTCGTCTGCGACGTCGCGACACCGCCCGCAGAGTCCTCAAATGCGCCAAAGGTCCGCTCCTGACAATTGATGCAGGAATCACACACTTGCCGGACAAACCCGCACTGAAAACAAGGCCATGCAAATTCTTGTAAAGGCGCCAGTGATGTGCCTTCAGCCCTGCTGTCAGCAGGCGCAAAATTCGCATTTCGCAGGGTTCAGTCTCCCATTCGCGTGGCGGCTTTGTATACAATGGCGCCGAGCATTCCCAAGAGACAAACTACGCTCCATCGCGGCGCGTCGCAACAGGAGGAATTTCACGTTGAAGCCGACCGATATTGGCCACCCCGATTACTTTCACAAAGTCGTCGATTGCCAATGGGCATGCCCTGCCCACACACCTGTTCCCGAGTACATCCGCTTGATCGCCGATGGTCGTTATTCCGATGCCTACATGGTCAACTGGCAGTCCAATGTGTTCCCGGGTGTACTCGGCCGCACCTGCGACCGCCCCTGCGAACCGGCCTGTCGCCGCAGCCGTGTCGAGGATGGTGAATCCAAGGAACCGGTCGCGATTTGCCGCCTGAAGCGCGTCGCCGCCGACTACAAGGGCGATGTCTCGCAGCGCATGCCCAAGGTGCCCTCGACGAAGAACGGCAAGCGCATCGCCTGTGTCGGTGCCGGGCCGGCTTCACTTACGGTGGCGCGTGATCTGGCGCCGCTCGGTTACGAGATCACGCTATTCGATGGCGACAAGAAGGCCGGCGGTTTCATTCGCAGCCAGATCCCGAAGTTCCGCCTGCCCGAATCGGTGATCGACGAAGAAACCGGTTACATCCTTGACATGGGCGTTGACTTTCGCTCCGGCGTGCGGATCGACAGTCTCAAGGACCTGCTAGGCCAGGGCTATGACGCGGTGTTCGTCGGTTCCGGCGCGCCGCGCGGCCGCGACCTCGATCTTCCCGGGCGCAAGGAGGCGGCGAAAAACATTCACATCGGCATCGACTGGTTGTCGAGCGTGTCGTTTGAGCATATCGACAAGATCGGCCGTCGCGTCATCGTGCTGGGTGGGGGCAATACCGCGATGGACTGCTGTCGTTCCTCACGTCGCCTGGGGGGCGAGGACGTCAAGGTGATCGTGCGTTCCGGCTTCGACGAAATGAAAGCCAGCCCGTGGGAAAAGGAAGACGCGATTCACGAGGGCATTCCGATCATCAATTACCTCGTGCCCAAGGAATTCAAGCATGACAACGGCCGCCTGACCGGCATGCTGTTCGAAAAGGTCAAGGCGGTGTATGACGATCGCGGCCGCCGTTCGCTGGTTGCCTCCGGTGAGCCGGATCAGCATTTCGAGTGTGACGATGTGCTGGTGGCGGTCGGGCAGGAGAACGCGTTCCCGTGGATGGAGCGTGACATCGGCCTGGAATTCGACAAATGGGGCATGCCGGTGGTCGACCAGGTCACCATGCAGTCGAGCATCCCCAAAGTGTTTTTCGGCGGCGACGCGGCCTTCGGGCCGAAGAACATCATCTGGGCGGTGGCGCACGGCCACGAGGCTGCGGTGTCGATCGACCGTTTCTGCAACGGTGAAGACGTGGCCAAGCGGCCGCCGCCGATGACCAACCTGATGAGCCAGAAAATGGGGATCCACGAATGGAGTTACGACAACGACGTGTCGAACGACATTCGCTACAAAGTGCCGTTGAAGGACATCAACATCGCGCTGAAGAACATCAAGATTGAAGTAGAACTGGGCTTTGATCCGCAGATGGCCTGGAAGGAAGCGCAGCGCTGCCTCAACTGCGACGTCCAGACCGTGTTTTCGGCCGGCCAGTGCATCGAGTGCGATGCCTGCGTCGACATCTGTCCGATGGACTGCATCACGTTTACCGCGGATGGCGAAGAAACTGAAGTGCGCGGCAGGCTGACCGCGCCGGCGCTCAACCTGGCGCAGGACTTGTATATTGGCAGCGGTCTCAAGACCGGGCGCATCATGGCCAAGGACGAGGACGTTTGCCTGCACTGCGGCCTGTGTGCCGAGCGCTGCCCGACCGGTGCCTGGGATATGCAGAAGTTCCTGCTCGACACCACCAACGCGGGGCCTGCGTGCCGTGATCGGGCCATCCCGCCGCAGCCGCTCAAGCGCGCCGCATAAGGACTCATGGCCGTCATGAAAAAGATCTCCGCAGTCAACGATTTCGTCATCAAGTTTGCCAACGTCAACGGCTCGGGGTCAGCCTCGGCCAACGAGCTGTTTGCGCGCTCCATCCTGCGCATGGGCGTGCCGGTGTCGCCGCGCAACATCTTCCCTTCAAACATCCAGGGCCTGCCGACCTGGTACGAGGTGCGGGTAAGCGAAAGGGGTTATCTCGGCCGGCGCGGCGGCTGTGACCTGATGGTGGCGATGAATCCGCAGACCTGGGATGCCGATGTCAAGGAAATCGAGCCCGGCGGCTACCTGTTCTACGACAGCACGCGGCCGATGCCGAAGTCGAAATTCCGCGAAGACATCAATGTGCTGGGCATGCCATTGACGCAGATCACCAATGAGGCATACACCGACGTTCGTCAACGCCAACTGTTCAAGAACATCATTTACGTAGGCGCGCTGTCGGCCTTGCTGGACATTGAGTCAGACGCCATCGGGCAACTGATCGGTGAACAGTATCGCGGCAAGGAAGCGCTCTTGAAGCCCAATCTGCATGCGCTGCAAATGGGGCGGGACTACGCCATCGCGCATCTCGATTGCGCCGGCGTTGGCTTGAAGGTCAAGCGCGCCGACAACGTCGGCAAGCGCATTTTCATCGAGGGCAACAACGCGGCGGCGCTGGGTGCGGTATATGGCGGCGCCACGGTGTGCGCCTGGTACCCGATCACGCCCTCATCCTCGGTCGCCGAGGCTTTCGAGAAGCATTGCCGCAAATTCCGCGTCGATCCCGAGACCGGCAAGAATCGCTTCGCCATCGTGCAGGCGGAGGATGAACTGGCCTCGATCGGCATGGTCATCGGCGCCGGCTGGAACGGCGCGCGCGCCTTTACCGCCACCTCCGGCCCGGGTATTTCGCTGATGACCGAGTTCATCGGGCTGGCCTACTTCGCCGAGATTCCGGCCACCATCATCAATGTGCAGCGCGGCGGGCCTTCGACCGGCATGCCCACCCGTACCCAACAGGCCGACCTGCTGTCATGTGCCTATGCGTCCAACGGCGATACCAAGCATCCGATGCTGTTCCCCGAAGATCCCAAGGAATGTTTCGACTTCGCCGCCACCGCGCTCGACCTGGCCGACCGTCTGCAAACGCCGATTTTCCTCATGACCGACCTGGACATCGGCATGAATACGCGCCTGTGCGAACCGCTGGTATGGGACGACGATCGCAAGTATGACCACGGCAAGGTGATGTCTGCCGAGGAACTCGAAGCCGGCCGTGATTTCGGCCGTTATCTTGATGTCGACGGTGACGGCATACCCTACCGCACTTATCCGGGAACCCACCCCAAACGTGGCGCCTATTTCACCCGCGGCACCACCAAGGACCGCTATGCGCGTTATAGCGAAGAGGGCCCGGTGTATGTGGACAACATGCAGCGCCTGGAGCGCAAGTGGGAAACGGCCAGGAACCTGGTGCCGCATCCGCTCACCCGCGCCGCCTCGCGGCCGTCCAAGCTTGGCGTCATCTATTTCGGCTCGACCAGCCCGGCCATGACCGAAGCGCTCGATGTACTCGAAGCCCAGGGCAGGCCGCTTGACGCCATGCGGGTGCGCGGCTTCCCGTTTCATGCAAGCGTGATGGAGTTCATCGCTTCGCATGACCAGGTATTCGTGGTCGAGCAGAACCGTGACGCGCAGTTTCGTTCGATGCTGATCAATGAAGGCGATCTCGATTCCGCGCGCGTGGTGCCGGTGCTGCATTACGACGGCACGCCGATCACGGCGCGCTTCATCATCGCGGCGATTTCCGAGCATGTGGCGTTTCTCAACGTCACGCCGATCAAGAAGGTCGCACAGTAGGCAATTCAATTTTCATCCCGCCGCGCCAATCGCGTGGGCGGGTACGACGGAGCGAACATGACATACCTGACCAAGCCCAAGCTGCACCATCCGACTCTGGCGACCAACAAGCGCGGTTTCACCCGGCGCGACTACGAAGGGCCGGTGTCGACCCTGTGCGCCGGATGCGGGCATGACTCGATTTCGGCGGCCATCATTCAGGCCGCCTTCAACCTGGACATCGAACCGCATCGGGTGGCCAAGTTGTCGGGCATCGGCTGCTCGTCGAAGACACCAACCTATTTTCTCGGTCAGTCGCACGGCTTCAACACCGTGCATGGCCGCATGCCCTCGGTATTGACCGGTGCCAACCTGGCCAATCGCGAACTGATCTACATGGGGGTCTCGGGCGATGGCGATTCCGCCTCGATCGGCCTGGGGCAGTTCGCGCATTCAATGCGCCGCGGCGTCAACATGGTCTACATCGTCATGAACAACGGTGTCTACGGCCTGACCAAGGGCCAGTTCTCGGCCACCGCCGACAAGGGCTCCAAGGCCAAGCGCGGCGCCATCAACAACGACTCGCCAGTCGATATGGTGGGCCTGGCCCTGCAGCTGGGCGCGACCTTCGTGGCGCGCAGTTTCTCGGGCGACAAGGCGCAACTGGTGCCGCTGATCGAAGCGGCGATTGCGCACCAGGGCGCGGCCTTCATCGATGTGGTGTCGCCGTGCGTGGCATTCAACAACCACCCCGGCTCGACCAAGAGCTACGACTACGTGCGCGAGCACAACGAGGCAGTGAACCGCATCGACTTCATGCCCAAGCGCGAGGAAATCACCACCGACTACGCGCCCGGCATGTTGCAGGAAGTGGTGCAGCACGACGGTTCGGTGCTGCGCCTGCGCAAATTGCACGCCGACTACGACCCCAACAATCGCATCGGTGCGATGAATTTCCTGCAGGAACACCAGGCCCGCGGCGAAGTGGTGACCGGGCTTCTGTATGTGAACCCGGAACCCGAAGACCTGCACATCTATGCCAACACCGTGAACGTGCCCTTGAGCACCTTGAGCGAGCGCGTGCTCTGCCCGGGATCGGCGGCATTAGACAAGATCAACGCTTCGCTGCGTTGAGTCGGGCGGTGCCCGCCAGGACTGCGCGCAACTCGTTGACGCCGATGCGATCGGGCTCAATCGCTGCAATCAGATCGTTGGTCTGCGTGAAATCGCACCCGTAGGCACCGCCGGCCAGCGCGATGCAGCCGTCAGTGATTGGTGTGGGCACGGCGGCCATGCGCGCCATCCGCGCATTGAACACCAGCCCGTAGGGCACGTCTTCGGTGATGTAGCGGGGATCGAGCGTGGCCGGCCCGTTCGGGCTGCCCAGGTGGGCATGTACCCAGCGGCACTGGTCGCTGAAATCGGCCATCGGCGCGCCGAACGAATGATGAAAGTGCTGTTCGATGCTGCGCACTTCAAGGCCGAAGGCGCGCGCCACTGCGAGGCGTTCGCGGTCGAGTGCCACGGTCAGGTGCGCGGTGGCGCCGGCCATGTGGTCGTACTGGGCCCAGGTTTCGCCACGCTCCATTCGCGACAGGTTGGCCAGTGCGAGAGGCACATGAGCCACCAAATTTGGTTTGCGACAACGAAATCGCCAGCAAATCGAATTGTGCGGCGAAGCGGTCGCCAAACAGGGTCCGTGCGAGTTCGAGGATTGGATCGATGCAAGGCAGACTCCGAATGGTCTTGAAAGTATGATTGGAATACAAGCCGTACTCTCGAAGATCAGCACGCTGCAGTTGGCTCCACCGTTCAACCAGATCGCAGGTCATTCCCGGAAAAGACTCCATGAGCAGAAAAATCGACGAAACCACCGCGCGCCGCGCCTTTGAGCAGGCAATTGCCGACCATCAGCAGGAATTCGGGCGCTTCTTTCTCGCGCGCCTGCTCGGCCTCGAGGTCAGCTACCCTGATGCCGATACCTGCGTGGTGGAATTTGACGCCCTTGATTTCATGTTCAACCCGCAAGGCACGGTGCACGGCGGAGTGATCGCCACGGTGCTCGACATCTCGATGGGGCACCTGCTGCAAAAAGTCATCGGGCCGGGCATGACCCTGGAGATGAAAACCCAGTTTCTGCGGCCGGCGCGGGTCGGTCGCCTGCGTGCCGAAGGACGCTTTCTCAAAAAGGGCAAATCGATCAACTATCTCGAGACTCGCCTGACCGATGCCGCAGGCAGTTTGCTGGCGGTGGCCAATTCGACCTGGCAGTTGTTGGCCAAGGGCGCTGGCGTCCCCTGAAACATGGCGGTGAATCAGCGGGTCAGCGCGGCCGCGTCAGGTCAGCAACACCGGAAACACCTTCGAATCCAGCATCGCACCCGGCAAAGGCCCGTCCGTCTCGGGCGGTGGCGGCGACATGAAACCTTCGCGCAACACAAAGCGCGCATCCTGCCCGGTGAAGCGGGCCGAGAACGCGCGGCGCCGGTGCATCGAAAGGTTCTCGGGCGCGCCGTGCACGGTCAGTCCATGGAATGCGATGCAGTCGCCCGGCGTGAGCGCCCACGTCACGATGCGGTGTTGTGCGCGTTCGGCTTCGAAGTCCGGAATCGACTCAAAGCGGCCGTCGATGGCGCTGGCGTGGGCTTTCTGATCGGCGAAGCGTGCCGGTCGAAACCAGCGGCCCCAGCGGTGCGAGCCCGCGATGTATTCCGGGCAAGTGCGTTGTTCGACCGGGTCGAGCGGAATCCAGAAGCTGATGATGTGTTCGCCGTCGATCGGGTAATACGGCTGATCGTGATGCCAGGGCGTCTTCTCGCGCGTGCCCGGTTCCTTGACCAGCACATGCTCGTGATACAGGTTCACCTTGGGTGAGGCCATCAGTTCTGCCGCAACATGCTTCAAGGAGGAGTTGAAAAAAAAGTCGCGGTAGGCGGGGATGCGTTCCCAGTTGCAATAGTCACCGAAGAAGAGTCCGGGCTGGCCGTCCGGCGTGTAGCGCTTGGCGAAGGGGCCCGGCGTTGCCATGTTTTCGGCTACGCCCTCGCGCAGGCGCGCGACCCATTCGGGGGCGATGATGCCGCGCAGACAGACCACGCCGTCGTCGCGATAGGCCGCACGGATTGTTTGGTCAAGCATTGATCAGTTCCTTGCAAGGATTGTGTGTTGCGTTGCGACTTGTGGTCGGGGGCCGACTAGGCTAATTTGTTGGCCGGATGCAGGCGGATATTTTGACATTGGTTTGGCAGGCGCAAGCCGCTCGCGGCAACCGAGGCTGCAAAGAGCGGAATCGCAAAACCTGGAAGGCGTTCGATGAAGATGGGACTGATCACTTTGGCGGCCGTGTTGTTTGTGGCCATGTTGACCGCTGTCGGTTGTGCGCAACGGCGGCCGCAGGCGCAGCCGGAACCTGCTCCCGCACCGGCCCCTGCGGCTCCAGCGGCGCCCGCGGTGCCTGCGCTGCCTGCACCCGTAACCGCGCCGGCCCCTGCCACGGGCGCCAATTCGGGTGCCCGCAGCGTTGAAGAATACAAGCGTGACTTCGCCAAGCACCTGCACCAAACCTCCGCCGAGCAGATTTTCACCGGCGCACCACCCCATCTTCTGCGTTCGGTCATCGTGATGAGCGTGGCCCTGGATACGTCAGGCAACGTCGTCAATGCGCGCGTGTTGCGCGACAACGGAGACCCCGAAACGGTGCGTAATGCGGTCGATAGCGTGCGCCGCGGCGCCCCCTATCCGCGTCCAGCGTCGCGCATGTTCAACCGCGGGCGGCTTGAGTTCACCGAAACCTGGTTGTTCCGCGATGACGGGCGATTCCAGTTGCGAACCCTGGCGGAAGCCTGGCAGCGGTAGGGCCCGAAACATTCCATGGCAACTGTTGATCCCATCGCGCCACACGCCACGGGTGCTGGCGCGCAGGAAAGCTGTCGCCCTTGCGCCACCTGGAGCGAGCGGTGACACAAGCACTATTGCTGGACCGCCTGATCGGCGCACACTGGCCGGATCTCGGAACCGACGTCGCCTTGCGAGCGTTCGAAGCCGTGCCGTTTGCCGACCGCATTGCAGCGCACAGCACCTATGCGGCGCTGCGGATCGGTGCTGCGCATGATCCCGCTGCCGTAGCGCTCACGGTTCTGCCGACAGCCGACCCGGATGCCCGCGCGCTGACTGTCTCCTACGCGCATTTCATCGGCCGCATCACGCAAACCGCCAACTTCCTGAGCGCTCTGGGCGTCGGGCCGAATGACGTGGTGAGTTTCCTGTTGCCGCTGTTGCCGCACAGCTTTTTCACCCTGTTTGGTGCCGAGGCGGCCGGCATCGCCAATCCGGTCAATCCCCTGCTTGAACCTGCACAGATCGCCGAGATCCTGCGCGCGGCAAATACCAAAGTGCTGGTGACGCTGGGGCCGGCGCCAGGTTCGGATATATGGGACAAGGTGCAGATCATCCGCGACCAGTTGCCGCACCTGCGGGCGATCGTCGTGGTCCGCAATGGCGGCGCGATGCCTGCCGGCGTTCACGACTTCGATATCCTGGCCGACGCGTGTCCCGCGAATCGCCTGGTCAGCGCACGCGACATCGGGTCCGATGACACAGCGGCCTATTTCCATACCGGTGGCACCACCGGAACGCCCAAGCTGGTGCGCCATAGTCACGCCAATCAGGTCTACCAGGCTTGGGTGGTGGGCCTGATGTTGCGCTCGGGCCCGCGCCGGACCCTGCTGTTCGGGCTGCCGCTGTTTCATGTTGGCGGTGCGCTGACCCAGGGGCTTGCGGTGTTCGCCGCCGGCGGTACTGCGGTGGTGGTGAGTCCCAAGGGCTGGCGTGAACCGGCGGCGGTGCGCAATGTATGGCGCCTGGTCGATCGTTACAAGCCCGCAGTGCTGGGCGGGGTGCCGACCGTACTGGCCGCCGCGTTGGGCGTGCCGGTGGCCGACGCTGATGTATCGAGCATCGTTCGCGTTTCCGGCGGCGGTTCGGCGATCCCGGTTGCGGTATGCAAGGCTTATGTGCAGCAGTTCAAGGTGCCGGTGTTGGAGGTCTATGGCATGACCGAGACCTCCAGTGTGCACACCATCAGCTATCTCGACCGGCCGCTGCGCCTGGGCTCGGTGGGCCATGCGGTGCCCTACAGCCGGGTGCGCATCGTGAAAATCGATGCCGACGGCCGCTACCTGGGTGAATGCGCAGTCAACCAGATCGGCGTGGTGGCGATGGCCGGTCCAGGCGTGTTTTCGGGATACGTGAGTGACACCCACAACCGCGGCGCCTTCGTCGAACCGGGCTGGGTCAATTCAGGCGATCTCGGGCGCCTCGATGAAGATGGGTATCTGTGGATCACCGGGCGCGCCAAGGACCTGATCATCCGTGGCGGCCACAACATCGACCCGCTGGCGATCGAGGAGGTGTTCTTCCAGCACCCCGCGGTGGCGCTGGCGGCGGTGGTCGGGCAGCCCGATGCCTATGCCGGTGAACTGCCGGTGGCGTTTGTGCAATTGAAACCGGATGTCGCAATTGAAGCCAGCGAGCTTCTGGGTTTCGTGCGTGAGCGCACGCCGGAGCGCGCGGCGGTGCCGGTGGAGGTGCTGTTCATCGATGCGATTCCGCTGACGGCGGTGGGCAAGGTGTTCAAGCCAACGCTCCGCTTCGCGGCGGCGCAGCGCGTGGTGCGGCGCATGCTCGCGGATCTGCTGCCGGTAGCGGTCGAGGCCACGGTGGAGGTCGGTGCCGACCCGCTGCACGGCAGTCTGATCACAGTCATACTCGAAGGCCTGCCCGAGGAGCAGGTGGGGCATCTGGGTGCGCAGATTCGCCAACGCCTGAATCCGCTTGTGATGCGCCACACCATCGTTTGGCGCTAAGCGGAGTGTCAGACCCAGCCGCGTAGCCAGCGGCTGCTGTCGGTCAGGTCACGCCAAGGCATGGTGCAGACCTGTTTTGAGTAAACGGCCTCGAGTTCGAGATGAGTGATGTTGGCACCGGGGGCGGCAGGTTCAAGCAGCCTGGTTACAAGAAAGTGCCTTTCCTTGTTGACCGGCGCCACCGCTGTCCACTTGGAGAGAAGCAGCTTGTTCGGATTGGGCCGTATCGTCTTGTTCATGTGCGAACCTGCGTGCCACCTGCGGTGCGCCGCTGCTCAATCCACCGTTGCGCCGCTGCGCCGGATCACCGGGCCCCAGCGCTTGAGCTCTTCCTGCATGAAAGCAGCGAATTCCGCTGGCGAGTTGGGGCGCGGGTCCATATACTGCGCCCGCAGCTTTTCGGCCACTGCCGGGTCTTGCATGGCGGCAACGAACTCGCGGTTCAGGCGCTCGATGATCGCCGGAGGGGTCTTGGCCGGCGCGACCATGCCGATCCAGGCGGTCGCTTCCACGTCCAGAATGCCGGCTTCGCGGAAGGTCGGGATGCCGGGCAACAGAGGCGAGCGTTGCGGAGTCGAGATCGCCAGTGCCTTGAGCCGGCCGGCCTGTACCTGCGGCATGATCGCCAAAGGCGCCAGTGACGCGATCTGGGTGTCGCCGGCGATCACGCTGGTCACCGCTGCCGGTGAAGAGGCATAGGGAATGTGCACGATGAAAGTGCCGGTTTTGGCCTTGATCAACTCCATCGACAGGTGCGACAGGCTGCCGGCGCCGATCGAGGCGTAGTTGTACTTGCCCGGGTTCTTCTTGAGCAGCGCGAACAGCTCCTGCATGTTGTTGACATTGAGGGATGGTGCCACCGCGATGACGTTGGGCTGATGCACGCCGAAAGTGATCGGTGCCAGGTCCTTGAACGGGTCATAGGGCAGCTTCTTGTACAAGACCGAGTTGTTGACCAGCGGCCCGGTAATGGATACGCCGAAGGTGTAGCCGTCCGGCGCCGCCTTGGCGATCGCGTCGGTGCCCACGTTGCCGCCGGCACCCACCCGATTTTCGATCACGATCGCCTGCTTCAGGCCCTGGCTTGCCTTCTCGGCGACGATGCGCGCGAACACGTCCGGCGTGGAGCCGGCGCCGAAGGGCACAATCAGGCGCAGCGCGCGCGCCGGATAGTCCTGTGCCGCAGCACTGGCGGCGGCCACAGCGGCCAGCGCCGGTACCAGCAATTGCAAGGCAAGCCTGGTCATTGTTTTCATTTGGCGTTCTCCACAGTGGTCATTTGATTGAAATAGACTTGTTCGGCGGCGATGAATGCGGGCACCATCGCGCGGTAGGTGGTTTCGATGACATCGGCCAGATGCCGGAAGCCGCGATCGTGCTTTTCCGCAAGCTTGCGCACACGGGCGAAAACCTCAGCCTGCCGCGCCGGCGCCGCCACCTGGTGCGCGTCGCGCTTGAAGCGCGCCGCGTCCTTGACATACATCGCGCGCTCGGCGATGAGGGCGATGATCGCGTCATCCAGGCGGTCGA
>CAYYFR010000085.1:0-10635 GCA_964470865.1 uncultured Burkholderiales bacterium | reverse complement strand
CTTGCGAAAGAAGTCGCGCATGCCGGTCGGTGCGATGCCCGCTGCCACCAGCGCCTTCAATCCCGCGGTGTCGGCTTCGCTTTCATGCTGGCGCGAGAACTTGAGCCCGATCAGGTCCTGGCCCAGCGCAACCAGTCCGCCCAGGTCACCGAACACCATGCCGACAGTCACCATCAGGCCGGCGCTCTTGGCCATGGCCTTCAAGCTGTGGCGCTTCTCGACATGCTGCACTTCGTGCGCCAGCACGCCGGCGACTTCTTCGGCGCTCGCAGCCAGAGCGAGCAAGCCGCTATGCACCACCACGAACCCGCCCGGCATCGCGAAGGCATTGACCGCATCATCGTGCGTTACATGAAATTCATACTGGTAGGCCGAGCCCTTGGTCAGACGCGCGCCGATTTCACGCACCATCGTAGCCGGCGGCCCTTCGACCAGCTTCAACTTGGACTTGGTTTGCGCGAATGCCGCCTCACCCAGCTTGCGCTCCTGCGCCACCGGTACATGCGATATGGCCCAGGCGGCGATGCGTTCATGCTGCCACAACAAGGCACCCAAAAGCAGCAGTGGCAGAAGTATCGGACCCAGCGTCAGCGTCAGCATCAGGTGCGACCATTTGCGGGTAGCGGCATCGCGCCCCATCTGGCCGCTGCCCTTCAAGCCAACCTTGGCCGGCGCCGATTGCGCCAACTGTGCCTTGATCGCGGCCACCGCCGCCGCATCGGTCACCGCCAACACATAGCGGCCGCTACGTCCGGTCCATTCCAGCATCAACTGCGTGTCGTTGAAACCGCCTTTGCGCACGTTGATCTCGGTCCATGGCGGCGTGCCATCATATTCTTCGGAGGTGACCAGGCGCAGCCCGAAACCCGACACCTCAAACTCGACCTGCGACCCCGAGCTCTGAAAACCCGGCCCGAAAGCCTGCCCGCGCAGACGCTTCAGTGCACCCAAGCCGCCCCCGCGCCAACGTTTCTTCCTTGTATTCCAGGTCTGAGATCAGCCGGCTTTGCCGCTGATTTCAGGCACGCATGACCTCGACAAAAGTAGGTTTTCACATTTGTCGAAACCATCAATCATCATCCCCGCCGAAGATGCCCCCGAGAATGCCGCCTTCTTCGCGCCCGCCGCCGCCCCCAAGCAGGCCTGCAGCCATGCCGGCGCCGCCCCTTGGGGCCGCCGCGAAAATCCGCGAGGCCAGGCGATTGAACGGCAGCGACTGGATGATTACCGTGCCGGGGCCGCGCAGGCTGGCCAGGAACAGGCCTTCACCGCCAAACAGCGCGGTCTTGATCTTGCCCACATACTGGATGTCGTAGTCCACCGTTGGCTGCATCGCCACCAGGCAGCCGGTATCGACGCGCAGCAACTCGCCGGGTGCCAGGTCGCGTTTCATCATGGTGCCGCCCGCATGAATGAAGGCCAGCCCGTCGCCTTCGAGCTTTTGCATGATGAAGCCTTCGCCGCCGAAGAAACCGGCGCCGAGTTTTTTCTGGAACGCGATCGACAGCGACACACCCTTGGCGGCGCACAGGAAGGCATCCTTCTGGCAGATCAGTGAACCCCCCAGCTTCGACAGGTCCATCGGCAACAGCTTGCCGGGATAGGGCGAGGCGAACGCAACCTTCTTTTTGCTCTGAGCCTGGTTGCTGTAGACGGTGGTGAACAGCGACTCGCCGGTGAGCAGGCGTTTGCCGGCACCCATCAGCTTGCCCATGAAGCCTGACTGCTGGGCCGAACCGTCGCCGAAAATCGCATCCATCTCGATGCCGTCATCCATGTACATCATCGATCCGGCTTCACCGATGGCCGCTTCGTCCGGGTCGAGCTCGATCTCCACGAACTGCATTTCGGCACCATAAATCTTGTAGTCGATCACATCCATTGCCATTTGACTTCTCTCCTGAAGTTGAGTCATCGAGCTTGACGGCCGCTGAAGCGGTCGGCATCTCTGCTGGCTGGGCCAAATGCGCATCGCGCGCTGCAAGCCGCAGCCGAACGCACAGCTATAATTCGGGCGCGCATTGTACCCTGCCCGATTTGCGCGTTATTGATGCAATTTCAGCCTTAAAAAGTGGCGCCGGACCCGTCTGCCGCCGGTCGCGTCGACCACCTTGCGCGCTCGCTTCGCACCGCGCCCGCCCTTAAGCAAAGATTCGAGCCAGAAGTGAATGTGTTCTACGAGGAAGACGGCGGCTTCAAGGTGGCCAGCCTGCTGTCCGAATCCGAGGCCTCGTGCCAAGTCGAGGCGGCGCACGGCAAGCGCTCGAAGATCAAGTCTTCCGCGGTGATGCTGCGTTTCGAGCGGCCACCGCTATCCACGTTCATGGCCGAGGCCGAGAAGCAGGCGGGCGATGTTGACCTGGATTTTTTGTGGGAAGTTGCGCCCGACGATGAGTTCGGCTGCGCCGATCTGGCCAGCGACTATTTCGGTCGCCAGCCCAGCGCGGTGGAAGCGGCGGCTTTGCTGCTGCGCCTGCACGGCGCACCGATGTATTTCTACAAAAAGGGCCGTGGCCGCTACAAGGCCGCGCCCGAAGAAGCGCTCAAGGCTGCGCTGGCCTCGGTCGAGCGCAAGCAGCGCGAAGGCCTGTTGCAAGCGCAGTACGCCGACGAATTGGCGCGCTTTCAGGTACCTGAAGCCTTGCGTGCCAGTGTGCCGCAATTGCTGTTCAAGCCTGACAAGCAGAGCCTTGCCTACAAGGCACTGGAAGCGGCGTGTGCCGCCACCGGCCTGGCCGCACCGCGACTCCTGCACCGCGCCGGAGCGCTGGCCGGTGCGTACGAGTTCTTCCACGGGCGTTTCATGTTCGAGCATTTTCCGCGCGGCCCCGGTTTCGGCGCCCATCCGGCGCCCTTGCCGATAGCGGAGCTGCCACTGGCGCCGGCAACCGCTTTTTCGATCGATGACAGCAGCACCACCGAGATCGACGACGCTTTTTCGGTGGCGCCAGGTGCTGGCGGGCGGATACGCATCGGCATCCATATCGCCGCACCTGGCCTGGGCATGCAGCCGGAATCCGAACTCGATGCCATCGCCTGCGGGCGACTGTCAACGGTCTACATGCCGGGCAGCAAGATCACCATGCTGCCCGACGATGTGGTCGATGCTTTCACTTTGGCCGCCGGGCGCGTGGCGCCGTGCGTCTCCCTTTATCTGGAGGTCGAGCCGGCCGATATGGCGATCGCCTCCTGCGAGTCGCGCATCGAGCGCATCGCCATCGGCGCCAACCTGCGGCATGATGAACTTGACGCGCTGGTCACCGAAGAGTCGCTCGCTGGCGGCACCGCTGCTTACCCCTGCGCGTCCGAGTTGGCCATCCTGTGGCGCCTGGCCCTGCATCTGGAGGCCGGGCGTGGCAGGCCATCGAACAACCAGAATTTTCGTGACTACAACTTTGCGATCCGCTGGCCCGCCGAGGGCGCGTCGAATGCAAGCGCCGAGGTTTCGATCAGCGAGCGGCGCCGTGGCGCACCGCTGGACAAGATCGTGTCCGAGCTGATGATATTCGCCAACCACACCTGGGGCAGGCTTTTGGCCGATCGTGGCGCCGCCGGCATTTACCGGGTCAAGACCGGTGCGGGCCCGGCCGGCAAGGTGCGCATGACTTCGGCGCCGGCGCAGCATATCGGACTGGGCGTATCGCACTATGCCTGGTCGAGTTCGCCGCTCAGGCGCTATGTCGACCTGGTCAATCAGTGGCAGTTGCTGGCGGTGCTTTCCGGCACCAAGCCGCCGTTTGCGGCCAAGTCTGAAATGCTGTTGGGTGCGATCGCGGCTTTCGATGCCGCCTATACCGCCTATGCGGAGTTTCAGGCAACGCTGGAGCGCTACTGGTGCCTGTGCTGGCTGGAACAACAAGGCCTGGTCGGTGCCGATGGCATCCTTGCCGGGGTCGTGCTGCGCGACGGCAGTGTCCGGCTCGACGGCATCCCGCTGGTGGCCGCAGTCGCCGGCTTGCCGCCGCTGGCAATGGGTGCCAAGGTCGCTGTGCGCGTGCGCGGCGTGGACCTGTGGCAACCCGGCGCCGACCTGGTGTTCGCAGGCGAGATCGCGCCGCCTGTGGCCGAGATCGGCTCCGAACTCGAACCGCCGGACGGCAATCCCGATTAAAATCAGCAATTCGAGATTCACCGGGCGCTTATCCCCGCCTGCCGACTGAATTCGTGAGCATCGCTGACGCTTTTTTCCAGACCTTTCCCGCACCACTCTGGTGGCGCAAGCTGGATTCTTCACAGCGAATTCTGGTGGCCGCCCTGCTGGTTTCCTCGGTCGGTCACGCCGGCGTGCTGGCGATGAAGTTCGCGCCACCGGAGGCGTTCCGCTTGCGCCCGGTGGAAGCCAAGCTCGATGTGATCCTGGTCAATGCCAAGCACACGCAGAAGCCGGTGGTGGCGGAGGCGCTGGCGCAAGCCAATCTGGATGGCGGCGGGGAAGCTGCAAAGGGACGTGCCAAGTCATTCCTGCCGAAGACCCAACAGGTGCAGGACGGCGCCGAGCTGCGCGATGCCGCGGCGCGGGTACAGCAGCTTGAACAGGAGCAGAAAAAGCTGATGACCGCACTGCGCAGCACCAATGCCGTGATCGCGGCCAGCGAAGCCCGGCCGGAAGCGCAGCCGGACCCGAACCCGCCGGCACCGCAGGTCACCGGTGCCGACCTGTATGCCAGCTCGTCGGCGATCCTCAGGCGCGAAGCCGAGATCAACAAGCGCATTGAGGACGAAAACACCCGTCCCAGGCGCGGCCGCGTCACGCCCTCAACGCGTGAGGTCGAGTACGCGATGTACTTCAAGCAATGGGCCGACAAGGTCGAGCGCCACGGCAACCACAATTACCCCGAGGCTGCCAAGGGTCGCCGCCACCGGCTGGTGATGACCGTATCCCTGTTTGCCGACGGGCGCATCGAGAAAATCGAGATCGATCGCAGCTCCGGCAACCGCGAGGTCGACGAGGCGGCCGCACGGATCGTGCGCGGCGCCGGGCCCTACGGGAGGTTTTCGCCGGCCATGCACGCCAAGTACGGCGTACTCGACCTGATCATGACCTGGACCTTCGCGCGCGAGGACGCACTCAGTGTCGAAGGTTCCAACTGAAAATGCGTTGACAAGTCCCTGGCCTGCGGCCCCTGGAACGGCAATCCCCGATTGGATCGATGCGATGCAGACGCGACTCTTGCCCCCGGCAGGCTTCCCTGACGTTTCCCGGACCGGTGCGACCCGCCGGCCATTGACCGAAGCTCTGCATGAGCACCGACGTTAGCGCTTCGATTGCGTCGGCTGCGGGCCCCGCTTCCGACGACCTTTTGCGCACCCTGGCCGACAGCGTGCCGGCGGCGATCGCCTATTACGAGCTCTTGTCGATGCAGTGCCTGTTCGCCAACCGCCAGTATGCGCAGTCGAATGGATGGAGCGTGACATCGATTGTCGGCAAGACCGTGCGCGAAGCCATTGGCGAGGCGGCCTGGGCCGCGATCCTGCCGCACGTCGAGCGCGTAACGGCCGGCGAGAAAGTGTTTTACGTACGGCCGCTGACCCTGCCGTCGGGTGAATTGCGGCAGATCGAGGTCAACCTGATTCCGCACTTTGATGCCGTCGGCGTGCAGCAAGGCGCCTTTGTCTTGATCACCGACATCACGCGTCACCACCTGGCCGAACAGGCGATGCGCGACAGCGAAGAGCGCATGCGCAAATTCGTGTCGGCCACCACCGAAGGCATTTTCTTCCACCAGAAAGGCATCCTGAGCGACGTCAATGAAGCACTGCTCGTCATCACCGGCTACGCGCGCGAGGAAATGATCGGCCGCAATACGCTGGATTTCGTGCCCGAAGACGAACGTCAAAAGATCATCGACTACATTGCCGCCGGTGCGGAATTCCTCTACGAATGCGACGTTCTGCACCGGGACGGGCATCGCGTTCCCGTCGAGATGATCGGCAAGACCGTGCATCGCGGCACCGAAACCTTCCGTCTTGGGGTGCTGCGTGACATCACCGAACGCAAGCGTGCGCAGGCGCACATCGAGTACCTGGCGCGCCACGACGTGCTGACCGGGCTGCCCAATCGATCATTCTTGGCCGAGCGTCTCGAAGGCATGCTGGCAATGGCGCGGCGCCATGAGGTGACCGTGGCAATCCTCTATGTCGACCTCGACAATTTCAAGACCGTCAACGATTCGCTTGGCCATCATGTCGGCGACCTGTTGCTAAAGGAGGTCGCCACCCGTCTCAAAGCCGCATTGCGCGATGCCGACATCGTGGCGCGACTGGGCGGTGACGAGTTTCTGGTGGCGCTGGCCGACCTGGGCGCGCCGGGTGATGCCACGCGGGTCGCGACCAAGCTGCTGGCGGCGATCGCCGCGCCGATGCTGCTGGAAGGCCGGCAGGTCTACGTAACGCCATCGATCGGAATCAGCCTGTTTCCGCGTGACGGCAATGCGGTTGACGAACTGATTCACAACGCCGATGCGGCAATGTATCGCGCCAAGGAAAGCGGGCGCAGCAATTTCCAGTTTTACGGCCCCAGCCTGGCCAAGGGTGCCAACGAGACCCTGGCCAAGGAGGCGACGCTACGCCAGGCCAGCCTGCGCGGCGAGTTCGAATTGCACTATCAGCCGCAGTTCTCGTTGCGCGACGGCAGCCTGACCGGCATCGAGGCATTGGTGCGGTGGCGCCACCCGCAACTCGGCCTGATTGAGCCAGCCGGGTTCATTCCCTTCGCCGAGGCGCGCGGCATGATCATTCCGATCGGCCGCTGGGTGCTCAAAGAGGCTTGTCACCAGCAGCGCAAATGGCAACTGGCCGGTTATGCGCCGGCCTGCATGGGCGTCAATGTCTCGGCCTTGCAGTTCCGCCGCGACGCACTGGTGGGCGAACTCGCGCAGATCTTGAACGAAACCGGGCTGGCCGCCGCCAGTCTCGAACTCGAACTGACCGAAAGCTGCCTGATGGACAACAGTGCGGTGGCGGACAAACTGCAGGCGCTGCGCGCCCTGGGAGTGAAACTCGCGGTCGATGATTTCGGCACCGGCTATTCCTCCCTCTCCTATCTGAAACGCTACCCCATCGACAAGCTCAAGATCGACCGTTCGTTCATCGCAGACCTCGGCACCAGCGATGACAATGCCGCGATCGTCACCGCGATCATCAGCCTGGGGCGCGCACTCAAGCTTGCGGTGCTGGCCGAAGGAGTCGAAACCGCGGCGCAGTTGGCGTTCCTGAGGGCTGGGGGATGCGACGAAATGCAGGGCTATTTGCGCGGCCGGCCGCTGCCGGCGGCGCAATTCGCCGCAGCCCATCTGGCCCCGCGCGCGCCGGCCGCCTGAGATGCAACGCGTCCTGCAGATGGGCGCCAGGCTCATGCTGTGGGCCGCAGGCCTTGCGTTGCTGGCGTTTTGCGCCTACCAGGGTTCGATCTATCTGCGGGTATGGTGGTGGGTCGAGCACAATCCGCAGTCGACCAGCTTCATGGACCTGCGCCTGGATGGCTTGCGCGACAAGGATCCCGGCGCCAACCTCAAGCACGTGTGGGTGCCCTACGGGCGCATTGCCCAGAGTCTGAAGCTGGCGGTGATCGCGGCCGAAGACACCGCCTTTGTCGACCACGAGGGTTTCGACTGGAAGGGAATCGAAAAGGCGTTCGAGAAAAACCAGAAGAAAGGCAAGGTAGTGGCAGGTGGCTCGACCATCACCCAGCAACTGGCGAAAAACCTGTTCTTGTCCGGCGAGCGCAGTTATGTGCGCAAGGCACAGGAGGCGGTGATCGCCTGGATGCTCGAGGAGCGCATGGAGAAGGACCGCATTCTCGAGATCTACTTGAACGTAGTCGAGTGGGGCAACGGCGTGTTCGGTGCCGAGGCCGCCGCGCGGCATTACTTCGGCGTATCCGCAGCCCAGCTGTCGCGCGAGCAGGCGGCGCGGCTGGCGGCGATGCTGCCCAACCCGCGCTTTTATGACCGCAATCGCAACTCCGCCTATCTGGCGCGCCGGGTGCCGGTGATCCTGGCGCGCATGAAGCAGGTCGAGGCGCCTTAGGGCATCGAGCCGGGGCGCCCCAGCGGGCGTGTGCCATCAGGCCGCAGCGGGCTTTGCGTCGACCACGTTGTAAGCGGCAATCGGCCGACTCAGGCCCTTGAGCAGGAGTTCGCCTGCCGCCTCGAGTACGACGTGGTCTTTAACGCGGGTGGCAACGCGTTGCGAGATCAACACCTCGGCGTGTTTCTCCTGGCTGTACAGGCGTGCCGCGGTGTTGCATACCGTGCCGATGGTGCCGGCGCGGTGGTGACAGATTTGAATGGCCTTTCAGGGCCTCAGCGCCTAAAATTATGGCACTGCGAAATGCTCCTGCCATGAACCATCCGCGCCCGCCAAATCTCGACGACCCTTCAGCGGGCAAGGGGGATGGTGACGCCAAGGCCGTGCCGGGGGGCGCCAGCGCAACGCAGCACAGCAAACCCGAGTCGGCTCCACGTCTGGAGCCGCCAGTTGCGCGCACCGAGCCGATGGAGCCGGATCAGGCGCAGGAAGCGTTGATCGAGATCCAGGAGCTGCTGCGCCGCGCGCGCCTGGTCGCGACCGTGGTGCACAACCAGGTGATGGACAAGCACGAACTGGTCGAAAACCTGGTGTACCGGCAAAACACGGCCAAGCTCGGGGCGCGCCTGGATGAGCTGCATCCGGCCGACATCGCCTACATCCTCGAGGCGCTGCCGCGCGACGACCGCATCGCCGTGTGGGACCTGATCAAGTCGGCCGAGCGCGACGGCGAGATTCTGGTCGAGGTCTCGGATGCGGTGCGCGAGACGCTGATCGAGAACATGGACACCGCCTCGCTGGTGGCGGCCGCCGAAACGCTCGATACCGACGAACTGGCAGATATCGCCGACGACCTGCCGGCCGCGGTGATCCAGGAGGTGCGCGCCGGCCTCTCGCAGGAGGAGCGCGAGCAGTTGCGCTCGGCCATGTCCTATCCGGACGACGCGGTCGGCGCGCTGATGGATTTCGAGATGGTCACAGTGCGTGAGGATGTCACGCTGGAAGTGGTGCTGCGCTACCTGCGCAGGCTCGATGAGCTGCCCGATCACACCGACCAGGTATTCGTGGTGGACCGCGACGAGGTGCTCAAGGGCGTGCTGCCGATCAATCGCCTGCTGGTGAACGATGCCGATGCGCTGGTGGGTGCGGTGATGACCACCGAGATGCTGTCGCTCAATCCGTGGGATGAGGCGTCGGAGGCGGCACAGGCTTTCGAGCGCTATGACCTGGTGTCCGCACCGGTGGTCGATGCCGACAACCGACTGGTCGGCCGCGTCACGGTCAACGAGGTGGTCGATTACATCCGCGATGCTCAGGAAGAAGAAGTGCTGTCCAGGGCAGGTCTGCGCGAGGAAGAGGACATCTTTGCGCCGATTTCGAAGTCAGTGAAAAACCGGGCGCCATGGCTGATGTTGAACCTTTGCACCGCCGGCGTGGCCAGCTATGTGGCCTCGCGCTTCGAAGGCACGGTGAGCCAGATTGTCGTGCTGGCGTTTCTGATGTCGATCGTCGCCGGCATCGGCGGCAATTCAGGCAACCAGACCATGACCTTGATCATCCGCGCCCTGGCGCTGGGGCAGATCACGCGTGCCAATATGTGGCGCCTGGTCAGCAAGGAAATCTCGACGGCGATGATCATCGGGGTGGCCGGCGGCCTGGCCGCCGGTGCATTTGCCTGGGCAATCTCCAGGCTGCCCGGCCTGGGGCTGGTGATGATGGCGGCGATCCTGCTCAACCTGCTGGTGGGCACCGCCGTCGGCATGCTGGTACCGATGCTGCGCTATCGCATGGGCCGCGACCCGGCGGTCGGCAGCTCGGTCCTGTTGACATTCGCCACCGACACCCTGGGCTTCCTGATTTTTCTCGGCCTGGCCAGCCTGTTCCTTCTGTAGCAGCAGGGCGGCGGTTTTTTCGTGGCCGTTCAACAGCGAAATCAGCCGGCTATGCCGGTGATTTCGTGCAAATCAGCACCCGACAAAAGCAGGGTTTTACTTTTGTCGGCTAAATCGCCGCGATCGCCTGTACCTCAACCAAAAACGGCTCCTGCACCAGTCGGTCGACCATCAACAGCGTGTTGGGCGGGTAGGCGCCATTGGGGAACATGCGCGGAAACTCGCGCAAGCGATAACTCATGAATTTGGCAATGTCCTGCGAGTGCACCAGGTAAGTGGTGAACTGCACGATGTTGCCGAAGCCCGCGCCTTGCGAGGCAAGCGCGCAACCGAGGTTGGCGAACACCTGCACGCACTGTGCGTCGAAGTCATCGATACCGATGATGTTGCCGGCGTGGTCAGCCGCAAGCTGGCCGGCGATGAACAGGTATTCGTCGGCCTTGACGCGGGTGATCTGGGAATACTGGCCCAGCGGCTTGCCAAGAACGTCGGGATTCAAAATTTTGATGTCGGCCATCGATCTCTCCAAGTATGAAGTACAAATATACTTGAAGTCCAAGCGCCGGTTTTTCGTGCCACTCGATCGAGCGGCGCTGCCAGCAACGCCCGATCCGGCCGAATCGCTCTCCCAAGGAACCCCGCACCATGCACCGACGCCGCAAACTTGTCGCCAGTCTGGCCGCCACCCCCTTGTTGGCCGGTGTGCCCGCGGCTT